>JBEGTL010000043.1:0-26746 GCA_041179425.1 Pseudomonadota bacterium | reverse complement strand
CAGGTCAACGGCTGGCGCGGCAACACGGCGCTCGATCGCCGCATCGAGTGCGACCTCTTCTACATCCGCAACTGGTCGTACACGCTCGACATCAAGATCTTGTTCATCACGCTCTACAAGGGCTTCATCAACAAGAACGCGTACTGAGCAACGACCTGACGCTTCGAGATGTGGCGAGCGGCGGAGGGAGCACCCCACGCCGCTTTTGTTTTGGAAGGTACTGGCGCCTGCGTGGTGAGGCACCCAACGCTCCGGCTTTTCACGGCTTCCTTGGCTTGACGAGCAGTCCTCGCGTGGGACATCAAGGTGCGCGATGTGGGTGTTGACCCGACTCTCAGGTCGCTAGCTTGACGAGTGCGCGTTTGCAGCGAGACTGCGGCTCACTTCGCGGTTCTTGGATGAGGTGTGACTTGTTTCGATCCTGCCTTCGCTCCTTCGCTCGCGCGCCCAAGGTCGCGCTTCGACCGCGCGTAGCTCGAGTGTGCGCTTCGGCGGTGCAGCACGCGGTCTTGCTCGGACTCTTGCTCGGCGCAGCGGGCACGACAGGCTGCGCGCATCCCACGGTCAAGCGCACCGTCCTGCCGAGCAGCGTCGTCTCCCAGGTGCAAGAGCGGCTCGATCCACAGCTGCTCCAGCACCTGATGGGCGATCGCGAGGGCGAGGCGTATCGCGTGGGCCCCGGCGACTCGTTGCTCGTCGCGATCTACGGTCACCCCGAGCTCTCGCTTGCCACCTACGCCGGCTCGGCAGCGCCGGGTGGCCGGCCCGCAGGTCACGTCGTCGACAACGACGGCACCATCCAGTTTCCGCTCATCGGTTCGGTCAAGGTCGCGGGCAAGACCACCGAGCAGCTGCGCAAGTTCCTCGAGACTCAGCTCGCGGTCTACGTGCGCGACCCCAAGGTGACCCTGCAGCTGCTCTTCAACGGCAGCATTCGTTACTACTTGGTCGGTCAGTTTTTGCAGCCTGGGCTCAAGTACAGCGACCGTCCGCTGCGCCTGCTCGAGGCCATGTCGCTCGGGGGCAGCATCCAGCTCGAGCGCGCCAGCCTGCGCAGCGCGTACCTGGTGCGCGACGGCAAGAAGCTGCCCATCAACTTTCGGCGCCTGATGCGCGACGGCGACCTGAGTCAGAACATCGCGATGCGGCCGGGTGACCTGATCATGGTGCCGGACAACGCCACAGAGCAGGCGTTCGTGTTCGCGGGCGGCAACAACGGCGTGGCACGTGGCGGTCCGGTCAACTTCCGCAACGGTCAGATGACCATCATGCAGGCGCTGGCATCCACCGGCTACGGCTACCGCGATCGCTCGCTCGGCAGGCTCTCCAGCACTCGCGTGATTCGTAGTGAGGGTGAACGCGGCGAGCTCTTCGTCATCGATGCGAACAAGATCATCAAAGGCGAGGCAGCAGACTTCGAGCTGGTGCCCGGCGACGTGGTGTTCGTGCCAGCGCGCGCGATCACCACCTGGAATCAAGCATTGGAGCAGCTCCTACCCACCTTGCAGACGGTGGGAGGGTTGCTCAGTCCATGGGTCCAGATCAGATTCCTGCAGGACTCGTACCGTAATCAACAGCGGCAAGAAGCTGCGGACGCTAAATAGTAGGAGTTCCCGTGGCCCTTACTCCTTGGAACGATGACGACTCGCCCGACTCCATGGAGAGGCGCGAGGGCTCGCGTCCGCGCATCGTCCAGAGCCGGCGTCCACACGGAGCGAACCACGTCTCCATCGCACCGCAGACGGCCAACATCGACCTCGGCTCGCTGTGGAAGGCGGTGCGTGACCAGTGGAAGTTCGTGGTCCGGGTCGGCCTCACCGTCATGCTGGTGGTGCTGACGCTGACCCTGCTCATGCGCATGAACTTCAAGGCCACCGGGCGGCTGTACCTCGGCGAGCTCGACAACAAGAGTCAGGGCGGCGGCGGGCGCAGCGACTTCGACATCCTGGGCAGCAGCGCAGGCGAAGTGCAGAGCGAGATCGAGATCATGAAGAGCCGCTCGATCGTCGCGCAGGCGGTCGCGCGCTCCGGCCTCAACACCACCATCTACCCGTCCGGCTGGAAGCCGCCACGCCTGTGGAAGTGGCTGCTCAGCCGCCGCGACCCGAGCGAGATCCGCGGCGCCAGTGGCGAGCTGACGGTGTCCGATGCGGCGCTGGGCAAGGCGGCGCGCGAGCCCCAAAAGTTCGAGCTGCATTTCTCGTCCCCCAGCGAGTATCAGGTCTATCAAGACGGTCACGCGATTGGGAAGGGCACCGTCGAGCGCCCACTCGCGCTGCCGAGCGCGTCGTTTACGCTGCACGCGGGCGATCGCGGTCTGCCCACGTCGGGCAAGGCGTACGACCTCACCGTGTCGGCCAGCGGCGACTTCGTCGTCAAGGCGCTCGAAGACCTGAGTGTGACGGCTGCCAAACTGAGTGCGTCGTCGGCCGACTCCGTCAAGGTCGTCACCATCGACTTCCTCAACAAGAATCCCATCATGGCGGCCACGTTCCTGCGCGAGCTGATGCGCGTGTACCTGGAAGAGCGCCAAGCCTGGAAGACCGCCGACGCGACGGCGGCCGAGTCGTTCGTCTCGCGCCAGCTCGCCGAGATGCGCGAGCACCTCGACGGCACCCAAAACAAGCTCGCCGAGTACCGCGCCAACACCGCTGGCGTGGTCATGGACAACGAAGCCAAGTCCATGATCGAGCAGGTCGCCAAGTACGAAGAGCAGCGCGTGGCCGCGCGTCTGCAGGTCGCCGCGCTCACCGACATCAAGCGCATGCTCAAAGACCCGAGCTACCCGGTCGAGGCCTTCTTGCTGGGCGAGGCCAACGACACCGTGCTCGAGGGCCTCGGCAAGTCGCTGGCGGCCGCGCGTCAGTCCCTCACCGACCTCGAGGGTCGTTTTCAAGACAGCGCGCCCGACGTGCGCAACCAAAAGGCGCAGATCGCCGCGCAGACCGAGACCATCCGCAACTACGTGGGCGGTCGTCTCACGCGCGCACAAGAAAACCTCAGCACGCTCACGCACATCATCAGCCAGTTCCAAGACAAGCTGAAGACGGTGCCCGGCGCCGAGATCGGTCTCTCGCAGATCTCGCGCGAGTCGGACGTGTACGGCAAGCTCTACGCGCAGCTGCTCGAGCGGCAGCAGCAGTCGGCCATCCTCAAGGCGTCCACCGTCTCCAAGAACCGCGTGCTCGACCGACCCGAGGCCCCTTCCGAGGAGTACTCGCCCAAGCTCCTGTTGGCCTTCGCCAGCGGCGTCCTCGGGCTCGTGCTCGCCACCTGCATCGTCATCTTCAAACGTTTCTGCGCGACCACGCTGCAGAGCGAAGCCGAGGTGCGCGCAGTGGCTGGCGGAGCACGACTGCTGGCCAGCATCCCGCGTCGCTCGGGGACGAGTGACGGCACGAGTGGACGCGAGTCGTTCCTCGGTGAGGGTGTGTCTGCCTCCACCGAAGCCTTTCGGATGCTGCGCGCCAACTTGTACCAGTCGGCGACCATGCAGACGGGTCACGCCATCCTGCTCACGTCGCCTGCGCCCGGAGACGGCAAGACGCTCACCACGCTGTCGCTCGCTGCCGTGCTCGCCGCCGATCAGAAGTGGGTGCTGGTCATCGACGCCGACCTGCGCAAGCCCTCCCACCACAAGATCACGGGCGGCGACGACGGGCGCGGCCTGCGCACCATCCTCAGCGGTCAGTGCAGCTGGCGCGACGCGGTCAAGCCAGTGTCTGGTCCCTTCGGCGAGTTCTTCTCCATCGGTGCGGGCCGGATGGCGCCGGGCGAGCTGTCGAGCGAGCGCATGGCGCGCTTTCTCATCGACGCACGCAGCCGCTACGACTTCGTGCTCATCGATGGTCCAAGCTTCCCGCTGGTGGCCGACCCGCTGGTGCTCGCGCCGCTCGCCGACGAGGTGGTCAGCGTGTTCCGGCTCGGACACACCCCACGCGCCGCGGCCGAAGAGCACGTGCGTCGCCTCTCCATGGTCGCGCACGGCTTCGGCGTCGTGGTCAACGACGCCGCGCCTGGGGCGCACTACGCCGTTCCGCCCAAGCCGCCGTCTCACGACTGGTGGTCGCGCTTTCGTGGTCGCAACGTCCGCAACAGCAGTGTTCCGCGCGCCTTCCCCCGCGCCTAGCAGTGCCGTACACCATCGACGCGCGCACGGTAGATCGCGCGCTTCGACCGTTTCGCCACGGCGCTCGCGCGCGCGTGACAGGGAGCACTGGTTTTGAAGAGGATATTGTTCGACGCACGCTGGTACGGCGACCACGGCATCGGTCGCTTCGCGCGCGAGGTGAAAAAACGTTTGGGCGACGTCGACGAGTTCACGGGCAAGCTCGCCCCGTATCACCCGCTCGACTGCGCCTACACCGGGGCCCGGCTCGCGCTCGCCAGAGACAGCGTGTTCGTGTCGCCCGGCTACAACTCGCCGCTCGTCAGCTCGTCGTTTGCGTTCACCATCCACGACCTCACGCACATCGACAGCAAAGAGACGCGCCACCCACTCAAGACGGCGTACTACGAGCTGGTGATGAAGCCCGCGTGCCACCGTGCGCTCCGCGTGTTCACGGTGTCGGAGTACTCCAAGCACCGGATCGCGGAGTGGTCGGGGCTCGACGCCTCGCGCATCGTCAATGTCGGCAACGGGGTCGATGCTGCGTTCTCGGCACACGGCGTACGGCACACGCTCGGCGCTCCGTACGTGCTCTGCCCAAGCAACAGAAAGCCGCACAAAAACGAGATCCGCGCGCTCAGGGCGTTTGCACACGTGCACGGCAGCGACGACACCAAGCTGCTGTTCCTCGGTGAGCCAGGCGGCGAGCTGATGGTGGTCGCGCGCGCGCTCGGCATCGAAGCGCGGCTCGCCTTTGTGGGGCGCGTCGACGATCGCGAGCTCGCGGCGGTCTATCGCGGCGCCGAGGTGGTGTTGTTTCCGAGCCTGTTCGAGGGCTTTGGCCTGCCGGTGATCGAGGGCATGGCGTGCGGTACGCCCGTCATCACGTCCACGGTCTGTGCGCTGCCCGAAGTCGCGGGAGGCGCGGCGCTGCTCGTCGACCCGATCAACGAGGACGAGATCGCCGACGCACTCGTGAAGGTACGCGACGACGCTGCGCTGCGCGCATCGCTGCGCGAGCGTGGCCTGGTCAACGTGCAGCGCTTCTCGTGGGACAGCACCGGCGAGAAGGTGAGAGCCGCGCTGCACGAGGTGCTGTAGGCCGAGCTTCACTGCTTCGCGCAGCCACCCAAGACCGACGTCGTGACGATGCTGACCTTGGCGTCCTTCGCTAGCTCGAACAGCGCGGGCCACTCTCCGAGCGGCGCGCTGCCACCCTTCTTCAGCTCCCGTGCGACGCGCGCGCTATCGCCCCCCTCGACGGGGATCGACTTGTACGACCCGCTGAGAACGAGCCGCTCGTCGGCGACACCCTCGCGCGCCCAGGCGGCCAACAGACGACGGCCGTCTGCGCTCTTGAACTCCAACGCCAGCGCGCCGTGTGCCGACAGGTCCTTGACGAACTTGGCCTTCTTGAAGTGTTTGAGGAACAGCTTGAACGCTTCAAACGCGGGCTTGCGTGAGCCGTCCATGCGGATGAGACCAAAGTTGTCTTCCATCTCGGCGTGGTCGTGTCCGTCGTCGAACAGGTCGTACCACCACACGCCGCGCACGTAGCCGCGCGACAGAAGCAGCAGGTTCATCTTGAGCAGACGCTGCGCGGTCACGGCCTCGGGACTGCCGCCCTCCCCGTCGTGGTTGGGCCAGCCGATCTCGGTGATCCACAGCGGCATCGACTTCTTGGTGTGAGACTTGATCTCTCTGTGTAGACCGTCGAGCCACGACACCACGTCCTCGGCACTCGCATCGCGATCGTGGTGGTTGTACGGGTGCACGGAGAAGCCGTCACACAGCGCAAAGCCACCCTTGTCTGCAAAGCTCTTGATCCAGCCGAGCTCGCGGTTGGCCACCGCACCGGCGATCACAGGCACGCCCGGCGCCTCGGCACGCAGCACCGGTCGCACCGCCCGCAGCAGCTTGACGTAGTCTTCGGCGCTGCCCTGTGTGCGCGGCTCGCTGCCGCCGCCGATGTTCCACTCGTTCCACACCTCGAAGGCGCTCACCTGCTTGCCGTAGCCGCGGGCGACCCAGCCGGCGTAACGCGTAAATGCCTGTCGATCGCCGTCGGTCTTGGGCAGACCGGGGAAGTAGAGCGGATTGCCGTACGTCAGCACGATGACGCCCTTCATGTCGTGCTGGGCGCCGTGCAGCAGCAGCTTCTGCAAGTCGATCAAGCCTTGCGGCTCGACGAGCTTGCCACGAGTCTGCTCGAGGTTCTGCCAGTACAAGTCGTCGCGAAACGTGTTGGCACCCAGCTCGGTCAGCGCGATCTCGGCCGCATCGAAGCTCGACTTCGACCCGCCGAGGTGAAGGCCCGCCCCCCACAGCTTGTCTTGTGCCCGCGCAGAAAACGGCACGAAGCTACAACCCACCAGCAGGGGCAACAACAGCTTGATCGCGTTCACAATCGACAATCTAGTCGCGAAACGAACAAGCCGCACTCGACGTCAGGCTTTGGCCATGCGTTGCAGGGTGCCCGTGGTGCTGCGCCCCTCGAGGAACGAGAGGATCTTAACACTGCCGCCGCGCAGCTTCACCAGGTCGGCGCCGACCACGTCGTTGGCGAGGTAGTCTCCACCTTTGACGAGCACATCGGGCTGGACCGCGCGGATCAGCTCGAGTGGTGTGTCGTCGCCAAACGTCGTGACGTACGAGACGGCCGACAGAGCAGACAGCACCAAGCCACGATCGCCGACTTCGTTGAGGGGACGAGTCGGGCCCTTGAGTCGACGCACCGAGTCGTCGTCGTTGAGCCCCACCACGAGCACGTCGCCGAGCGCAGCGGCTTCGGACAGATACTGCACGTGGCCGGCGTGCAAGATGTCGAAGCAGCCGTTAGTGAACACGATGCGTTTGCCCTGCGCGCGCAACGTCGTCAGGTTGGTCACCAGCGTGTCGACGTCGACGAACTTGTCTTCGCTCACACCGGTGCGCTTGTTGACGGCGAGCCTCAGCTCGTCGAGCGACACGGTCGCCGACCCGACTTTGCCGACGACGATGCCCGCCGCCGCATTGGCCAGACGACAAGCCTCGAGCAGCGTACGGCCGTGCGCGACCATGAACGCGATGGACGCGATGACCGTGTCACCCGCGCCCGTGACGTCGAACACTTCACGCGCTTCGGTGGGCAAGAAGGTCTCGCGGCGATCTTGGAACAACGCCATGCCCGCTTCGCTGAGCGTGATGAGACAAGCGTCGAGCTCGAGCGAGCTACGCAGCTCGCGCCCTGCCTCGACGACCGCCTCGCGTGTGGGCAAGCCGCGCCCCACCGCAGCCGCAGCCTCTTTGCGGTTGGGTGTGATGAGCGAGGCGCCACGATACTTGGAGTAGTCGCGGCCCTTGGGATCGACGAGCACAGGCACCCCTCTGCTGCGCGCGGCCAGGATGATGCCGGCGGTGACTCGCTCGGTCATCACACCCTTGCCGTAGTCGGAGAGCACGACGACCTTGGCCGCCGGGATGCGCTCGAGCGCGGCCGCGAGCACCTCGTCCTCGAGCTCGGTGCCGATGGGCGACGCGTCTTCGTAGTCGACGCGCGTGATCTGCTGCGCGCCTGCGATGATGCGTTTTTTGACGGTGGTGGGGCGCGAGTCGGTCTCGACCAACCCCTCGGTGCGCGCGTGGCATGCCCACAGTGCACTCACCAGCTGATCGCGCGCGAGGTCGCGTCCGGCGATGCCCACGAAGTCGGTCTCGGCGCCGAGCGCAGCAAGATTGGCGACTACGTTGCCCGCGCCGCCGAGCGACTGCGTCTCGCGCGTCACGCGCACGACCTGCACGGGAGCCTCGGGGGAGACGCGATCACAGGCACCCCAGACGTAGTGGTCGAGCATGACGTCGCCCACGACGAGCACACGCGGAGCTGCGTCCGTTGAGAAATCGAGGTCCATGGGGGGGTCTCCTAACCCGAGTTCATGCCACGCATTGATTGGCAGTGTCGAGCAGCGGTGCGAGTAGGCTCCAGACCTGACTCACCTCGATGCGATGCATACAAGGACGGGGATGCTTGGGATACTCGAAGCCCAGCGAGAGATAGCCGGCGTCTGCACCCTGACAGTCGACCGAGTAGGCACGATGCCCGATCGCACCCCAGCGGCGCGAGCTGCTGGGGCCGTGCAGCCCGATGATGGGCGCGGCCACTGCGCTGCCCACGTGCAGGATGCCCGTGTCGACGCTGACCACGCCGGTCGCGGCCTCGAGCACCGCAGCCGTCTGCGCGAGCGTGAGCTGCCCGGACAGGTCGACCACGTCGACACCGACCTCGGCCAGGTGCGCGGCAAGCTCGGCACAGCGCGGCTTGTCGGCCTTGCCGCCGGTGAGCAACACAGCCACGCTCTTTTTGGCGACCTCTGCGCCCAGTGCGCGCCAAGAGTCGGTGGGCCACTCTCGAAACTCGCTGCGAAAGCCGCCGGGCCACGCGTGAAACACGACGTAGCGCGTGGGCAGGACAGGCAGCTTCGGGTGGTTGGGCACCTCGATCTTCGGCAACGAGAGCGAGTGAATGCCGAAGGGCGTGAGCAGCTCGTTGCAGTTTTTGGACTGGTGCACGCTGTGACTGTGCTCGACCACGGCGTCGTACGCGTAGTGTCGGTACTGCGCAGGCGTGGAGAAGCCGACCGTGAACTTGGCACCGGACAGCGCAGACAGCAGCGCATTGAGGCGCGGCCACGGCGTGATGTCGATCAGGATGTCGAACTGCTCGCGACGCAGCTGCGCGAGTGCGCGGTGGGGACGCGTCACCGGCACCGAGATGGTGCGCTTCACGTGTGGAATGAGTGGAGCGACCGCCGCATTGCTCGGCGAGGTGATGAGTGTGACCTCTGCTCCCGCGGCAGCAAGATCACGAATCATGCCGCTAGCCAGCACGGTGTCGCCGATGGCCGCGGGCGCGAGGACACCCACGTGCGCACCACGCAGTGTGGGCGCCTCTTTTGGAGCGTGTTGTTCGCCCGCTCGCAATCGAAAAGACGAGGCGACAGGCTTGCGCAGCCGACGCACGAGAGCACGCGCCGTACCGAGCGACATGACGAGAGGAATGCCGAGCCATCGGTCGACACGCTTGAGCAACGGATTTCCGCGTTCGCCTGACATTCGTTGCAGACTCCTGGCGGCCTTTGCGGACTCAGATCGGAGGATTCACCGGCCCGCAACAGGCCAACTTCCCGGGACAACTCGTCCGGAATGTACTAGCAAGTCCATGTGGTGCAAGCTGCGGATTCGCTTAGTAGTCACGCCCAATTGCGCACCATTGACTCGCGTACCCCCCCTGTAGAAACCTTGTTTCTTCGTCGTATCATCTCGTGAAGGGTATTTCATGTCAGCAAGCGATCATCCTCACCGCGCTGACGCTTTGAGGGCTCGCTCTTGGCTGCTCGATCACGCGATTCCGTACTGGTCCAGCCACGGTTTCGATCGCGCAGGGTTTGCCTACGAAGAGTCAGACTTCACGGGGGCCATGCGTGAGACGGGCTACCGAAGGACGATGGTCCAGTTCCGGCAAGCCTACGTCTTCGCGTACGCGGCCCTGCTCGGCGCGTGCGACCCGATCCTTTCGCGTAGGTTGTTCGCGCGGACTGTCACCGCCGCGTGGCATCCCGATGGCGGCTGGGTGCACCGGCTCGACGCTGCGGGCAACGTGCTCGACCCCACGCGCGATGCCTACGACCAAGCGTTTGCGCTGCTGGCGAGTGCGTGGGTGTATCGACTCGATCGCGATCCGGCCACGCTCGCGTCGGCCTACCGTACGCTCGCGTTCATGGACGATCAGCTGCGCTCTCCATTCGGCGGCTACGAAGAGGCCATTCCGGCGCGTGCGCCTCGCCGCCAAAACCCTCACATGCACCTGTACGAAGCACTGCTGTGCCTGTACGAGGTGAGCCAAGACGACTCGTTTCTCGAGCGCGCTCGAGGTCTTGCTCAGCTGCTCGAGTCCCACTTCGTGTCCGAAAGCGGTGCGCTACGCGAGTACCTTGGGCCTGCGCTCGAGCCCCTCGCGGGCGTGGACGGAGAGTGTGTCGAACCGGGTCATCACGCCGAGTGGACCTGGTTACTCCACGAGCACGCGCGACTCGACTTCGCCAACGGAGCTGCGCACACGCTTCGAGCGCGAGCGCTGTTCGACTTCGTTGAGCGCCACGGCTTCACCCCGACTGGACTCCCGGCAGAACGTGTCGACACGCACGGGGCCATCACGCACGGCGGCACCAAGCTGTGGGCCATGTGCGAGACCCTCAAGGCGTACGTGGTGCGCGCAGAAGCCGCGGGCGAGCGCTCGGTGCCCGCCATCAGCGCACTCGTCGATGCCATTTTTGAGCGCTTTCTCGGTCACCAATCGCCCGTCTGGTTCGAGGGCGTGGCCGCGGACGGCACACCGGACACACGACGCATGCCCACCAGCACGCTCTACCATCTGACGCTGGCGTTCTCCGAGCTGCTGCGTTTTTCGGGGCAAACACCGCGCGTCCTGCGCGCGTCGGAGGCGCCGTGAGCCGCCCTGTCGTCGCCCCCCACACAGAGGGTCCGCAGCTGACGACGCCCCCGCGACCTGCGGCTTTTCTCGATCGCGATGGCGTGCTCAACCACGACCGCGGGTACGTCCATCGCATCGAAGACTTCGTGTGGATCGACGGCGCCCGCGAGGCCATCGCCCTGCTCGGTGCCGCCGGCTATCTGACGGTGATGGTGACCAACCAGTCCGGCATCGCGCGCGGCTACTACGACGAGGCTGCGCTGCGGCGTCTGCACGCACACCTGCAGCAAGATCTCGCGCGCGTCGGTGCGACCCTGGATGCCTGGTACTTTTGTCCGCACTTGCCCGACGCCACGGTCGACGAGTTCCGCGTCGACTGCGCGTGCCGCAAACCCAAGCCCGGCATGTTGTTGCGCGCGGCGCGAGAGCACACCATCGATCTCACTTCGAGTCTGCTGATCGGCGACAAGCCGAGCGACCTCGAGGCCGCGACGGCAGCGGGCGTGTGCGGCTTTTTGTTTACGGGCGGAGACTTGGCGGCTTTTGTTCGCGACGTGCTCAGCACGGTCAAAAGCCCACAAAAGCAGGGTTGAGCGCGCCGCTCGGCCAGAACCTACGCGCTGTACTCCGGGTAGCCGTAGTCGTGCACCGACAGGTGTGCGGACTCGCGCTTGGTGAGCTGCGCGGCGGCGGCGCCGATGGACATCAGCGCGACTGCGCTCTCCACCACGTTGACGGTGGTGCCGTAGACGAACACGAACAGCAGCACGAAGAAGGTCAGACGGCCCCCCGTGCTGCCGAGGTTGAGCGTCCACACGCCCGAGAGCAAGGCCAGGTACATGGCCACCCCGACGAGCCCTGCGGTGACGTACACGTAAACGAACAAGCTGTCGGCGGGGCAAAAACGATCGAGCTCGAAGAAGGTCTGCGCGGCGCCGATGCCTCCGATGCCGCGCCCGGTGACGAACTGCCAGCTGTCGAGCAGACCAAAGGCGGTGGGCCAGGTGAGCGAGATGCGCTCTCCAAATGAAGCGAGCAAGAAAAACTCGACCGTGCCTTCTTCGATGTAGCCGGTCCCGATCTGACCCGCGACCAAAGGTACGAGTGCCGCAATCACCGCGAGCACACTGACCGTGGCCTGGGCAATCACGCGACGCACCCGCTGCGTGCTGTAGCGCTCGGGGTCGATGGACAGCACGAGCGGCGCGACGAACGTGGCCACGAGGAACGCGCCGACCGCTCCCTTGGTGGTGGTGAGCACCACGGCCGTGCCCGTGAGCAGCCAGATAGCCACGCGATAGAGCAGCTTTTTGTGCACCACCAGCAGGTAAAACGAGAGCAACAAAACACAGATGGCGGCATCGAAGCTGGTGCGCGAGAAACCCGAGGCGCGATTAAATCCACCTGCGTCCCACTCGCGATTGGCTTCGACGGTGGTCTCGCCCACCTGCATCAGCATGCCGGCCCACGGGTACGTGATGAACACGTTGGCGATGACGCCGACCACCATGAGCGCCCAGACCCAGGTCCACATGCGTGGTCGATGCAGCGCCAGGTGCGCATCACTGCTGGTCAGAAAAAAGCCGAACAGCAGCGGCAGCCACACCTTGAAGCCGAACAGCAGCTGCGCGAACGGCAGTCCTGCCGCGGCCCCAATCACACAGCCGACGATCAAGAACGTAAGCAGCGCAAAAGGCACGAGCGCCGCGCGCACCTGCGCCACGACGTCGACGAAGCCGAGCACGATGACGAAGATCATCGCGCCGTCGCGCGCGTAGATCAGCGGGGCCACCTTGATCAGATCGAAGAGCCAACGAAGCAGCGAGTCGAAGCCCTGCGAAAGCAGGTAGTAACCTCCGAGAAACGCCATCAAACCGGGCATCGTGAGCTCTCTGTGCGCAGGGACTAGGGGCCGTCGCGACGCAGTATACGCATCGTCTCCACGCGGCTCGACGTGCGGCGCGGGCACGCTGTCATAGGCCAACGATGTGAGCGGTCAAGACTTGCTCCCCGAAGAGGGACGTATGTAACCGCGCCCACGCAGCGCCGCGCGCACGCGTGCTGCACAACAGTTCGCGAGGCCCCGCGTCGGTCGGTGTGATTTGTGTACCGCCCGTGCGGACACGCGCCGATACACGTCGAACACCGGGTCGTCGTCTTCCACATTACAGCGGCGAATGGGAGGCGTGCGCCGGACACTCTCGCAAAAGTCTCAGTTTTATTGTCAAAAGCCAGCGGGCTACGGGTCGACCGGGGGTGCGCCCGCCGAGCGTCTCGAGGGCTTTCTGCTAACACACACATCAGCGTACCGCCGGTAGTTGCATCCACTGCACCACGGCATGACACTACCCCGCACTGCTTCGAGTTCTGGGAGGCTAACAATGTCTGTCCAACCACCACGAGACCGCTATCCCGACAGGGCGGACACCGGTGCGGAGACAGTTGGCCCGTACCAGCTCGTGAGCCAGGTCGCGTTGGGTGAGCTCGGCGCGCTCTACGAAGCCGTGCCGCTGTCAGGTCCCGCCCCCGCACGGCCGCTGCTGGTCAAACGTCTCGTGCCCAAGCACGCGCGCAACCCAGAGTACCAGGAAGCCCTGCGCCGTGAGGCCGAGCTCAGCGCGTCGCTGCTCTCGAGCGACATCGTCCGCACGCTCAACATCGAGAGCGCGCCCGAACTGTACGCAGTGATGGAACGGATCGAGGGCGCGAACCTCGCCGTGCTGCTCGCGCAGGCGCGTCAGCACGACCTCGAGACCACACGCTTCGCCGTGCCGCTGATCGTCGGGGCCCTGCGCGCGCTCGACTACCTGCACCGCGGGCACGACCCGACGGGCGGCGCCTTCTTGGTGCATCAAGCCCCCGTTGCGCGCCACATCATGGGCGACTTCGAGGGTCGGGCGCACATCATCGACCTCACGCTGGCGATGGGCCCCGCGCTGCCCCGCGCACCCCTCACCGACACCCGCCTGCGGCCCTACGAGATGGCGCCCGAGCAAGCGCTCGCGCCGCACACGGTCGACCCGCGCTGCGACATCTTCATCGTCGGCATGACGCTGTGGGAGACGCTGACCGGACAACGACTGTTCGCGGGCCGCAGCCCCATCGAGGCGCAGAAAAAAATGCTGAGCAGCAGCATCGTGCCGCCCAGCGAGACCGGCACGGGCACGCACCACTGCTTCGATCGGGTGTGCATGCGCGCGCTCGCCCGCACCCGCGGCACACGTTTTCCCAGCGCCGGCGAGATGGCGTCCGAGCTGCAAGACGAGGCGGTGCGCGCAGGGCTGTACGCAGAGCCCGAAGAGCTGGCCGCCTGGGTACAAAGCACGGTCGCGCTCGCGCGCCGGCCGGTCGTCGCTCGCGCGCCCGACGACACGTTTCGACCCGCGGCCCCCCAACACGCGCTCGGGCAGACCCCGTCGTACACGGCCGGCCACACGCAGCCGCGCGATGCGGCTCAGGGCGGCTTGCTCGCCACGCGCACCATGATGGGCATCGGCGGCCCGGACACCGAGGTGCTGCGTATCGCCGAGGCGTACCGCGAGAGCGAGTCACTCAAACAGACGCGCAACTTCCGTAGACCGCGCGGCAACGGCGCGTCTCGCTCCAGCACGCCTCCGCCAGGTTCTGCCGAACGCCGCGCCGGTCGCGAGGACCGGCGCTCGGGCCGCGGCTCCGAGGCACCCGAGGCACCCGAGGCACGCTTCAGCGTCGTGGGTTCTGCCGAGCACGAGTCCGTGCCCGAACAAAGGTCGCCCTCGGACGTGCCGCGCGCACCCACCGGCGAGTTGCTCGAGCTGGGACGACCCAATGTGGGCCCCGTGACCCAGCTTGGCCTCGGCGGATCCGACGAGTGGGAAGCCGACAAGCGGCCAAGCAAGCGACCCAGCTTTGCCACGCTCACGGTCGCAGGCGTCATCGCCGCCGGCTTGCTCGCCCTGATGGTGCGCGCGCTTCCGGGCACCGACGCCAAGCCGTACAGCTTCGAGCCTGCTCCGGTCGCGCCTCTCACGCCAAGCGCCGTCGTCGCGCCGAGCGAGGGTCTGGCACAGCCCGCGACCAACATCGCCCCGCCCTCGGTCGCCGCCGAGCTCGGAGTCACGCCCACGGCCGAAGCCCAGGCGCCGCTCGAGGGTGCGAGCCCGAACGCGCCAGCCACAACCTCCACGACGGCAGCTGAGACGCCGCCGCAGCTGGCCGCCGAGCCGCCCGCAGTGCCTGTCGAGGCGGTGCGCAGCAACCCCGGCGCCAGCCCCCTGCGCGCACGCGTCGAAGCACCGCGCACGCCTACGCGTGGCGAAGCACCGCGCACGCCTACGCGTGCGACACGCCCAGCTAGCGGAGCGCGCGCCATCGATACCAAGCGCGTCACCTCTACGCCGGCCGCGCCCGCCCCTGCAGCGGCACACGCAGACGCAGCGCCGACGGCCACTGCGGCACCCGCGGCCACGCGCTGGGAAGCCCCGTCTACGCTACGCGCCAGCTCCGAACTCACGCGCGCTGAGACAGGCGGGCCACAGCAGGCGGCCAAGTGGGTCGCGCCGAGTGCTCCCGCCAAGTCCGCGGTCGGGCCTGATGTTCCGCGCCGGGGCAATCCACCGAGCTCGGCGGCGGGGGCCAGCGGCCTGCCCGACAACCCGTTCTGAGCGCGCGTCAGGGGGCGTGAGCGGGTGCTGCCCACGCAGGCGGGCGACCGTCGATCGCCGCCAAAAAGTCGTCGGCCATGCGCTCGGGCGTAAAGAATGCGCGGCGGCGAAGGGCACGTTGGTAGAGGCCCTCGGGGTCGGGCCAGCCATCGAGGCAGCGGCGCAGCTGCGCTTCGAGGTCGTCGACGCTGCCGGGCTCGAACAGCCAGCCGCAGTCGGCGCCATCGAGGATCTCGGGGATGCCGCCCACCCTGGCGGCGAGCACCGGAATCCCGAACCCGAGCGCTTCGTAGACCACGATGCAGAGCGTCTCGTGCCACAGCGACGGCGCGACCAACATATCGACGCTGCCGTACAGCTGCTCGGCTTTCACAAAACCCAGATACTCGACGTGAGGCAGCGGATATCGACGCTCGAGCTCCTCGAGATACGCGGGCTCGGTAGGCCTGCCGGCGACGCGTAGGCGAACCCGCTCAGCTGGCAGGCGCGAGACCGCTTGCAGCAGCAGCTCGATGCCCTTGACGTGCTCGATGCGGCCGATGAAGCCGATGGTGAGGGGCTCGCCCACGGCACGCTGCCGACGCGGCGGCGGCGGCGCGAAGGCACCCCCGTTGTACACGACGGCCGTTCGTGCGTTGGGAAAGAACCCGTGCTCACGGTGTTTGTCGAGGACGTAACGACTCACGCCAATGGCGACATCGGGCCAGCGGCTCGCGAGCCGCTTGGGAGCAGCGTAGGAGCGACAGACCGTGCACGGTGCAGCGCAGTTGATGCCGGCCTTGTTCATCGTCGTCTTGGGGCACAGGGCCCAGTAGTCGTGCAGCACCTGACTGAGGCCGATGCCGCGCGACTTGACCGCGGCCCAGACTGCCGTGCTGAAGCCGGCGATGTTGTTGGCCGACACCCAGTCGGGCCGCTCACGATCGAGGATGTTGCCTAGCTTGTGGCCCATCACGGGGTTGAACACGTCGATGGCGTGCCACGCGCTGCGCACCAAGGGATGGTGTTGGCCCGTAAACGGGGTGTACACGTTGGCGATGGAGCAGCGGTACACCTGCACGCCGTTGACGATGTCGACCGAGTCGCGGCGATCGCGCGCGAGCGACACGACACTCACTTCGTGACCGCGACCCACCAGCTCTTCGGCCAGCGTCTGCACGCTCAGCTCGGCGCCGCCCACGACGTGCGGACTGTACTGGTTGGAGACGAAGAGCAGCTTACGCATTCGCGTCGCCGGGCCTTGCTACTTGGGAGCGCGACAAGCGCCAGATGGCGATGCCCATGGTGAGCACCAACCACGACTGCGAGACGTAGGTGCCCAGCGCGGCGCCGCGCCAGCCCCAGCTCGGAATGACCGTCACGCACAGCGTGCAGATCAAGATGGCGGCGCCCACCTCGGCGATGGCCGCGAGGCGCTGGTAGCCCGACGAAGCGAGCGTGTCTGCGAGCAGAGCCTGGGCCGCGAGCAACAAGGGCAGCAGGCAAAGCGCGCGCAGCACCTCGACGCTGCCCTGATACTTGGCGCCGGCAAACACCGTGAGCAGCGGCGCAGTGGCGTAGAAGCCGACGGCCAACACAGAGGCCGCGACGGAGAGCGGACCGAGGATCTTGAGCGTGACGCGAAGCGAGCCGTGGATACCGGCTTCGCCCGCACGGAACATACGAGCCTGCAGCGCGAACGAGAGCGCGCGGATGGGCGCCAGCGCAATCTGAATGACACGAAACGCGACCGTGTAGTGACCGACCGCCTCGGGGCCGCCGTAGCGCGCGAGAAACAGCTTGTCCGCGTCGGTGTAGAAGCCCTTGGCGGAGATGCCCACCGCGAACGAGCCGCCCGCACCGAGCTCGGTGCGCAGGACCCTGCCGTCGAAGTGCGGGCGGCCCACCGTACGAATGGTCCAGGCCAGCACTGCCGCGGAGACCAGAATGTTGCTCGTCAGCGAGCACCATGCCCAGCCCATCGCCGTGGGTGGCGACGTGACCAACCAGAGATAGCCCGCCGCGAAGCCGAGCCGACACGCGCTCTGCGCGCCCATGATCTGACTGGTGAAGTGCAGCTGCTCCCGCGCGATGAACGCGTGCCAGCAGATGTCGATGACCTTGGCCGCGAGCAGCTCGGACGCTGCCACGACCAACATGAGCACGAGCGGGACCTCTGCGCTGAGAAACAGCTGCGCAGCCGCAGCGGCGAGCAGCACGAGCAAGCTGCCGCTGCCCATCATCATGGCGAGCGCATTGCCGAAGTAGAGCGGCAACACGCCGGGATCGCGCGCTGCGCGCATGACCATCACGTTGGCAAAGCCAAACCCGGAGAACGGCATCAGCAGGGCGGTGATGCTGCCGGCCGCTGCGAATCGACCAAACTCAGTCGGCCCGAGACCGCGCGCGAGGATCAGGAACTGCAGCCCCTGCAGCGCCGTGGTGGTGGCCGTCCCACCGAGCACGTGCAGAAAGCCTCGGACGCTCTGGTTCTGTAACCAGGCCGACGCGCGCCCTCGGGCGCGCCAGCGGAAAATAGAGCTCACGTGCGCCGCGGACTACTGCGTAAGAGTTGACTGCCAAGCACCGGGGCCGGTCTAGCACGATTCGATAGAGGTGCCGTCTCGCAGCCACGGCACGGCCTCGCCCGGGGCCGGATGGTCTGACCCGTGCGAGGCATGCGAGGTCCCAGAAACGCTGTGTTTTGCAGGCTTGCACACCGATCCCAGACACCCCGATCGCGTTGCATCTATACACTCAGCATGCAAGAAAGCGGGACCCATGCGCGGAGATGTTCACGCGGTCGTTCTGACGTACAACCGGCGTGCGCTCTTGCTTCAAAACCTCGAAGCGCTCTGCAAGCAGACGTCACCGCTCAAGTCCGTTCTCGTTCTCGACAACGGCTCCACCGACGACACGCCGCAAGCGATCGCGGCGTTTGCTGCCGATGCTGCGGTGCCCATCGTACTCAAGCGGCTCGAGCACAACGTCGGCGTGGCGCGCGGCTTCATCGCCACCGTCGAAGCGGGCTTCGTCGACCTGAACGCCGACTGGATCTGGCTCATGGACGACGACATGATCCCGGCGCCCAACGCGCTAGAAGAGCTGGTCGGCGCGTTCGATCGCAACTTCGAGCGACCTGAGCAGATTGGCTTCTTGATGGCGCAGGCCGTCGACGGAGAGGGCCGCGGAGTCAATGTGCCCACCGTCAACCCCCGCCCTCCGAGCATCGATCGCGCGCCCGACTGGGGCCGGTTCCTCGACCAAGGCATCGTCTGTGTGCAGACCGCATCGCTGGTCGCCTTACTGATCCCGCGGTCCACGTATCAGACCTTTGGCAACCTCAATCCGGAGTTCGTGGTCTGGGGCGAAGATGCCGACTTCACCTCGCGCATCGCCGAGCAGCGTCCCTGTCTGTTGGTGGGCACGAGTAAGGTGGTGCACCTGCGCGTCAAGCCAGGCGAGCTGAGCATCTTTTCCGAAGAAGACGAGCGGCGCGTACCCAACTTCTACTACCTCTACCGCAACACGCTGTACCTGCGGCGCCGGTTCATCGGCCGGCACGCGTACGTGTCCGGCATCGTCCGTTACTTCGTCGACGCCGTCACGTTGGCGCGGCAGGGCAAGTGGGCCAAGGCGTTGATCGCGGTGCGCGGAACGTTGGCCGGGATGACCTTCAATCCCCGGCCCCCCAACCCGGGTCGCTAGCCCAGGACGACTGTCCGCTCGTCCTACGCAAGACCCGCGCGCTCAGAAAGCGCCGCGCGAGCGCTCGAGAGGGGCAAGCGGGGTTGCCATCGCGCACGACATTGGGCGAGCATGCTGCCCGTTCAGGTGATCGGCGCGCACTTGGTTCGGCCCCTCGTGGGAGCGAGGTGTCGCGCGGCAGAGACGTGCCGTCCAACGCGCGCATGTAGGTGCGGACATTCACGAAAAGCACCGCCCTCATTGAACCGATCGCGCACTGCAACGGTACCTACCCCGCGATGTCGCTGATGCTGCCAACGCTAGCTAGACGGCCCCAAGCGCCCGCCTCCCGATATTGCTCGCTTCTCCAATCCTTTCTTGGTGGCTCGCTCGCGTTGGCCGCACTGCTCACGGCGTGTTCGGGCGAGATCGCCTCCCCGCTGTCTCCGTTCGCCTCGTCGTCGGCGTCCTCCCCCACCTCTCCCGGCGCCCCTGGCTCTGAAGCAGGGGGCCCGACCAACGGCACCGGCGTCCCCAACATCGGCGTGACCACCGCTCCGCTCGACTGCTCGCAAGTCCATGTGGGTGCCACGCCCCTGCAGCGCCTCGGTCGCGCCCAATACGCAAACTCGCTGCGCGATCTGCTCAAGATCGACTTCGACGAGAACACGCTGCCCGAGGACGAGCGGTTTGGCGTGTTCGACGGCAACACGGTCGTTCCGGTCACCGACCTGCTCGTGCAGCAGTACATGACTGCGGCCGAGACCGCTGCGCAGCAGGCGCTGCCCACCATCGAGAACGTCGTCTCGTGCGACCGCCCCAAGCTGGGCGACGCAGCGTGCGCCGCGCAGTTCGTCGACAAGTTTGGGCTGCGCGCTTTTCGACGTCCGCTGTCGACCGAAGAGAAGGCGGCCTACGTCGGACTGTTCAACGAGTACAAGAGCACGGGCTACGCAGGCGGACTGCGCGTCGTGGTGCAGACCATGCTGCAGTCGCCCAACTTCATCTACCGCGTCGAGCTGCAGCCGGTGAAGGCCGGCAGCGGTGAGGCGCTCACGCTCGACGCCTACGAGCTCGCCTCGCGCATCTCGTTCTTTTTGCTCAGCACCACGCCAGACGACGAGCTGCTCGCGAGCGCACAGAGCGGCGCACTGATGACCGACGCCGGGCTCGATGGGCAGGTCGACCGTCTGATCGAAGACGAGCGCTTCGACGACACGCTGGCCAGCTTTCATCTGCAGTGGCTCGACATCCGCCACGTCGAGTCGCTGACCAAAGACGAAAAACTCTACCCTGCGTACAACGCCGATCTCGCCAAGGCGATGATCAAAGAGACCCTCACGTTCGTGAACTACGTGATGCGCGAGGACGACGGCAAGCTCGACACGCTGCTCACCGCGCCTTACTCGTTCCCCGAGGGGCCGCTGCTCGGCGTGTACGGTCTGCCCAGCAGCGCGGCCACCAAGAGCGGCACGCCCGTGGCACTCGACCCCATGCAGCGCGCAGGCCTGCTCACGCAGCCGGCGTTCTTGGCGAGCCACGCCCACTACAATCAGACCTCGCCCGTGGGACGCGGCAAGGTCGTCATTCGCAACGTGTTCTGCGCGAGTCTTCCCGACCCGCCACCCAACGTGAACACCACGCCTCCCGACCCGTCTCCCACCGCGACCACGCGCGAGCAGCTTACCGAGCACCAGACCAACCCGTCTTGCTCCGGCTGCCACAAACGTATCGACGGCATCGGCCTCGGCTTCGAGCAGTTCGACGCCATCGGCGGCTTCCGCGCCATGGAGGCGGGCCAGACCGTCGACGCCAGCGGGATCATCACGGGCACCAAGACCTCCAACGCCACCTTCAACGGCGCCGTCGACCTCTCGCAGAAGCTTGCAGACAGCGTAGAAGTGCAGCAGTGCGTCACGCGGCAGTGGCTCCGGTTTGCGATTGGTAGACTCGAGTCCGACGCAGATGCGTGCACCCTGTCGAAGCTCTTCAAAGACTTTGCGGCTTCGGGCAACGACATCCGCGCCTTGCTTCAAGCCATCGTCCGGTCCGACGCCTTCCGCTCGAAGCGTGTCAGCCCCGTGAGTGCACCATGAGTCGTACCAAGCCGAAGGGCGCGGAGTTGCTCGCGTCGCGTCGCTCGTTCCTCGCTGCCCTCGGCGCTGCCGCGCTCAGCCCGTACCTGCCGCTGCTCAACGTGAGCGCGCAAGAAGCCACCATGCCCAAGCGCCTGGTGCTCTTTTTTACCCCGCACGGCATGCTGAAGAGCGCGTGGAAGCCCACAGGCAGCGAGAGCAGCTTCACGCTCAATCGCATCCTCAAGCCGCTCGAGAAGCACAAGGCCAAGATCAACGTGCTGTCCGGCGTCAACATGCAGGACGTGGGCGTGGGCGCCCCGCACACCAAGGGTCTGCCTTTGATCTGGACCGGCTCCAAGCTGCTCGAGGACAACACGTTCACGCGCGCCGACGGCTCGGGAGGCAACACCTACGGCTGGGCCGCCAGCGCGTCGGTCGACCAAGTCATCGCCAACAGCGTGGGCAAGGCCACCGCGTACAAGTCGCTCGAGTTCGGCGTCCGCAGCGGCAGCAACAACCCGGCGTCGCGCATGATCTACATGGACGCCAAGCGTCCGCTCGCGCCGGCCACCGATCCTTGGGCGCAGTTCTCGCGGCTGTTTTCCGGCGCCACCGTGGAGACCGGCGGCGAGCGCATGAGTGCACTCAAGATCGCGCGCGCAGAGCTCGCGCGCATCGGCTCGCGGATCGCGTCCGAAGAACGCATCAAGATCGAGGCGCACTCCGACGCGCTCAACAACCTCGAGAAGCAGCTGGCCGCCAAGTCGCAGCTGTGCACGGGCCCCATGCTCAAGAGCAAGGTCGACCCCAACGACGTGAACCAGACCGTCACCGTGGTCGACTCCCAGATCGAGCTCATCACCGCGGCGCTCGCGTGCGACCTCACGCGCGTGGCCAGCTTTCAGTACGCGTTTGCCGACAACGACTCGCTCTCGTACCCGTGGCTCGGCGTCAACGACGGCCACCACAACCTCACGCACGCGCCCGACAGCGACAACGCGTCGTGGGACAAGGTCGTCAAGATCGAGACCTGGTACGCAGAGAAGTTTGCGCAGCTGCTCGACCGCCTCGACTCGGTGAAAGAGGGCAACGGCACGCTGCTCGACAACTGTCTGGTGGTCTGGGGCAGCGAGCTCGGCAAGGGCAACAACCACTCGTTCAAGTCCACGCCCTTCGTCACGGCGGGCGGCTGCGCCGGCGCGGTCGCCACCGGCCGCTACCTCGAATACAACGAGCAGGTTGACCACAACCGCCTGTTGGTCGGCATGTGCCAGGCGATGGGTCTGTCGAACATCAACACGTTCGGCAACATCGACAAGGGCACCGGCCCCCTGGCCAAACTGCTCGCATAGCGGCATGGCGCGCTCGTCGCGCGCCGGCACCCGAGGCACCGCTATTCTTCGCTCGCGCGCACGAGGGCGCGCTTCGACGTCGCGGGCGGCGTTTGCGCGCACGCGCGACTTCGCGGGTGTGTTACGCAGCATCATCATGCCGTCACGCCTTATTTTCCGCGCGTTTGTGGGGTGCTTTGGCTTGTTCTTGAGTGGTCGTTTTGTACCCCTCGCGTCTGCGCACGCGCCGGCGGAGGTGCTGCAGATCGTCTCGAGCAAGCCCGATGCGCTCGTCATCGCGACCAACCGGGGACTGATCTACGGCAACCTGCAGACCCGCGCGTTTGCGCTGCTCTGTAACCAAGCTCTGGACGTCGGCACCTCGACTGCGTACCGCACCGCGGTGTTGCCCAGCGGCAAGCTGCTCGTGGGAGACAGCTTGGGTCTGCGCGCGAGCATGGATCGCGGCTGCACGTTTGCTGCCGTGAGCGCGCTGGCACAGCTCTCGGTGCCGAGCATGGTGCAGGACCCTTCGAACCCAAGGCGCGTGTTCGTGACGACGTCGGGCACCGGCGAGGGCGGCGTGCGCGTGAGCGACGATGAAGGTGCGACGTTCGCGACGCTGCTGAAGGTGCCAGACGAAGAGTTTCTGGGCTCGCTGCTCATCGCCAAGGGCGACCCGGCGCGGCTCTACACGGCCGCCGTCGTGCTGCACAAAGACACGCCAACGTTTACGTACAGCTACTACCTCTCCCGCTCGGTCGACGGTGGCAAGACCTGGACGCGCGCCGACGTCGCGCTCACCGACGACGAGCGCGACGTGACGCTGCTCGCCGTCAATCCCGTGCGCCCAGAAGAGCTGCTCGCCCGCGCGACCGCATCGGAGCCCGCGCTGGGCGAGCGCGTGCTGTGGAGCAACGACGGCGGCGAGACGTTCAGCTCCCCCATCACACTGCGCTCGCTGCACACCGCCACCTTCTCCGCCGACGGCAAGACCGCCTACCTGGGCGGCTTGGACGGCGTGTGGCAAGCCACCGACGACACCCGCACGTTCGAGCAGGTGGCCGATACGGCGCGCACGAGCACGCTGCTCGGAGGGAGCGACGGCCTGCTCGCAGCTGGCTACTACAAGGGCATCGACGCGCGCCAGGACGGCGTCGGCGTGCGCGGTCCTTCGGACACCGGCTTTTCGCGCTGGTTTGACTTCGTCGAGGTGGACGAGATGTTCTCGTGCCCGGCGCCGTCCAGCGCCGACGCGCGCTGCCGCGTGGAGTTTCGTGACTGGCAGGTCGAAAATCCCTCGCTCAGCGCAGACTCCGACGCGGGCACCCAGAGCGGACCTGGCGAGGCAGGCGTCGCACCCCACGATGCGGGCCTCACGACGCAGCTCGATGCGCAAGTCTCCGCCGACGCCGGCGGCCGACCGAGCCGACACGACGACAACGGAGGCTGCTCACTGGTCGGACCCCAAGCAGGCAACGCGGGGTGGCTGAGCGCCCTCTTCCTGTTGTGGGCCACACTGACGCTGCGCGGACTTCGCGCGCAACGCTTGCGCTGCCGCGTGCGTTGAGACTAAGACAGCGAGCTGGTACCATCACGTACCAGTTGTTGCCCCGGGTGCACTCGCCGTGCGCCGTCGCGCCAGAAAGAAGCCGCGCCATGCCGCAGTTCAGCGCCGTGATCAAGAAGCTCGAAGAGCTCGAACACAAGAGCGCCCGCACCCTGATGGAGCTCGCCTCTCGCGTTCCGAGCGCGCTGCTCGACCGTTTTGAGCGCGCCATCGATGGCGACCGTCTGCACCCGGAGCTGCGCGCGCTGTTGGCGCTGCGCGAGGCGATCGGCACGGCCAGGCTCGGTGCGAGCACACCCGCGGCAGCCCGCGAGCGCATGCGGCGCGACGCACGCGTGCACTCCGGTGTGCCCATCGCCGTCGGTGCGGTGCGTGACCTGACGATCCCCGGGGCCGTGGGTCCGCTGCGCGCGCGTCAGTACCTGCCGGCGACTCGCACGCGTCACGGCGAGCAAAGGCCGCTGCTGTTGTTCTTTCACGGAGGCGGCTTCGTGGTCGGCGATCTCGATACGCACGACGCGCCGTGCCGCGCGCTGTGCCGTTCGCTCGATCTGCAGGTGCTGTCGGTAGAGTATCGGCTCGCGCCGGAGCACCCGTTTCCCGCCGGCATCGAAGACGGCCATGCAGCGCTGCGCTACGTGCTCGCCAACGCGGCGGAGCTGGGTGCCGACCCCGCGCGCGTCATCATCTGTGGCGACAGTGCAGGTGGCAACCTGGCCGCCGTCGCCACGCAGCAGGCGCTCCGCCATGGCGATGCGCTGCCCGCGCTCCAGCTGCTCATCTACCCCACCGTCGACAGCAGCAAGGACTGGCCGTCCATCGACACCTTTGCGGAGGGCTACTTCCTCACGCGCGCCGACATCCATCAGTTTCGCAGGCAGTACTTTGGCGACTTCAAAGACCTGCGCGACCCACGAGCGTCTCCGCTGCTGGCGCCCGATCTGCGCGGTCTGCCACCGGCCGTGATCATCACTGCTGCGTTCGACCCGCTGCGCGACGAAGGCGAGGCGTACGCCCATGCACTCGAGCGCGCCGGCGTGCGCACCAGACTGTATCGAACGCCTGGCCTCACGCACGGCTTCATCAACATGGGCGCCGTCAGCAACGCGTCCAAACAAGCCCTCGCACACGTGGCCGAGCTGACCCGCGAGTTCTTATAGAGCCGGCGGTAGACGCGCAAAACGTTGGCCAGACGCCGCTGTATTCATTTCTTCGAGCGGTTGAGGCTGGAGGCGCGTCCCCAGAAGTTGACCGTGAGCGCCGGCGCGATGCGCTTGGAGGCGGACATGATCTTGGCGTCCACGCCCACGTAGACACGCTCTTTGTTCTTCTCGACGCCCGTCAAGATTTGTTCTGCAGCGGACTCGGACGTGGTGCGCGCGATGCGGTCGAACCCCTCGGCGATCTTGGGGTCGGCACCGATGGCCGAGCGCGCGATGTTGGTGCGGATGCCACCCGGGTGCACGGACGTGATGTGAATGGGCTCGCCGCGCAGCTCCTGCATCATGGTCTCGGAAAAGCCGAGCACGGCGTACTTGGAGCAGTTGTAGGGCGTCTGGAAGGCGAACGGCACCATGCCGTTGATGCTGGAGATGTTGACGATGTGACCCGCGCCGCGCTTACGGAAGTAGGGCAAGAACGTCTTGCTGCCGTAGATGACGCCCCAGAAGTTGATGTTCATCACCAGCTCGAACTCTTCGATGGGCAGACTCTCGAAGGGCTTGCTGATGGCGATGCCAGCGTTGTTGATGATCACGTCGGCGCCGCCATGCTCTGCCTCGACGGCCTCGGCGTAGAGAGCCCACTGCTCGCGCTTGCTGACGTCGAGCACATGACTGCTCGAGCGGCCCTTGCCCGCCACCAGCGCCTTGGTCTCGGCCAGGCCCTGCTCGTTCACATCGGAGTACGCAACCTCGGCGCCGCGGCTCAACAGTGCGACCGTGAGCGCTCGGCCGATGCCGGAGCCTGCTCCTGTGACGACGACAACCTTACCTCTTAGCTCTGTCATGGGGCGGCCTAATTTCTCTCGATGGAAGCGAACTGGTACTGCGCAGTACCGGCGACTATGGTACGTGGTGGTACCTGATGCAAGAGTCTTCGGAAGGCGGGCGAGAGGGCGTAGATCACCGCGCGCGCCTGCAAGAAGGCATGGGCTTGGCCGTCGCCGACAAAGGGTACCCGGCGACCACCATCGCCGACGTCGTTCGGCACGCGCGCGTCTCCAAGCGTACGTTTTACGAGTACTTCGCCGACAAGGAGGCGTGCTTCCTCGACACCTACGCAGCGATGAGCAGCGACCTACTCGCGCGTGTGGCCGAAGCGGCGGGCGACAGTCCCCCCGAGCAGGCCATCGATGCGGCAGTGCGCGCGTACTTTCAGAGCCTCGACGAGCGGCGTGTGTTGGTGCGCGCATTCTTGTCGGAGATTCACGGCGCGGGCCCTCAGGCCATGGCGTTGCGGCGCAAGATCCACCTCAAGTTTGCGGCGCTCTTACGCACCTCGGTCGATCGAGCCCAGCACCGAGGTGCCAAGCTCACTGCACTCACGCCAGACATGTCCGTCGCGCTCGTGGGCGGCGTCAACGAGCTGGTGCTGTGCGCGCTGGAGCGGGGCCACAAGACCGCGCTCAGCACGCTGGCCGACACGGCCATCGAGCTGATTCGCGCCGTCGTCTTACCCAAGCGCTGAGGCCGCGCGCTTGGGTTGTGCTCAGCGAGCCTCGGGGCTCGTCTGCGAGCGCGCCACCGCGATCAAGATGACGGTCGCGATCAACAGAGAGGTCGCGTGGTGCCGCCACTGCAGGCTGCGGAAGAACACGACAGCGGCGCGCACACGCACCGTCTGCACACGGCGCTGGCGACGAGCTTCTGCGCGCAGGCGC
>JBEGTL010000042.1:0-26828 GCA_041179425.1 Pseudomonadota bacterium | reverse complement strand
TTTCTGGTGACGATGTCGGAGGGGCCATACCCGATCCCATCCCGAACTCGGAAGTCAAGCCCTCCAGAGCCGATGGTACTGCGCGCGCGCGTGCGTGGGAGAGTAGGTCGTTGCCAGGTTTAATCTCAAAGCCCTCAAGCAGAAATGCTTGGGGGCTTTTTCTTTTCCGTCCGTCTGCCCGCTCGCTTGGTCGCGCACCGGAGCTCGTCGCGCGCCGGAGCTCGCACCTCGACACGCCCCGCTGTCGCCACTCGCTCTCTGGACGCGCACCGACTGAACCTAGGGCTCGTCCATCGCCGCCAGCCAAACCAAGGCGTGCTTTACTCGAGCGATGGAGTTTCCCGATAAGCGTCGAGTGCTTGAGAAGCTCATCGAGTCGCTCTCCGCCACCTTGGCTCACGTCACGAGTGCCGCGGAGGAGATTCGCAGAGATGCGACTCATGAAGAAGCCAAGCCCGAGAACGACAAGGACACGCGTGCGCTCGAGCAGAGCTACCTGGCGCGCGGACAGGCCCTCAGGGCCGAGTCCATGGTCGAGCAGCTGCAGCTCTTGCGCACGCTCGACCTGCCCAAGCTCAAGCCTGACGACGTGATCCAGGCCGGCGCGTTGATCGCGCTCGAAGAAGGCGACAGCACACGCTGCGTATTTCTCGCGCCGTACGGCGGGGGAGTCGGCCTCTCGGTCGACGGTACCCAGGTCACCGTGGTGACGCCGGTGTCGGCACTCGGGCGCGCCCTGCTCGGGCGCCACGTCGGGGACGACATCGACGTGAAGGTCCGCACGACCGTGCGTTCCTACAGCGTCACGAAGATTGCGTGAGCACCAGGCCTCCGCGGAACCCTCGCGAACAGGGAAGGTCCCGCGTGCCAGGCAGGTCTTGCGCGATCGGCAGCAACCGCGGGGTCGGCGCTCAGCTGGCGCTTACGCCGCGGGTGCAGGAGCGGTCTTCGCCGCCGAGGGCGTAGTCGCTTCCACCAGGCGCGCGGAGCTCTGCTGGCAGGTGAACGACTTGGCAAATGTCTCTGTCGCGTCGCCAGGCAGCTTGTACTGCGTGACGTAGTACCACTCGGCTTGTAGGCGCTCGTTGGTGACGTCGAGCAGGACGTAGCCCTTCTTCGTGACCTCTGCGTACTTGAGCTGGGGGTTGGCTTGCGCAAGCAGCATCGGTGCGATGCTCGCGAGCGGGCTGTCCTCGAGCGCTTGTGACGTGACCGAAGGACCCACGATCTCGATCGCGAAACCAGGCTTGCCCATGGCTGGATCGTAGACCGTCGCGTCGAACGGATCTTTGCTCACCTCGAACGCCCACGAGGTGTGGATGTCGCCGGTCAAAAACGCGACGTTCTGGATGCCGTTGGTGAGCAAGTAGTCGATGACGCGCTGGCGCGCAGGCTGGTAGCCGTCCCAGAAGTCTGAGTACAGGATGTTGCGCGTCATGGCCGGGTCGTTGGCGACCACGGGGACCTGCGGATCGCGAGCCTGCGTGAAGATCACCTGGTTGCCGATTAGTCGCCAGCGCGCGCCGCGTGTCTTGGAGGCGCTCAGCTCGTTGAGGAACCAGGTCTCCTGTTCGGTGCCCAGAAGCTGACGCGTCGGGTCTTGCCACACGGTCGGGTTGCCCACGCCGCTGCCCATCGAGCTGTCGTCGCCGGCCTGCTTCGCGCGCGCGATGATGCGCGTGTCGAGCATGAGTAGATCGAACAGCTCGCCGAACTTGAAGTTGCGGAAGATCTTGGGCACCGGGTCGGCTGGCGCGACGCGAATCGGCAGCCACTCGAGGAATGCGCGTGCGCCTGCCCGTTTGCGATCGACCCACTCCCCTTCACCCGGGTTGTGGTTCTCGGCGCCGTCTACGTAGGCGTTGTTGGCGAACTCGTGATCGTCCCAGATTGCGATCAGCGGCAGCTGACGGTGCAGTGCCTGCAGATCGGGATCGGAGCGGTACTGCGCGTAGCGACCGCGGTAGTCGGCGAGCGTGACCGCCTCTTGTACGGGCTGGTGCAGACGCGCGGGCAGGTTGGGATCTGCGTACTCGCCGGCTTTGTACTCGTAGATGTAGTCGCCGAGGTGCAGCCACAGGTCGAGGTCGGTGCGCTTGGCGATCGCGCCGTACGCCGAGAAATAGCCGTTTTGGAAGTTGGCGCAGCTGGTGAAAGCGATACGAGCGTGGTCGCTGCTGGTGGGCAGGGTGCGCGTGCGTCCCGTGACCGAGCGGCCACGTCCAGTCGCCGTAAAGGCGTAGTAGTACGTGGTGCCGGGCTCGAGCCCCGTGGCGTCGACCTTGGCCGTGAAGTCCGCGTCGGCTGCGGCCGTGACCGTACCCGTCTTGATGGGCGCGGCTAGCGACGGATCCTTGGAGACTACCCAGCTGAGCGCCACGCTCTGCCCGTCGGTGACGGTGACACGGGTCCAGAGAATCACCGCGGTCGCAAGAGGGTCACCACTCGCGACACCGTGGGCAAAGATCGCGGTATTCACTTGCTCCCCAGCGGTGCCGCCGTCAGCCGTCGCAACGCCACCGTCGCCTCCCGCTACACCGCCATCGACGCTCGATGCGGGAAGGTCTTCGCCGTCGTCCTTGCAGCCAACGAGCAGCTGCGAGGTTGCGGCGACACCGACCGAACCGATGATGAACTCGCGACGCCCAACACTCATCGAACCCTCCAAGGGCAGCATCCCTGCTGCGGTAGTGATGCTTTTGTAGTCGCGCGCGGACGATTCAAGCGACAAGCGTGTGTCGCCCCAAAGCCCCTCCTCCCTTGTAGCCGCAAACAGGCAGGACTGTCGATCGCGCTGGCGACCCTGGGGTCTAGCCGTACGCTCGCGCGCATGTCGTCCCCACCCGGCCAAGATCACCCCATTCCCGAAGCGTGGCTCGGGTCGCGTTTGTCGGCCCGGCAGCTCGACCTGTGCCCCGAGCTCTCGCTCTGGCTGCTCGGTGACGACGTCGACCTGCACCAGCGCGCCGCCGAGGTGTTCGCGATCGATACCGCGCCGTACTGGGCGTTCTGTTGGGGCAGCGGACAGGCGCTGGCTCGCTACGTATTGGATCATCCGGAGTTGGTTCGCGGGCGAGACGTCGCGGACTTTGGTGCCGGCTGCGGCGTGGCAGCGATCGCCGCGCTGCGGGCGGGCGCACGCTCGGCGGTCGCAGTCGACCTCGACCCCCACGCGCTGATCGCCTGCCAACGCAACGCTGCGCTCAACGGAGTGCGGCTCGCGACCGCGCGCGAGCTGCCCGCCGACTACCAGGTGCTCCTCGCGAGTGACGTGCTGTACGAAGTTGGCAACCGAGACTTTTTGCAGAGCGAGCTCGAGCGGGGACGCACGGTGTTGGTCAGCGACCCACTGCGCAGGGACAACCCGCGGCTCGCGCTGACCCCGCGCTGCAGCTACGAGGTCAAGACCAGGCCGGACGTCGACTACCCGGTCCGAAGCGCTGTAATCTATCATCTCTGAGCGTGTTTTCTCTTCGCTCGCGCGCCCTGTGGTGCGGTTGTACACGCGTCGCGCGACAGCGGCCAGCCAGCTGAGTATGGTGCGCTGATGGAGACTGCCGAGGCTTGGTTGCGACCGCTCGGGACGGGCCTAGCAATCGTCTTCGCCGTCCTCGCTTCGGGTCACGTCGTGCTGCGCAAGCGCGACGTCCGCTCGGCCATCGGTTGGGTGGGCTTGATCTGGCTGGTGCCGTGGCTCGGCGCGGCGCTCTACCTCCTGCTTGGCATCAACCGTATCAAGCGTCGCGCGGTGTATCTGCGCCGTGACCAGGTGCGTCCGCGCGACCTCACCAGTGGCGCAGCCGAGAGCGTGGAGAGCACACGCATCTCGGCCACCTGTCTGCACTTGGCCGATCTGAGTGTCGCGATCGGCAACGTGACCGGCAAACGTCTGCTCGCGGGCAACGCGTTTACGCCGCTCGTCAACGGAGACGCCGCGTACCCAGCGATGCTCTCGGCCATCGACGGTGCACAACACTCCATCACGCTGGCCACGTACATCTTCGAGACCAATGGAGTGGGTGCCACGTTCGTCGACGCGCTTGCGCACGCACAAAAGCGTGGCGTGGAGGTACGCGTGCTGATCGACGACATCGGAGTGCGCTACGCGTCGCCCCCGGCGCACCGAGTCTTGAAGAAGTTTGGTGTGCGCACTGCGTTGTTCATGCCAGCGCGCTCCCTGCTGCGCGCGCCGTACTTCAACCTGCGCAATCACCGAAAGATCTTGGTGGTCGATGGCCGCCTCGGCTTCACAGGCGGAATGAACATTCGACAGGGACACGTCATCGCGAGCCAGCCCAAGGCGCCGACCAAAGACCTGCACTTCAAGGTAGAGGGGCCCGTGGTGGCGCACCTGCAGGAGGTCTTTGCGAGCGACTGGGAGTTCACCACCAAAGAGCCACTCGACGGTGACCTGTGGTTTCCCAAGCTGACGAGCCGGGGTAGCACGCCCGCACGCGGGATTGCCGATGGACCCGACGAGGACCTCGACCGCTTCACCTGGACCATCCAGGCGGCCTTGGCGTGCGCGCACAAGTCGGTGACCATCATGACGCCGTACTTTCTGCCGGATGCCATCTTTCACATCGCGCTCAGCACTGCGGCGCTGCGCGGTGTGGAGGTCAACGTGGTGTTGCCCGCAGAGAACAACCTGCGCCTGGTGCAATGGGCGATGTGGCGTCAGCTCGAAGAAGTCATCGGCCACGGCGTGCGCGTATGGCTGACGCCGCCGCCGTTCGATCACACCAAGCTGATGTTGGTCGACAACGAGTGGGTGCTGCTCGGCTCTGCCAACTGGGATACGCGCAGCTTGCGACTCAACTTCGAGCTGGACGTCGAGTGTTACGATCGCGACCTGTGCGAGGACCTGACGGCGCACGTCAGCGCACGGATGTCGGAGGCGCGGGAGTTGTCGCTGCGCGAGCTGCAGGGACGATCGCTGCCGGCTCGTGTCCGTGATGGCTGGGCGCGCCTGTTGATGCCGTACCTGTGATGGAGAGCTCTCCCCCTACCAGTGACGGCAAGGTCTCTCGCGCGACGATGCGCTTCGTCGACCCACTGCGGCTCGCGACTGCCCTTGCGGCAGCACTGACCATCGTGGGTCTACAGCTGTGGGTCTTGCAGCCCGCGCGCGCCGCGACATTCAGTGCGGGTCTGGTCTTCGACGCGGCTGCGATCGCGCTGTGGTGGTCGCTGTGCGAGGTGGTCGCGGTCAAAGCGCGGCGCGCAGGCCTGTTGTTTTATCCGCTGCTCGCGCTGTTCTGCGTCCAGATCTTTGCCCATACCTGGTTCTTCGATGTGGCGATCGAGCGACGCCTCACGCTGCTCGACCTGCGCTGGAGCGGCCTGCTCCACTTTTTTTCGGTGGCGCTGCCGGCGCGCGGGTCCCTGTCGCTGGTCTTGTTGTTTGCGACCATCGCAGGCGCCGCGGTGCTGGCCGCACGCTGGCTGGGCCACGTGTCCGTGAGGGTCGCGGTGCCGACTGCGGTCCTGTTCGGGTTGGCGATGGCGTGGTTGTCGTCGTCGGCGTCGCGAGTCACCTCGCCGCTCTACGATGGCGCGCTGGAGCTCGCGCAGCTGGTCTGGCTGCCCAGGGTCGAGGCGGCACATGCACCCCCTTCGCGTGCGCTGCTCGACGAGCTCGATCAGAGCGCGGTGACGCTCGGCGGGGGGCGCGGCGAAGGCGTGGCTCGCTACAAAAAAGTGTTCGTGCTCGTCATGGAGACGATGACGGCACGCAACTTCGAGCGCGAGAGCGCGCTGCTTCCGCGGCAGACCTTCGTGCACAGCGGGCGGCCCCACGTGCAGGAGTTCACGCGTTACTTCCCCAACAATCAAGACAGTCGCACGGGCATGCTCGACATGCTGTTTTCACGGCTGGTGCCGTACGAAGCCTACGACGACGTCGGCTACGCGCAGTACGAGCGACTCGCGACACAGCCCTCTCTGGTCGACCGCATGCGCGAGCTCGGGTACGCGACGGCGTTCGCAGCGTCGCAGACCACGCTCGAAGAAGTGGTCTCTGACCTGAGCTGGAGCGAGACCTTGCACCTGCGCGCCGCGGACCTCGCGACCGCCAAGGGCAAGGGGCAGCTCTGCTTCACGCCCGACGAGTACGAACAAAGCTGCGAAGACCTGGTGCTCTTGCCCGCAGTGCTCGACTTCGTGGAGCGACACGAGCGCGCGTTCGTGTATCAGGAGTTCATCTGGGGCCACGCCGCGGAGTACAACGAGGCTTCGGGCAAGAGCAACGCTGCGTACTACTCAGCGTACGTCGATGCGTTGCTGCGCGAGCTACAACGGCGGGGGCTCGCGGACGACACGCTGATCGCGCTGACGTCGGACCACGGCTTTCGCGACAAGGGCCAGCAGTCGGACCTGGAGGTGTACCGCGTGCCGCTCTTGTTCTACGCCCCTGATCTGCGGCCGCAGCGCGAGACCGGCCTGTTTTCTCACACGGACCTCGGTTCGCTGTTGATCGAGAGGCTGCTGCCGGGAGTGCCGCGCGCACGAGCGCACGCGCTTGCGATGATCGTGGGCCCCACCGGGCATGGAAACCTCTTCGTCGTGGAGTCCAGTGGCGGACACGTGTTGCTACGAAACCGTGCCGGGATCGACCTGCTGATCTCGCAGCGAGGTCCGCTGCAGCACTCGCCCGGTGCGCTGCTCACGCTGTTCCGTACGTATCGCGCCAACTTCTCCAAACGCCTTTCGGCGGCCTCCGCAACACACTGAGCAGTGCCTTCACGAGCGGGTTGTCGCTTGGCGACGCTTCGGCGCGTGCGAGAGCGCTAGGCCTGGGATAAACCGCGTCGGGTGAAGAAGTTCTGGCCTCAACGTTGGTCCGCCATCCTCGTCTCGGCAGCTACGTTTGCGCTCATCGCGTGCTCATTCGTTGGTACCGCACACGCGCAGGCGTTCAACCCGACCATCAACCCGAGCACGACGCCCATCGTGGTCTCGTCGGCGCCCGAGAAGCTGGTGGCGCGACCCAAGGTGAGCGACCAAAAGCTGGTCAGCGTCGCCTTTGGTGCGACGGCCAATGGAGGCAACACCAAGTCGTACGCGGGCAACTTGGGTGGACGGTTTGGTCTGCTACGCGGCAACAGCCAGCTGATGGTCGAGGCGCTCGGGACGCTGAGCGGGGCTCGGCGCAACAAGCTGACCGACGTCAAGCAGACCGCGGGCAACGTGGTGGCGCGCGCGCGCTACGACCTGTTTTTATCGCAGCTCGACGCTGTGTTCGTGGCGATGGCCCCACGTCGCGACGTTTTTGCGGGTCTGCAGCTGCGGCTCCAAAACCAAGTGGGCTACCTACGCAACCTGTACTACCCGTCCGATGCGCACCGCATCTGGAGTGAGATTGGTTACGACCTCACGTACGACAACATCGGGAAGGTCAAGGGCGGGACGACCGGCAGTGCTCCCACCACCGCGGCGCCGAGCTCGGGCAGCAACACCAAGCGGTGCGACAAAGAGAACGACACTTGTCTGGTGCACTCGGCGCGCCTGTTTTTGGGCTACACCAACCGGCTGTCACCCACTGCCAACCTGAGTCTCGGCGTGGAGAACCTGATCGACTTCATCAATCCCGGCAACCTGCGCGTCAACGGGTTGGTCGAGCTCACGTCGTCGATCACCCAGACGTTCAAGCTGGGGCTGCAGTCGCGTTTCCTCTACGATCGTCAGCCCGTCGAGAACACCGAGAAGTACGACGTGATCGCCGTCGCGCAGCTCGTGTACACGTTCGACTCGCTCGCGGGCACGATTCAAAACGCGTGTCCCGTGTGCGACTGCACCGCGCAGGTCAACGCTGCGCGTGCAGCCTGCAACTCCAACGATACGCTTCGTACCATTCGTTGAGCTAGCGCGTGGCGGGCGTCTCCGCGCGCTACGTCGTTGGTCTCGGCACTCTGCGCAGTCAGGTGTCGAGGGCTCGTGACAGCGCGCGTGGACGGTCTCCGCCGGGTGCGTGCCGCACCGCGAGCTCTTGGAGACGGCGCACGGCGTCGCGCAGATCGTGGCGATCGACTGGGTGAGCCAGCTGCGCGCGCTGACAAAAGAAGGTGCGACAACCCAACGGACGCGCCTCGTACACCGCACAGCGGCCAGACTTGAGCAAGAGCGGGCAGGCGCCCTCGCGAGCGGCCGTCGCGCGCGCGGGGCCGCGGTGTGCGAGCGAAGAATCGCCTGCGAGCGGCAAGGCGCGCTGCTTGGGACCGGGCTGGCCGCCGCGCTGACGAAGGGCACGAGCCACCAGCGCGAGCTCGAGGGACGTGACCTGAGGTTCGCGTCCCGTGATCCCGAAGCGGCAGCACTCGGTCGAGCGGTCGCAGCTGGCTCCCAGGTAGAGCGCGTCGACGTCGTCGTACAGCGCGCCCAGCTCGGCGAGCAGCGCCTGCTCACTCACGGGTGATGCCGGCGATCACGATGGCGACGAAAAAGATTACGAAGATGAGGCAGCCGATGCCGATGGCGGCCAGGTCTTTGTAGCCCGGGTCGCTATCTGCGGGCTTGTCTTTGCTGTCGTCGGCGCGGGGCGCGTCGGGGGCGGGAGGCTCGGGGGCAGACATGGAGCGCCGTCATATCACGCGCCGAAGGGGGCGGGCCCAGATGGGCAAAAGTCGACCCGTCAGCGCAGGAACAGCCGGCTGTCGTTGGGTCTGATATCGAGGTGGAAGTGGTCGCGGTGGCCCGCGTTGTAGTTGGGGGTCAGCACGGACGAGAACAAACCACTGTTGGCGAGCGCACAGGCCAGGGCCAGGATGGCTCGACCGCGCTCGGTGGCGGGCTTGGCGTCGCAGGTGGCGACGTCTGGCGAGAGCTCGAAGTCGCTGGCCACGACCAGGGGCCCCTCTGCGGTCTCGAACGACGAGATGTCCAGCGCCAGACCGAAGGTGTGGAAGCTGACGCGGGGCTGGTCGCGATACGACGAGTTGACGTGTGCCACACGCACGCCGTGTGCCTTGAGGAGGGCCGACAGCGCGGGCAGCCGAGTGGCAAGCTCGCAGCTCAGCTCGATCTCGCGGTCGCTTTGGACCGGGCGATAGGAGACGCCCGCGACCGGTCCATCGAGCACGATGGGCGTGGGGACCGGTGTCAGCAACGCGCGCTCGAGCGGGCGTGCGGGCAGACGCAGCTTGTCGGCGGCGGCGAGGCAGCGCGCTTGGCTGCGGACGCGCCACGTCGAAGTGCTGACGCTGCGCCAGGTGGCGAGCGGGATCTCGTCGCGGAAGGAGTGAAAACCCCGCACCCGACGTGCGATGTCGCGCGCTGCGCGTGCGGCCGGGTCGACGGTAGGCGAGGCGGGCGCGACGGCGAGCGTGGCGAGTGCACTGGGGGTTCCCGGCGCCGAGTGCGTAGGGATCAGCAGCCCCGTCGCGGCGACGACCTCTGCGTGCGGAGTCGCCACCGTCGGCCGCGCGACACCCGGCTCAGGTTGGAGCGCTCGGTCCCTGGCGAAGCCGCGTGATGCGAGGCCCAGGCCTACACTGGCGCAGCTGAGGGTCAGCGCCAGCAAGTAGCCGTTCTTCGAGGCAAACCTTCGCACCTGACGATCGTATCGCGAGCTGCGGCGCGATCGCGAGGGGCATTGTTGCGCGTGCGGGGCTCGTGCTGCGCGTAGCCGCTTTGTTGGTTGCCGACTTTACAGCCGTCGTTCAGATTCCGTTGCCGAAGCAACCATTGCCGATGCAAGAGCCTGCCACACTGCTGATCTCTGCCATCCGTCGCCGCCTGAAGCAGGTGGTGGGTGCGCAGGTGCGCGAGTTCGGCCTATCGCCTGCGCAGTTCTGGGTGCTCAACCGGATCTTCGAGCGGGAGGGCATGTCGCTGCGCGACCTGGCGGCGAGCCTTCACATGGACACGCCCACCGCGTCGCGTGTGGTGTCGGCCTTGTCGAGGCAGAAGCTCGTGCGCACCGAGGACGACCCCGACGACCGCAGGCGGGCGCGGCTCGTCTGTACCGTGCGCGGTCGCGCGCTCGCCGAGAAGCTGCACCCGATCGCCCAACAGACGCGCAACGTCTTCGAGGTCCCGTTCACACCGGCGGAGCGCGAGACGTTGCGCAGCCTGCTCACCAAAGGGCTGGCTCACGTGAGTAAGTTGTGAGGTTTTTCGAAATGCGAATCTTGATCGCGCTCGCTCTGTCTCTGGTTGTCGCTCCCGCCCTCGCGGAAGAGGGCGGCGCCCGCGTGCTCACGCTCCAAGCGGCGCTCGGCGCGGCGCGCGAAAACAACCCCAACCTGCGCAGCGCCGTAGCCCTCCGCGATGCCTCCGAGGCACGTCAGGACAAGGCGCGCGCTTCGTTGTTGCCGTCGTTGGTGGGCACCGCGGCGTACACACGCACCACCAGCAACTTCGTGCCGCGTCCGGGCCAGCTGCCGACTGGCCCGAGCGGCGGTTCGGTCAACCCGGGCTACAACTCGACGCTGTACAACACGTTCAACTTCGGAGCGACGGCTTCGATTGTGGTGTTCGACTTCGGTGTCATCGACCGGTTTCGCTCGAGCAAAGAAGCGCGGCGCGGCTTCGAAGAGCGCACGCGCGCGGCGGTGCTCTCGGCAGACTACGCGGTGCGCAACGCCTTCTTTGGCGCCCGCGCGCAGAAGTCGTTGATCGGCGTGGCCCACGAGACGGTGGCCAACAACGAGCGCCACCTGGTGCAGACCCAAGCGTTCGTCGAAGTGGGGACGCGTCCAGAGATCGACCTCTTGCAGGTGCGCACCGACCTCGCCAACTCCCGCGTGACCTTACTGCAGAACGAAAATGCGTACGCCGTCGCGCGCGTCAACCTTCAGCTCGCGATGGGCGTCGAGGGGGGCGTCGACTTCGAGGTCGCCGACGAACAGCTCGGGCCCGTCCCCAAGGAAGAGGAGTCGCTCGACCAGCTGCTGCACGAAGCGTTCGCCACGCGCCCCGACATGAAAGCGCTCGAGCGCGACCTGCGCGTCAACCAGCTCAACGAGGGCGCCCTCTCGGGCGGTTACGCACCCAACCTCACTGCGTCGAGCTCCATTACGCGCGCGGGCATCGAGCTGAGCGATCTGCGCACCAACTGGAACGTGGGTGTGGCCGCCAACTGGCCGTTGTTCAGCGGCCTGGCCACGCGGTCGGACATGCAAGAGGCGCGGGCCAACCAGCGCAACAACGAGGCGCAGATCGCCCTCTTGCGGCAGAACGTGCGGCTGCAGGTCGAGCAGTCTCGGCTGGGGGTGCGCGCGGCGCTGGCCGTGCGTGAGGCTGCAGGGGAGGCGCTGGCCAATGCGCAGGGCCGCCTCAAGCTGGCCGAGGGCCGCTACGAAGCGGGGGTCGGCAATGCCATCGAGCTCGGCGACGCGCAGGTCGCGCAGACCCAGGCCGAGTCCCAGAGCGTGGCGGCGCAGTACAGCCTGTCGGTCGCGCGCGCGCAGCTGCTCAACGCGCTGGGCCGCTCGCAGTAGGCAGGACCGTCTGGAGCCGCGCTCTAGCGCTGCTCTAGCGCGAGATGGGCGACGCCTGTTCGGCGGGGCGCGCGAGGGAGCTGGCCATGTCGATGGTCTCGTCGCTCTCTTCGCTGGTGCTGCCGTCGAGGGTGTCGCTGATGCGGCTGTACTCCGCCGGCGTGCGACCGGTCCAGCGCTTGAATGCGCGGTGAAACGCGCTGGGCTCTGAGAAGCCGAGCAGCTCTGCCGTCTCTTTGATGGTGGTGTCGGGCCGGCGCAGCTCGTCGCAGGCAATACGGCAGCGGGCTTCGTCGACGAGAGACGACAGGGGCGCGCCCTCGGAGCCGAGCCGGCGCCGCAGCGCGCGTGCGCTGAGGCCGACGTGACGCGCGATGCGGTCGACGTTGACGTCGGCCAGGTCGCGCTCGTAGCGCAGCAGCGTGCGAACACGCTGGGCGACGCTGCGCGACTGTGCGCGCTCGAGCAGGAGGCGCTCTGCGGTCTCACGCAGCACGGTGCGCACCGTGTCGTCCGCGTGGAACTGTTGCAGGTCGAGGTACTCCTGCGGGAACACCAGGGCGTTGGTGCTCTGGCCAAAGCGTACGGGGCAGTGGAACACCGCCTCGTAGCGGGCCGAGTAGCTCGGCTCGGCGTGCTGGAAGTGAACCTCGGTGAGGCCAGCATCGCGCGGCGAGAAGTGCTGCCCGATGCGTGACGTCATCGCGAGCGCGCACTCCATGCCGCAACGCGTGGAGTCGCCCATCTGCAGCGCCGGCTCGAGCGTAAACATGGCCTGCTCGCCACGCTCGACCAGACCCCACGTGGGCCCCTCGACGATCAGCGTCGAGTATCGCCTGAGCGCGGCAAAGGCCTCGCGGATGGTGCCTTGCGCGAGCACCAGATGGCCGAACACCTGCAGCATGCTCTCGGGTGCGTTCGCACCGATGGACAGGCCCAGGCCGGGGTCGGACGTCATCACCATCGCATTGCGAGTGAGCAGGTCTGATTCTTCGAAGCTCAGGGTCTCGCGAAGATCCGTCAGCCGCGTGCCGTCGATGTTGCTGCGGCGCAGAAGCTCGTCGGGATCGAAACCGCGATTTTGAACTTCGGAGAGAAGGCCCCGCGCGAATATGACCGATATGCCCATGCCTACACCCAAGGAAGCTCTGGAGCAGCCGCTCCGATACCTGATGCTATGAGCGCAAGGGCTTGAAAAGCAAGGCTCTGGCGCCGATCTGAGCATTGCGTTTTGTGGGGGTCTCCAAGGTCAAAAAACGGAGTCTGGGGAGTTGGAAATTCGGGTCTATCGGCGACACGAAATTTCGAAAACGCAAAACCGAGAGGGGACGGGAGCCGTCATTTGCCGCTCTGAGCGATCTGGCCTTCTGCCCAGGGCGATGGCGCCGACCTCTCGATATGTTTCCCGCGCGGCCCAGGCGCACCCACCGGCAGTCAACCCCGGGGTGGGCAACCTTACCTTTCGCGCGCAGCGTTGGTTTTGGAGCTTGAACAACACGCCGAGATAGCGAAGAGGTCGAAGGGCGCCCTCGGGCGCACGAGCCTCGACAGTACATCTTTCGACCCCCGGGCCGCCTCGCCATTACAACGTGGTGCCCCGATCAGGAGAAAACCATGGACTTTGCACCGTCCGCGCGCGCGCAGGACCTACTCGGTCGTGTCCGCAACTTCATTCGTGATCACGTCGTGCCTCTGGACGAGAAGCACCTCAACGACACGGTCGCGCGCAAGTACAGCGCCGACTGGCGTGAGTGGAAGGTCGACCCCGAGGTCGAAGCGCTGAAGAAGCGCGCCAAGGCAGAGGGCCTTTGGAACCTGTTTTTGCCTCACCCTGAGCTAGGCGCGGGCCTGACCAACACCGAGTACGCGACCCTTGCCGAGGAGATGGGCAAGAGCTTCTACGCGTCGGAGGTCTTCAACTGCAACGCGCCCGACACCGGCAATATGGAGGTGCTCGAGAAATACGGAACGCCCTCGCAGAAAAAACGCTGGCTCGAGCCGCTGCTCGCCGGTGAGATTCGCTCCGCGTTCTGCATGACCGAGCCCGACGTCGCCTCGAGCGACGCTACCAACATGCAGGCCACGGCCGTGGTCGACGGCGACGAGATCGTCATCAACGGCAAGAAGTGGTGGTCGACGGGGATAGGTCACCCCAACTGCAAGGTCCTCGTCTTCATGGGCCTGACCGACGCCAGCGCGCACCGTCACGTGCAGCACAGCATGGTGCTGGTCCCGCTCGACACCAAGGGCGTCACCATCCAGCGCATGCTGCCGGTTTTCGGTGAGTACGATCCGCCTTATGGACACGGTGAAGTCTGGTTCGACAACGCGCGTGTTCCCAAAGAGAACGTCATCCTCGGCCCGGGTCGCGGCTTCGAGATCGCGCAGGGCCGGCTTGGGCCAGGGCGTATCCACCACTGCATGCGCTGCATCGGCGCGGCAGAGTACGGTCTCGAGCTGCTCATCAAGCGTGGGCTGTCGCGCAAGGCGTTCGGCAAGCCACTCATCAATCTGGGTGGCAACCGTGAGCGCATCGCCGACCTGCGGATCGCCATCGATCAGGCGCGCCTGTTGACGCTGTACGCGGCGTGGAAGATCGACAAGTTTGGTACCTTCCCTGCGCTCACCGAGATCTCCGCGATCAAGGTGGTCGCACCCAACGTGTTGCAGCAGGTCATCGATGCCGCCATTCAGATCCACGGCGCGGCGGGGCTGTCTTACGACTTCCCGCTCACGGCCTTGTTTGGGGCCGCCCGCGTGCTGCGCTTGGCCGACGGACCAGACGAGGTGCACCGCGGTGTGATCGCGCGCGTCGAGCTGGCCAAGTACGGCGTGTCTCGCTGAGGCCATGTGGGTACCATCTACTTGATTCGCCATGGTCAGGCGTCGTTCGCGGCGTCCGACTACGACGACTTGTCCGAGCCCGGTCGCGAACAAGGGCGCGTGCTGGGGAAGGCGCTCCTGTCCCGTGGCGTCGACCCTCAGATCGTGATCTGCGGCGGGATGCGCCGACATGCGCAGACCGCAACGGAGTGTCTCACCGCGCAGGCGCGTGAGCCGGTCTGGGAGCTCGACCGCGGCTGGGACGAGTACGACCACAACGACATGTTGGCCGGGCTCGACCCGCGCTACCGCGAGCAGACCGCGGTGGCTGCCGACATGCAGGGGCAGGCCGATCCGCGGCGCGCGTTCCAGCTCATCTTCGAGCGTGCGATGTCTCGCTGGGTGAGCGGCGACGGCGCGTATCGCGAGAGCTGGCCGGCCTTTTGTGGGCGCGTCGAAGACTCGCTCGAGCGCCTGGCTGCACGCGTGGGCAAGGCACAGACCGCGCTGGTATTCACCTCGGGTGGCGCGATCAGTGTGGTGCTGCGCAAGCTGCTCGGGCTCGAAGACACCCGCACGCTGGTGCTGAGCGCCACACTGGCCAACGCCTCGGTCACCAAGCTGATCGTCGGTGGGCGCGGCATCACTCTGAGTACCATGAACGAGCACGCTCACTTCGAGGGCGCGCACAAGCACCTGATCACGTACCGCTGAGGACTTCGAGATGCCCATTCGCAAGACAATCCTGATCACGGGCGCAAGCTCGGGCCTCGGCGCGGGCATGGCGCGCGAGTTTGCCAAGCTCGGGCGCGACCTGGCGCTGTGCGCGCGCCGCACCGATCGGCTCGAAGAGCTGAAGAGTGAGCTGCTCAAGGCGTATCCCACCATCCGCATCGCGCTGCGCCCCATCGACGTCACGGACTACGACCAGGTGTTCGCGGGCTTTCATAGCTTTCACGAGGAGCTGGGCTCGCTCGACCGCATCATCGTCAACGCCGGCCTGGGCAAAGGCCAGCCGATCGGGACGGGCTACTTCTACGCCAACCGCAAGACCGCCGAGACCAACTTCGTGGCTGCGCTCGCGCAGTGCGAAGCTGCGCTCGAGATCATGCGCAAGCAGAACAGTGGCCACCTGGTGACCATCTCCTCGATGGCCGCGATGCGGGGCATGCCGCGCAACCAGACGACCTACGCGGCGACCAAGGCGGGGCTGGCGGCGTTGACGGAAGGCATCCGTGCCGACCTGCTGCGCACGCCGATCAAGGTCAGCACCATCTACCCCGGCTACATCCAGACCGAGCTCAGCTCGAAGGCCAAGAAGACCCCGTTCATGGTCGACACCGAGACCGGCTGTCGGGCCATGGTCAAAGCCATCGAGACCGAGAAAGCCGAGGCCTTCGTCCCGCGCTGGCCGTGGGCACCGATCGGTCTGCTCATGCGCAAGCTGCCGTTGAGTGTGGTCTCTCGCATCAGCTGAGCGGGAGGGCATGCGGATGAGCTGAAGCGGCCAAGCAATTATCCAGTCTAGGCAGCAGGGTCAACGCGTCGGCCCAGCCGGTGACTGTGTTTGCTACTGCAGTCAGTACCCTCTGCTCATGCTTAAAAGTTGTTTGGCTTGTGCTGTCATCGCGGTCTTATCCGCGTGCGGCAAGGACCCTGCTCCGGCGACGCAGTCGTCTGGCGGGGGGAGTACCGCAAAAGACGGGGACAAGGGCAGCTCGACGGCGTCGGCCGGAGCCAACTGCGAACCCAAGCAGGAGACCTCCTGCTACTGCACCGACGGCAAGAAGTCGGGCAAACAGGTGTGCTCAACACGCGGCGTCCTGCAGCAGTGCGAGTGTCCTGCCATCAAGCCGCCCACGCAGATGAGTGTCGGCGGTCCGCTGTGCGCCGACTTGGCCGATCAGACCGACTGCGTCGCCAAGCCCCACCTCTCCAAAGAGCTGCAGACGAGCATGTTGTTCGTGCTCGACCGCAGCCGGAGCATGGTCTGTAACCTCCCGCCGCTTCAAGAGTCGGCGGCGTGTGAGCTCGACCCGGCGCCCGTCGACTCCACCAAACCCACGAAGTGGAACGTCGTGCGGGAGGCGCTCAGCAACACGTTCGAGCGCCTGCCAGGGGGTAGCTCGTTGCTCGGGCTCACGTACTTCTCGACCAACGGCGCGTGTGGTGTGGACTCGACGCCTGCAGTGAGCTCGTGATCGAGAACGGGAAGATGGACGGCACGGCGGACGGAGCCTTCCCATTCCGCGGCACGCTCACCGGCACGCTCAACTGCGACACGCTCGAGTTCGATGCCATCCTCGACGGCTACTACAGTCTGGGTGTCGACGGAGTGGGCATGTTCAAGTTCAAGGGCCCGCTGCTCGGCAAGTACGACAAGGGGACGCGCTCGGTGGTGATGGCCACCTGGGATGTCGACGAGTACGACCCACCTCCGCTCAACCCGGACTGCGGCGGCAAGGGCGACTGGAACGCCACCTGGTTACGACCCTAGTAGTCGGCCCGTCCCAGCACTGACCAACCGCGGTCTGAGCTTCACTGCATCACGCGCGCCGGTTTGCTCCAGCTGGTGGAGCAGGTCGGCGCGGCGCTTGGCGGACGCGCTTTTGAGGTTGTAGACGGTGGAGCGGTAGATGGGGCCGAAGCCTACGAAGCGTAGGGTGGCGTTGATGAACGAGGAGTGCAGCGCGCTTCGGTAGAACAAGGCGTACCACCACCAGGGGGCGTCCATGCTCGTCACGAGGCGTGCGGAGCGACCCCCCAGCAGCTTGTGCTGCAGCGCTCGGCCCTTTTCGTACGCGTAGGCGTAGCCGGGCAAAAAGAGACGATCGACGAAGCCCTTCACCAGTGCGGGCGGCGCAGCCCACCAGGTGGGGAAGAACCAAGCTACGTGATCGGCCGCGCGGATGGCCGCCTGCGCCGCGACGAGGTCGGGCTCGAGCGCCTGCGCCTCGTCCTCGGGGCGCAGCACGAGGTCAAACTGCAGTGCCGAGAGGTCGATGCGCTCGGTCTGTGCGCCGGCGGCACTTGCGCCACGCTCGTACGCGAGCGCCAGCGCGTGGGTAAAGCTGTTTGGATTGGTGTGACCCACGATCAGCAGGAGCTTGGCCATGGACTCACCCTACCCATGCGCGGATTGGGGTACAATCCGTGATAGTGCATGGCGTCTATGCAACTGTGCATGGGGGTGCCGTGGCCAAGACAGACAAACCAAAGTCGACCGCGCCGCTCGGGCTCTCGCGCTGGGACGACCTGAGGGTATTCCTCGCGGTGCTGCGCGAGGGGAGCTTCAGTGCCGCCGCACGCGTTCTCGACGTCGAGCAGTCCACGGTGAGTCGACGCATCGCGGCGCTCGAGCAAGAGCTGTCGGTGTTGCTGTTCGACCGCGCGCAAGAAGGTCTGCGCGCCACCGAGCTGAGCCTCAGTGTGCAGGCCAGAGCAGAGCAGATCGAGGCGCAAGTCTGGGAGCTTGCCGACGCACTGCGTGGCGATGCCCAAGCCATCGAGGGCACCGTCAAGCTGGCGCTCACCGACTCGTTCGCGGTGCAGGTCGTGATTCCGCGCTTCTTGGGCGAGCTGCGCGAGCTTTACCCAGGGCTGCGGTTAGAGCTATTGGGCAGCGATGTCTCCGCCGATCTCTCGCGCCGCGAGGCCGATCTCGCGCTGCGCTTCTATCGCCCCACCAGCGGGGACCTGATCGCCAAACGACTGGCGCGGCTGCCGCTGAGCGTGCTCGCCCACAAGCGGTACTTGCGCGCCGCGAGCGCGGCCGATCCGAAGAGCGCGCAGAGGGGAGCCGCAGGCGTCGCACTCAAGCCGTCCGCGCTCGACTGGATCTCCGTGCGCTTGCCGGGTCTTGCCCCGCTCGACGCAGACTTTCTCGCGCGCCACGTGCGCGCCGAGCCCCGACTGACCGTCAGCAGCCACATCGCGCAGGTCGAGGCCGTACGTGCCGGCCTGGGCGTGGCGCTGCTGACGAGGGCGCTTCAAAAGCTCGATCGCAACTTGGTCGAGGTCGACCTGGGTCTACCCACCGGACCCCCCGTCGAGCTGTGGCTGGTGTGCCCGCGCGCCCTGCGCGGCGTGCCGCGAATTGCCGCCGTATGGGAGCTGCTCGAAAAACGTCTGGCCGTGCTCGACGAGCCTTAGCTCGCGCGCGCGAGGGCGCGCTTCAGAGCCGCACCTGCATGAAGGGCGAGGTACGGCTCTGCGCGTCCTTTCAAGCCGCGGACGAAAGCAGGTACACTGCGAGCTAGCGTGACCGACGCCAGCGACAACCCCGGGCCCACTCGGTCCGATCATCCGCGCTCGTACCGCGCGCCCTCCCACTCACGTGCGCGCGCGCGCGCCGCCGGCTCGCGTAGCGACACACCATTCGCCGCGCCGCGGGGACACTACAGCAGCTCGCCGCCCGGCTCCGACACACACATGACGGCGCATGCCGCGCTCGAGGCAGGCGGCGTCGCGCGCTTGCGTGTGCTGGCGGCGGCGATGTTGTTGCTCATCCAGGTGGGCATGGTCGCGGTCGCGTTGTTCGACGCCGAGCGCACCATCAAACAGCTGGCCTGGGGCGCCCTGGTCGTGATGCTCGGCCTGTTCATGTACAGCTGGCTTCGCCTCGAGCAGCGCCAGTTCGTGGACACCAAAGAGGTCCGGCGCATCTCGGTGCCCATGAGCATCGCCGTGGTGGTGGCCAACTACTCGTTCGGGTTGGTGTCCACGTTCTGCGCCGCGGTCACGCTCGGTCTGTTGTTGTTCACCAGCTCGTCGTCGCGCCGTAACGCACGCAACGGGTTCGCGTTGATCGTCGTCGGCTACTGCATCTGCTGGCTGGTGATTCGTGTCGGCGGCTACCCTTACCATCCCATCACGCCCATCCACTTCAACAAGCCCTGGCAGTGGGACGCCAGCTGCGTGAGCGTGCTGTGTCTGTACTTCGCGGCGTACTTCTCGGGTCGCATGATGCGCCGCGAGATGGCGCGCGTGGTCGAGCAGTTCGAGCGTGCGGTGCGTGAGGTCTCCTACCGCGACGCACTCTTTCGTGAGGCACGCGAGGCCTTCAAGCAGGCTGCGGGTCTGGGGGCACCCGGCCGCTTCACCGATCAAGAGCTCGACGGCTACAAGCTGGGCGAGGTGATTGGGCGCGGCGGCATGGGCGAGGTGTACGCGGCCAAAAGGCGCGACGACAACGTGCCCGTCGCGGTGAAGTTGTTGCGGCTCGACTTTTTGGGCGAGAAGACCGCGGTGGCTCGCTTCGAGCGGGAGGCCCAGATCGCAGGCTCGATCAGCTCACCCCACGTGGTGCGCGTGTTGGCCGTGAGCGGTGTCGACGCGGTGCTGCCTTACATTGCGATGGAGCTGCTGAGCGGGACCGACCTCGGCACGTACCTGCGCGAGCGCGGTCGCCTGCCCCTCGACGAAGTGTGCGACATGGTGCGGCAGGTGGCGGCGGGTCTCGAGGCCGCACACGAGCGCAGCGTGGTGCACCGCGACCTCAAGCCGAGCAACGTGTTTCGCACGCTGATCGACGACAGCATCGAGCCCGTGTGGAAGGTCTTGGACTTTGGTGTCTCCAAGCTGAGTGGCGGGCTCGACGTCACGCTCACCGCCAACGAGCTGATCGGCACGCCGCAGTACATGGCGCCCGAGCAGGCGCGCGGCGAGCGCGATCTCGACGGTCGCACGGACATCTACGGCCTATGTGCCATCACGTACCGCGCGCTCACCGGTGAGCCGCCCTTCACGGGCGAGCTGCCCAGCATCTTGCAGTACATCATGGAAAGAATGCCGCACGCACCCAGCACGCGCGCCGACCTCCCGCACGACATCGACTTGGTGATCGCGCTCGGGCTGGCCAAGCGGCGCGAAGATCGTTTTATGACCGCCGGGGCGTTCAGTCATGCCCTCACGCAGGCGGCGCGCGGGGAGCTCGACGACAGCATTCGTGTGCGTGCCAAGAGCTTGCTCTCGCTGTTGCCCTACGTCGCCTGAGCGGCCTGGCCCGTCGTCGCTGCAGGAGCCAAGACGTTGACGCGCGGGGGGTGCTCCATGGCGTCAGATGGCGGTCTACGAGGAGCTGGCCCATAGTGCACGTATGCAATCCACGCTGCCCGTCGTTGGCTCTCCGTCTGCATCTGGCTCGATCGTCCCTCGCCTCGCGCGCACCATCGCGGTTGTCTTGTGCGTCGTGCTCAGCAGCAGCTGCGGTTACAACGACGTCATCGATCGTGACGAAGACGTCAAAGCATCGTGGTCCGAGGTGCAAAACCAGTACAAGCGGCGCGCCGACGTGGTGCCCAACCTGGTGAACGTCGTGAAGGGCTCGGCCGCGTTCGAAAAAGACACCTTGCAGGCAGTGGTCGAGGCACGTGCGAGCGTGGGCAAAGTCAGCATCGACGCGTCCACCATCGACGACCCGGCCAAGCTGCAAGCGTTCGAGGCGGCGCAGGCCAAGCTGTCGGGTGCGCTCGGCCGGTTGCTCGCGGTGTCCGAGGCCTACCCCGATCTCAAGGCCAGCGCGCAGTTTCGTGATCTGCAGGCGCAGCTCGAGGGCACCGAGAACCGGATCGCGGTCGCACGCAAGCGCTACATCGAGAGCGTGGCCGAGTACAACAAGACCGTGCTGCGCTTTCCCACCAGCCTCGGTGCATCCCTGCGCGGCAAAAAAGAGCGGCCCAACTTCACGGGCGATCCGGCCAACGAGACGGCTCCCGAGGTGAAGTTCGGCTCATGAGTCACGCACGACTCGAGAAGAGCGTGCGACGCGCGCTCGCGGTCGTGTGGCTAGGTCTGGCGCTGTCGACGTGGGGGGTGTTGCCCGCCCACGCGCTCGACGTGCCGGCGCTCGACGCACGCGTCAACGACTACGCAGCGCTGCTCGACGACGCGCACAGGCAGTCGCTCGAGTCCAAGCTCGCCACGTACGAACAGGCCACCGGTCATCAGTTCGTGCTGCTGACCGTCCCCACACTCGATGGTGACGCGCTCGAAGACTTCTCCATCCGCGCGGTCGAGAAGTGGAAGCTGGGCGCCAAGGGCCGCGACGACGGGCTCTTGTTGTTGGTCGCCTTCCAAGATCGCAAGCTGCGCATCGAGGTCGGCTACGGTCTCGAGGGGGAGATCACCGACGCCTTCACGGCCGGGGTCATCCGCGAAGTGCTGGCGCCCGCGTTTCGTGCGGGCAGGCCGGCCGACGGCATCGACAACGCGTTCGATCTGTTGATGGCCAAGGGCAAGGGCATCGCGGTGGGGCTGCCCAAGCGACGCAGCACCGACGACCTGGCCTCGCTGTTCCCGCTCTTGTTGTTTGGCTTCGTGGCGCTGCTGGTGCTGTCGCGTTTCTTCGGAGGCGGGGGCGGGGGCGGCCGCGGGGGACGGCGTCGAGGCGGGATGATCTTCCTGCCCGGCGGGTTCGGCGGCGGTGGCGGTGGTGGGTTTGGCGGCTTTGGGGGCGGCAGCGGAGGCGGCGGCTTTGGGGGCGGCGGTGGCGGCGGCTTCGGCGGCGGCGGCTCCTCGGGGAGCTGGTGACATGAGCTTGTTTTCCAAGGCCGAGGCCGAGCGTGTGGCCGTCGTAGTCGGCGAGGTCGAGCAACGGACCGCTGGCGAGATCGTCGTGGCCGAGGTGCCCAGCAGCGACGACTACGGCGAGGTTCGGCTGTTCGCGGCCGTGGTGCTGGGGTTGTTGGCTGCAGCCGGCACGCACGTGGGCTGGCCTGCGTTGCCGGTGGGAGCCGTGCTCGCCATCCAGTTCGCGGCGGGCGTGGTGGCATGGTTCGTCAGCGGCTTGCGGCCGGTGCTGCGCGCCATGCTGCCGCGGGGCAGGGCAGAGCTGGCCGTCTCGCGCGCGGCAGAGCTGGCGTTTTTGGAGTACGGCCTGTTTGCCACGCGCGATCGCACAGGGGTGCTCATCTTTCTGTCCGAGCTCGAGCACCGCGTCGTCATCCTTGGCGACAAGGGCATCCACGAGCGCCTGCAGAACCCCGGATGGTCCGAGTTGGTGACGTCGCTCGTCGCCTCCATCAAGCAGCGCCGTACCACCGATGGGGTGTGCACGGTGATAACCAAGCTGGGTGAGGTCCTTGCGCGCGACGCGCCGGTGCGACCGGACGACACCAACGAGCTTCCGAACTACGTGCGTGGCCCGAGTGAACGCGCATGAGCCGTGATTCTACGGCGTAGACGAGGCGTTTCTGCTCGGCACGGATCTCCCCGCGCGAGTCGCGATGGAGGTCAAGAATATTGACTCGCGTAACGGCGCAGACCAGGCTGGCCTCACTTCGCTCGCGCGCCCGAGGGTGCGCTTCGAAACTGAACAGAGGCCGGGGGTGGACATGAAGAACCTATTCCGACAAGGGCTCAAGCGAATCACGGCCACCGAGCGCAGGGCGCGTGGGCCGCGCGAGGCAAAAGTCATCTCGGTGGCTTCGCTCAAGGGCGGCGTCGGCAAGACCACCACGAGTGTCAACCTCGCGTCGGCCTTGGCGCGTTTTCATCAGCAGCGTGTACTGCTGATCGACCTCGATCCGCAGGGGCACGTGGGCACGTCGTTGCGCACGCAGATCCAGCCGGGCGGGGGCAAGCTGAGTCAGGTGTTGGTCGGGGACGAGCCGGGCGACGTGATGGACGTGGCGACCGATACGAGCGTCGCGTCGCTGCGTGTGACGCCGTCCGATCCGGCGCTCAACGAAGCCGAGAACTTGCTCAGCACCAAGATCGGTAAAGAGCTCATCTTGCGCGACGCGCTCGAGATCACGCGCACCTACTACGACGTGATCGTGATCGACTGCCCGCCCAACCTGGGCAACCTCACGCTCAACGCGTTGGTCGCGTCGGACTACCTGCTCGTGCCGTGCGACTTGTCGCCGCTGGCGCTGCGCGGGGTGGACAGCTTGCTCGGTCACGCACAGCAAGTGGGCGCACGCCTCAATCCGGGCCTCGACTTGCTCGGGGTCGTCATCACCCGCCACGACACCCGCACACCCTCGATGAACGAGGCGGTGCTCACCACGCTCGAGAGCAGCTACGGCGAGTCGTTGATTCCTACCCGTATCGGCATCAGCACCAGCCTCTCGCGCGCGCAGCACATGGGCACCGAGATCTTCGAGCACGACGAAAAGTCGCGCGGTGCGATCCACTACCGCGAGCTAGCCGCAGAAGTCGCGCGCCGCCTCGGCGTAATCAACTAACCCCCTGCGCTCCGACGCGTCCCGCCACCGCACGTTGCGCTGCGGCGGGACTGCGACCAGGATCCGGGATGGATCAAGCGACTCAGACCGAGCTGGAGGCGGCGGCCTTTCGGCGCCTGGTTACCCACCTGCGCGAGCACACCGAAGTCCAAAACCTCGACCTGATGAACCTGGCGGGGTTTTGCCGCAACTGCCTCTCCAAGTGGTACCGCGCGGCGGCCGAGGAGCGGGGCGTCGCGCTGACGGACCCCGAGGCGCGTGAGGTAGTCTACGGAATGCCGTACGAAGAGTGGAAGACCAAGTATCAGAAGTAAGGGCCGCGCTGGCCGCTCTGTACGGGGCAGACGTGCTGCCGACACAGGGCGTGGTGCACGTCACGTCGGCAGTTCGTGGTGCCGGCGCCACGCTTCGCGTCATTGCGATCGGGCCGCGGGCACCCAAGAGCGAGACCGACTTCTTCGTGCTCAACGCGTGCCGCGCGCGTGCCGATGCGCTGCTGACCACGGCTTCGATCTTGCGCAGTGAGCCGAACGTCGTGCACACGCTGCAGGGGCCTCGCGCGCCGCAGCTGGCTGCGTATCGGCGCGAGCTGCTGCACAAGGGCCACCCGCCGCTGTGCGCCATCCTGACGCGGAGCGGCAGCCTGCCGCTCGAGCACCCTGTCTGGAGCGACGGGACAGACAAGCTGGTGCTCACCACGCCTGCTGCCGCGGAACCCCTGCGCGCACTGCTGGGTGCGCGTGCCGAGGTGCTCGCGCTGCGCGATCTCGATGCGCGTAGCGCGCTTGCCCTGCTCGCGCAGCGAGGCCACGCGCTGGTGAGCGTCGAGGCCGGGCCCAGCACCACCGAACCCCTCTACCGCGCGCCCAGCGTGGTCGACGAGCTGTTGCTCTCGCTGTTCGAGGGCGCGAGCGAGGGCGTATCGCTGGGCGGCGAGCTGCCGGCGGATTTGCTCCAGGCGAGGGAGTGCGTCGGGGAGAGCGTGCGGGAAGAAGAAAGCGGCGTCTGGAGGTTTCAGAGGTGGCTGCGAAGAGGAGCTGGGCCAGGTTGAGCGCGCGGCCGTTTCGCGCTACCGCCCCCCGGCACCTCGAAGCACAAGGAGATCACTTCCGTATGGCGAGCAACCCGAACTGGACCCCCCCCAAGCCCGACCAAAAGGGCTGGACCATCGAGCGGCACATCCTGGAGGGCCAGCTCGCTGCGACGGGCGCCACGGGCGAGCTGACCGCCTTGCTGCAGCAGATCACGCTGTGCACCAAGATCATCGCCAGTCGCGTGAACATGGCCGGGCTGGCCGATGTGCTTGGGCTCACGGGCGAGACCAACGTGCAAGGCGAAGAGGTGCAGAAGCTCGACGACCTGGCCAACACCATCCTCATCCGCACGCTGTCGCGCGGTGGCAAGGTGTGCGCGCTGGGCAGCGAAGAGAACGACGAGCCGATCTTGGTGCCCGAGGGCTATCCGTCGGGCAAGTACGTGGTGATGTTCGACCCGCTCGATGGCTCGAGCAACATCGACGTCAACGTCAGCATCGGGACCATTTTCGGCATCCACGAGCGACGCTCGCCCACCGGCGAAAAAGCCTCGGCCAAAGACCTGCTGCAGGCAGGCGGCAAGCAGGTCGCGGCGGGCTACGTGATCTACGGCTCGTCGACGATGCTGGTCTACACCACGGGCCAGGGCGTTCATGGCTTTACGTTCGACCCTTCGGTCGGCGAGTTTTTTCTGTCTCACCTCGACATCAAGATCCCGGAGCGCGGCAAGATCTTCTCGATCAACGAGGGCAATGCCGTCACCTGGGAGCAGTCGGTGCGCAACTGGACCGAGTGGCTCAAGACGCCGAGCGACGACAAACGTCGCCCGTACAGCGCGCGCTACGTGGGCTCGCTGGTGGCTGACTTCCATCGCACCCTGCTCAAGGGCGGCGTGTTCGCCTATCCGGCCGACAAAAAGAACACCAGCGGCAAGCTGCGGCTGATGTACGAGGCGGCGCCGCTCGCACTGTTGGTCGAGCAGGCAGGTGGCACTGCGTCGACAGGCACCCGGCGCATCCTCGAGATCGAGCCGACCGAGCTGCACCAACGCGTGCCGCTGTTCATCGGAAGCAAGGGCGACGTGGCCGACGCGCTCGGCTTTCTGAAGGGCTGAGTCTGCACGTGGCAAATACTGGTTCGAGTGCGGACGATCCGCGCGGTTGGTCCTCGGCTGAGGTTGTCGTCGAGACGCAGAGCGGCAAGCTCGCGGGCCTGACGCGTGACGCGCACGTGGTGTTTCGTGGCATCCCGTTCGCCAAGCCGCCCGTGGGTCGGCTGCGCTTTCGTGCGCCCGAGCCGGTCGAGCCCTGGACCGGTGTGCGCTCTGCCAAAGAGTTTGGCCCTTCGTCGTTGCAGGGCCTGGTGTTTGCACCCGGTGTCAGCGCCGAGGGCCCGGTCAGCGAAGACTGCCTCTACCTCAACGTCTACACGCCGCGCGCCGACGGTGCGAAGCGCGCCGTGATGTTCTTCGTGCACGGTGGCGCGTTCACCGTCGGCACCGCTGCGACGCCGCTGTACGACGGCGCCAAGCTGGCCGAGCTGCACGACGTGGTGGTGGTCACCACCAACTACCGCGTCGGCGCGCTCGGCTATCTGTCGCTCGGCGAAGCGGGCGCACGCTGGGGCGCGGTCGACAACTGCGGCCAGCACGACCAGATCGCGGCGCTCCGCTGGGTGCGCGACAACATCGAGAGCTTTGGCGGCGACGCCGACAACGTGACCATCTTTGGCGAGTCGGCAGGTGGCACGGCGGTCTGCTTACAGCTCGCCACGCCGAGCGCGCGAGGCCTGTTTCGCCGTGCGATCGCGCAGAGCAGCGTGGGTGCGCTCAAGCTGCGCAGCCAAGAGCAGGTCGCGCCGTTCATAAGGTCGTATCTGTCGGCGCTCGAGCTCACCGAGGCGAGCAGCGAGAGCCTGCTGCAGCTTCCGGCCGAGGCCCTGATGCGCGCGCAGGCGGCCGTAGAGTCCAATCCCAAAGGCTGGCCGCACTTCTCTCCCAGCCTCGATCAGGGCTTGTTCGGCGGGGAGCATCCGCAAGACATCATCGCGAGCGGACAGGGCAGCCAGGTACCGCTGCTGATCGGGACCAACCGCGACGAGTGGAACTTGTTCGCGCTCAACAGCTTGCCCGAGTGGAACAAACACATGGAGGACGAGGAGGCGATCTCGCGCCTCGCGCGCAAGCTGCCCGAGGCCAAGGCGGGTGCGGCGGCAGCATTGGTCGAGGCCTATCGCGCCTCACGCCGCGAGCGCGGGCTCGCGCATGGCAACCGCGCGTGGTTGCGTGCACTCGAGGGCGAGCTGCGGTTTCGCATCCCGAGCGTGCGCTTCGCCGACCGGTATCG
>JBEGTL010000041.1:0-26894 GCA_041179425.1 Pseudomonadota bacterium | reverse complement strand
GAGCAACTTGACGACAGGCTGCGAGCGATCGAGCACAGGCGGGAGCCACACCACCATGTTGCGGTCTTGCCGCACGTGCTTCCAGTAGACGTCGCCATCGGCGATAGGCAGCTCGAAGTACACCAGGCCCGGACGCACCGGCAGATCGTGCGGCGGACGCTGGCTCTCGACCATGTTGATGCCGCCGATGTTTTTGTTGAGTACGAAGTCCATGTCGCCGTGCGATGCGACCTTGGCGCGCTTGGTAAACTCGTCGATGACCTGTGCGCGCGGCAGAGTGGACTCGAGGCCGATGAAGAACCTGACACACTGGTCGAGGCGCACATCGTGCAGCTCGGCGTAGTGGCGGCTTTCGCCGCTGGCTTGCAGCGTGCAGCTAACGAACCGCTCGGTGTCCGACATCGCCAACAAACTCTGGTTCAGGTCGAACAGCGTCGTGAAGGTGGTCTCGAGATCGGCGTAGTCGAAGTCGAGCGGAACCGTCATGTCGGCCTGCGGCGAGAACGTAGCCAGTTGCCCAGCGAGCTCGCTGAGGAGCAAGAACGCAGTGACCGGCGAGACGTGTTTGGCCCGCGCCAGATGGTGGATCTTGGGGAGCATGCTGTTGAGCGCGCTCAGCTGTAGGTAGGTGGTGACGTCTGCCGCGTTGAACTCCACCCTGCCTTCGCTCGTCCAGCGGCGCGCCTCGGAGAGCAACCGGTGGCGCCCGATCATCGCGCGCAGCAATCGATCGAGGCGGTTGCCGATGACTGGAGACGCTGCAATGCGCAGGCATGGCGGGATGAACGACTCGGAGACCGTGAACTCACCGCGCGCATCACGAACGATGGCGGCGATGGGGAGCGTGGTGAAGCCGTCGCGACTCTCGTCGCCAAACAGCAAGCTGACGTTGGGCACGGCGCAGCTGACTAGCTCCCGACCCCAAGTAGGGTGAGCGCTCCTTGAGCGCACGGCAAACTCGTCTATGCTGCGCCGCGGACGGAGCGCGGATGCAGTTGATGCGTCTGACCGTTCGCCGGAAGGGCGTCGGATGGCCGAGAAGCAAAGCGATTTTCAGTGGCGATGTTTCCCTGAGGTCGGCCCACCCGAGGGGGTGATCGCCGGCTGGCGCATGCTGCTCGGTCTCCCCAGAGGGGCTCAGGTAAACCTTTGGCTCTTGATTCGGGTCGGTCTCATCGAGCCTGAAACGTCGGAGCAGCGTCAACTGGTTGAGGGATACGCGATGCGCTTCGAGGCGAATCCGGCCCATCTCGTGGGTGCGGTGCGCGCGTGCCAACACCTACTGCGCGACGCTGCGGCCCGTAAGCTCGAGGAGCACGACTTGATGGCCGACCTGCGCGCAATTTCTTCCGGCAATCCCGCCGGTCTGGAGCTTCTTGCTGCGCATTTCACCGAAGTTCGAAACGCCCTGCGCTTGCGACTACTCGAGGACACGCTCGCCGACTACGGCAATGTCCTGGTGGGATTCGACTGGCGTCTGGATGCCGTGAGCTCATCCAATCATGGTGAGCTGGACGATGCACCCATCGTATTCCTGAACCTCGCTTACCGCCACGGAGAGGAGACGCGCAAACTTCCACTCCAGCTGACTCCGAGCGCAATCGCTTCTCTCAAGGCATTTTTCGAGCGCTTTCAGACCGTATAACACATGAGAGTCGTGCCCAGAGAGTATGGCGTATGCGCTTGATTGCTACTCGCGGTATCGGCATTGCGCCACTCCGAGGCAGGTTGAACTATCCGAAGTTCTCGGTGACGTTGATCGCCAAGACTACGGTGGCGCTAACGCAAGGCGGACCCTGCCGCGTCCTTCTGGAGGAGGAATCGGTGCCTACCGGGGACGTGTCCTACTCAGACGACGAAAGCGGAAAGGGCGCACCGCGCTACGAGTCAGACTTCGCTTATATCAAGCCGGCCGCCGACGTCTTGGTGGTCGGCCACTTTCATGCTCCAGGCGGAAAACCGATTGGCGTTGGCGAAGCCGTGATCGGCATCGATTCACGCAGCGTCCGGATGGCGGTGGTCGGCCGTCGATGCTGGAACGGTAAGGGCGCCTATCCGACTGCGGCGAGCGCAGAGCCCTTTTCCAAGCTGGAGTTGCGGTGGGAGCACGCGTTCGGAGGCGAGGGGAGCGTGCACAATCCGATCGGCGTGGGTTATCTGGCTCCGCCCGACCGCATAGACAAGCTGCTCGCAGCCCGCGACTGGCACAGTCACCCACTGGAGCTGCCGCGCATCGAGTTGTTCGACCACCCGTGGACCCATCCGCGTCAGTTGCTCGATCCGATTTGCCCAGCACCGCGTGCCAGAACCTGGCCCATCCGTAGAGAGCGCATTGGGACTTGCGATGCACGCTGGCTCAGCAGCCGCTGGCCTTGGCTGCCGGACGACTGCGATATGCGGTACTTCCAGGCGGCAGCCCCCAGCTTGCAGGTCGCCGGCTATCTCCGCGGCAACGAGAGGTTGCGCTTCAAGAACATGCACCCGACCGTGCCTGACTACCAGACTCAGCTTCCAGGTGTTCGCGTGATCGCAGCCGTACAGCGCGCTCCGCAGGGCAACGAAGGAGGGCCGATTGAGGCCGTCGTCATGCATCTCGACACGCTGTGGGTGGACATGGACAACGAGACGGCCCAACTGGTGTGGCGCGGTCACTGCGCGACGAACGATGTTGATGCCTCGGATATTGTGTACGCCTGGGCCGACTTAGAGTCGCTCACCACAGTCGTCGGCGCGGCGCAGACCGAGGAGCGCGCCGCGCGCAGCATTCGGGCGGACGAAGCGCAGTGGGAGATCGAGCCCGAGCAGGAACCAACGCTGGAGGCCCCTGATGCGCCTGACGAAGGCTTCCGCTTGACTATAGATCCGCTGACCTCGGCCGTTGCGTCCGATGCGCGGCCGCCTGCGGACGGAGATCCGCTTCTCTCGCCGGAACAGCAGAGCTATCTCGACGAGTTGTTGAAAAAGGCGGAGGTCGACGTCGAGGCCGAGCAGCAGGCTTCCAATGCCGAGCACGCTGCCAAGGCGCCTCTCCCTTGGTCTCGTGAGCGCGTGCGCTCTGCGCGACAGGAAGGGTTGTCTCTCCAGGGCTTGGATCTGCGCGGCATTGACCTATCTGCTGAAGACTTCACCGGAGCCAACCTTCGCGGTTGCCTGTTTGCTGGCGCGCAGCTCGACGGAGCTGTGTTCTGTTCTGCGAACCTGAGCGAAGCGAGCTTGGAAGGGGCGACGCTCGATCGGGTAGACTTCAGCGGAGCGCAGCTTGATGACGCAGATCTTTCGCGGACTCGCGGCACGCACATCAAGTTGCACAGTTGCAGTCTGCAACGAGCCAACTTGTCGCACAGCCAGTGGCCGCAGGCGGAACTCAAACAAGCGGACCTCCAACTCGCCTACGCTGCCGACGCCCGCTTCGACGGCGCAACCTTCGACGAGACGACGCTCGATGAAGCCAACTTCGAGCGCAGCTCGTTCGATCGCACCAAGTTCACGAAGGTGTCCGCTCGCGGCGCGCAGTTCGCAGAGGCACGGATCGCATACGGCATGTTCGACGACTGCCAGCTGCAAGAATGCGACTACACGAAAGCCGTTCTGACGGAGAGCGTCTTTCAGGAAAGCTCCCTGGACGATGCCACGCTGGAGAAGTCGCTCGCGACGGGCGTTTGTTTGCTTCGTTGCTCGATTGCTCGCCTACGCGCCGCCGAATCGGACATGTCAGCCGCGACTGTGGTGGCGTGTCATGGCGACGACGCGATCTTCGAGAGGGCGCTACTGTCGGGCGCCGTCATCTCCGACTGCGGCTTGCAGGGAGCCGACCTGAGCGCGGCAAAGCTCGACCATGCGCATTTTCGTGGGTGCTTGTTGCGCGGCGCAAAATTTGCTCGCGCGGACTTGACGCGCGGCTTCGTACTCGGTTGCGACTGCTTCGAGTCTAGCTTCGAAGGCGCTCGTCTCGAGGAGTGTGACGGTAGCCAGTCGAGCTTTTTTCGCGCCGAGTTCTTAGACGCCGAGGTTGCGACGTTCTTCGGTCAGCAGCGGGACCTGCTTGGTACCAAGCTCGCCAGGCAGGCGTGACACATCGTGGCTGACTTCGACCCAGCAGCGCCGGTGCGGCCAACTCTAGACGAGGTTCTCGCACGTCTCGAGAGGGGCGGATCATTTAGTCTCACGCAGTTGTGTGGGCTGGACCTGCGCGGGGCACCGCTTCGGGGTGCCAATCTGAGCGGAGTCGTTCTGGATGGCTGCTTGCTCGATGGCGCGGACCTCACCGGTGCGGCACTCGCCGACGCGATGCTGCGCGGCTGTTCGTTCAAGGGTGCGCGAATGAGCACCGCGAACCTGACGCGAGCGATGATTGAGGGGTGCGATCTCTCAGGTGTCGACTTGACCGGAGCCCAGCTCGTTGGTGCACAGGTCACCTCTGGGTTGGCCTCGCAACTTCATCTGGGCGGCACGTCCGCAGCGGAAGATCCCCCGTGGTTGCCCACACTGTTTGTCGAGGCAGTTCTCGCACAGGCGCTACTCGATGATGTGATCGTCAGCGACGCTAGTTTCGACAGAGCGGTGCTACGGGGCGCCAGTCTGATGAACACTCGGCTTAGGCGCTGCGCGCTGGTGGGTACCGATCTGAGAGACGTGGTGGCCATCGAAGTGTCATTTCAAGACTGCGATCTGCGCGACGCAAACCTGAGTAGAGCAGACCTGAGCCGCGCAAAGGTCGACCGATGCGCGCTTGCAGGGGCTGCGCTCATCGACGTGCGCTTGCGAGGAGCACGAGTGTCCGATGCGGATCTCAGAGGCCTCGCCGGCCCTGCGGTGGACCTCACCCGTGCGCACCTTAGCCGCTGCCAACTGCAGAACGTCAACCTGCGTGCCTGCCCTATGTCGGAGTGCCTACTCGACGATTGCTCCCTCGATGATGCCTGCCTCAGTGAAGCCGACCTGAGAGGGGCGACGATATGCGGAGGAAGCGGCATCCGTACAGACCTATCCATGGCCACGCTTAGCGACGTAACGGTCACTGATTGCAACCTTTCCTACGCCGATCTCGGCGGTGCCCAGCTTGCCCAGCGTGTGTTCGAGCGCTGCGACCTGTCGTACGTGCTCTTGGCGGGCGCAGATCTCACCGAGATCTGCCTGCGAGGCACGCGCCTGCAAGGTACTGACTTCCAGCGGTCTACGCTCATCATGGCAGACTTGAGCGATTCGCGAATCTCGGAAGCGAACTTCGACGGAGCGCAGATTGTGGAAACCATGCTCGCGCGTGCCGTGCTGTCGACGTGCTCACTGCGCGGAGCCCATGTGGAGGCTTGCGATCTGACCGACGCGCGGCTGACCAACGTGGACCTCCGAGACAGCGAGTGGCAAGAGACAGACCTCGAGGGATTGGACTTCACCGGACAGTCGATAGCCAACACGCGGTTCACTCTTTGTAGTCTAAGAAAGACTAACTGGTCGGGTCTAGACCTGACCGGCTGCGAGATCTCGCGCTGCGATCTTACCGAAGCGAACCTCGACCATGCGAGGCTTCCGGGAGTCGACATGACGCAGGCACTGCTCCGGGAGTGCAGCTGTCGGGGGACGGTTTTCGACGGCGCGACGCTAACCGCTGCCGACTTCAGCGAGGCCGACGCGACAGACGCGTCATTTCGAGGCGCCAAGCTGAGTCTCGCCAGGTTCGTGCGAGCCAACCTAACGCGCGCATCGTTCGAGCGTGCGTTCATGGCACGTGCAGAGCTCACCGGAGCAGACCTGACGAAGGCGATCCTGCGAGGCGTTCAGCTCAACTATGGGGTGCTAGCTCGAGCCAAGATGCACGACACCGATGTCCGCAATGCGAACCTGCAGGGAGCCGTGCTTCACCGCATCGATGACAAGGGTGCCGCGTGGACAGGCGCAGATCGACAGGGAGCCACCGGAACGGACGACGACCTGGCAAGAGCCGAGGATTACGTACCGAAGCGGGTCGCGAATGCACGTGCCGAAGAGCGTCTCACGGCGCTCGCCACTAGGCCGTCGACGAAGTAGAGGAGTGCATGGCCCAACCACAGATCAAGCTCTCGGATAGCCGCTCCACCGCAGCCATCGTTCGGGTCCTGGAGGTCGGCCCAGAAGACCTGTTGGTGACCGCGCTCAGTGGTCCATCCAATCCGTGGCGAGTGCGTTGCGGTCTCGCGCCCAACATCGGGCTGCGGCCGGGTCTCGAACTAGTGGTGGTGGGTTGCCCAGAGGGCCAGGTCGCGATCGCGTGTCTTCGCGCCCCTCAGAAAAGCAGTCAGACTCTGGCCGATGGGACGCTAGTGCAGGTCGATGGGGCTTCTGGCACGGTCGACGTTATGCGGGCGGACGGTTCGTTGCTGTTTCACTACGACGCCATTGCTGGGCGAGGAACGATACGGCTCGAAAACGAGTCGCTTGACCTGCTCGCCAGCAAGGGAGATATGAACCTCAGTGCGGCTGGAGAGATCCGGCTACGCGCTCGTTCCGTCTTCGCGAGCGCCAGCATGAAGGGCGCAACCTCGTCGCTGGAGCTCGCTCCGGGGCGAGCAGGTATCACGACCGAAGCGCTGCAACTGCGGGCCGATGAGCTGCTGTTCGAAGCGGCGCACAGCACGCTTCGCGGAGGGGAGCTTCGTGCGGAGCTGAAGCGCGCCGTGATCGGGGTGGAGCGACTTGAAACCGTCGCGGAGGTAGTGGTGTCGACAGCGCGGACCTTGTATCAGACGGTGCACGAGCTACTGCAGCAACGCGTGGGAAGCCTGCGCACGCTCGTGTCTGGCACGGCGCAGCTGAGCGCTCGCAGTGTCACTCACCGGGCGGCGGACACATACAAGGTTCGCGGAGAAAAGATCCACTTGGGGTGAAGGTTCCGCGACGTCCAAGGAGAGCTCATGTTGCCAGCATCCACCAAGGGTTCCGGGCAGGTCTTCGCCTTCCCTGACACGTGTAAGACGCCAGTCCCAGGTGGGCCGCCTGTTCCCGTGCCGTACCCCAACACTGGCATGCTCATACAGGCCTCGGGCGAGTCTACCAAGGTCAAGATCTGCCAGTTCGGCGCAGTCACGAAGAAGACCGAGATCCCGCGCTCTATGGGCGATGAAGTGGGCACGCTAGGCGGTGTTGTGTCCGGCGTGAACATGGACAAGATCGTGTTCAAGAAGGGCAGCAGCAAGGTCAAGGTACAAGGACAGCCGCTTCAGCATCTGACGGCGATGACGGCACACAACGGTAGCAACGCCAACATGCCCTCAGGCATGCAGGTGGCACCCAGCCAGTTCAAGGTCCTGATCGCGGAGTGATCGCTTCTGCACGATTGCCGCACGCGCTGATCACGATGGGAACAGACAATGAGCAATGAGCGACCGCTGACGCTGAATGACCCCAAGCTCGACGCGGATCAACCGCTCCACATCCGCTACTTCTCAGGTCGTGAGACGCTGAGCGAGCCGTTCGAGTACACGGTACTTCTGCACTCGCCCAGCGATGCCGTCGACTTCGATGCCTTGCTGGGCAAAGAGATGAGCATCGGTCTATCGCTCCCGCACGAGAAAAAGCGGTACTTCCACGGCTACGTCTCAAAGCTTGCCAGCGAAGGCACCGATGGCGACTACTGGGTATACCGCGCGGTGATCAGGCCACATCTGTGGCGGCTGACACGCGCGACCAACTGCCGCGTCTTTCAGAATGAGAGCGTGCCCTCCATCGTCAAGATGATCTTGGATGAGCACGGCATCACCGACGTCGTGACCGACTACGGTGCTGCTCGCGTCCCATACCTGCCGTGGGAATACTGCGTTCAGTATCGCGAGACCGACTTTGCCTTCGTCTCGCGCCTGCTCGCGCACGAGGGCATCCACTACTACTTCAAGCACGAAGAGAAGCGGCACGTGCTCGTGATGGCCGACCAAAATCTTGCGCACGAACCAGCGGAGCACTACGAAAAGATCGTCTATTCACAGACCTCCAATCGGCACAACCAGCAGCACGAACGTATCTGGGAATGGCGCGTGCAAAAGCGTGTGCTCCCCGGCTCCTGCACTGTCACCGACTACGACTTCAAGACTCCCAAAGCGGACCTCTCAGGCACCTCCGGTTCCGAAGTCATGCGCAGTCACGACAAAGCGGTGGACGCCGACTACGAGGTCTACGACCACCTGCAGACCATCGTTCAGCAGATCGGCTACAGCGCGCAGCTCTCCGAAGACTACGCCAGGGTTCGGACCGAGGCGATCCACACGCACTACGCCACCATTACTGCTCAATCGAGTGCACGTGGCCTCTGCGCCGGCGCGCTGTTCGAAGTCGACGACGGGCCGTCGCCGACTAAGGGCCAGATGTATCTTGTGGTGAGTACATCCGTCAGCATCGACAACGGCGCCATAACGTCGGAGGAAGGAGGAGCGTCTGGAGGCTCGGCCTACGTCTGCAACTTCGAGGCGCTCGATAGCAAGCATCCGTTCCGTCCGACGCAGGGCATTCCCAAGCCCGTCATTGCTGGTCCGCAGTCAGCCACTGTCGTGGGCAAGTCTGGTCAAGACTTCTCCATCGATCATCACGGTCGAATTCGCATCAAGTTCCATTGGGACCGCTTGAGCAAGAGCGACGAGAACAGCTCGTGCTGGGTGCGTGTCTCGCAGATCTCTGCCGGCGCCAGCTGGGGCAGCATGTTCGTACCGCACATCGGCCAGGAGGTCTTGGTTGGCTTCATGGAAGGCGACCCCGATCGACCCATCGTGATCGGCCGCGTGTATAACGGCAACAACAAGCCCCCGCTAACTCTGCCCGACGCCGGGTACAAGAGCATCATCCGAGACAAGTGGAGCAACGAGATCGCCTTCGACGGGACGCCGGGGAGCGAGCAGCTCACCATGTACTCCCCCTCGAGCTCGACCTGCGTCAACTTCAGCAACGAAGGCGTTCAGGAGTTCACAAAGGCTAATAAGGCGAGCTTTTCGTACGACAACGAGTCTTACTCGTTCGGAAATCAGTACACGTATACCAAAGGCTCTACCGTTTCGGTGGCGCGTGGCTTCTCAGGCAACGTGAAGGCGGGAGTGAGCGCGGACCTGACGGTAGGGGCGGAGTTGAAGATCAGCGCCTCGGCGATCCTCGACATGAGGGTCGGGGTGTCGATCTCGCTAATGAAGTCGGCCAATTTTTCTTACGGCAGCTCTCGCGATCTCAGGGTCGTCAAGGGCGAGTACACGCAGAGGAGCGACGAGGACATGATCCTCGACTCAGAAAAATCCATCTACCTCACGGGCGGCAAGAACGACAACACAATGCTTGCCTCCGATGATTCGGCCTTGGTGCTCTCGTACGACGAGGCCTCGAACGGTGCGCGGGTGGCCGCCTACAAGAAGGTGCAAGCCAAGGCCATCGCCTTCATGGCCGCCGGCGCCGCTGCTACCGCAAGCGCCGGCGCTGGAGGTACCTGGCAGTACCTGGACGCTGTCGACCGGAAAGGCGAGCAACTCGATGAGAAGGATTGCCTGAAGACAATCCGTGAAGACGTGAAGACCATCAAGGGGTTCGGTCTGCAAGACGTTGGAGTTTGCTCGAGTGCATTTTTGGCCGCCTTGGCGGCGGTAGCAGATGGACAAAAGGGGCTCGATATTCCTGCTCCCAAGCACCCCGCTCCGTCCGCACAGGTCAAGCTATCTAGAGATAGCGTCGTGCTGTTTGCCGGCAAGAACAAGGAGGCAGAACTCCGACTAGGACCCGCGTCCGGTGTCTCGCTGCAGGCGACCAAGGCCGTCAACCTTACGTCCAAGGACGACGCCATGTCCTTTAAGGCAAAGAAGTCGATCACCCTTGAGTCAAAAGCCTCAGTGACTATCAACGCCGTGCTTAGGCACAAGAACATGATCGTCATCAAGTGACCGTCTGGGTCGCGGACGCATTCTCTCAAGTCGGGCGTGCCGGATGACGAGCTTGCTGGTGCTCGCTTTGCGCCGACCTACTGTTCAGGCGAGCTTATGCGGCACCGCCGAGGAAGTGCTGGGTCTGTCCAAATTCAATGCTGCCCAGACTTCTCTGCTCCTCTATCTCGAGGCGGCCTATTGCGCGTTGGCGCTCGCAGTTGTTGCAGCGCGCTGGCGCAAGGAGCCGCTTGGCCTGATGTTCCTTAGTTTTGGGCTCGCTGCCCTTGGCGCGGTGTCGGCCACCTTGGCACTGTTCCTAGTGGCAGATGACGTGACCACATCGGTGCTCGTGCACGGCGCGTCATATGGCGTTGCCGTGCTGACGATATGTTCCGCGGCATCTTCACTGCTCCGCCCTGCCCATGCGGCGATTGAAAGTGTCCTCCAGAATGGCGTCTACCATTTCCTTGCAAGGCGCAAGAGAGGGGTCGCGATGGGCGCTCTCTACACTGGCCTCCTAGGGGGCGCGCTGGTGCCATTTGTGTACTTCTCTCGACTGCTCGACGATAGGCCGCGCGCGAATCTCGAGGCGTACACAAGACGACTCTCAAGTGGATACATGGACACCTACGAGCACTTGGAAGAGGCGAAACGCGCGGAGCTCTCCGTCGCAGCGTTCGAGAAACTCCTACCCAAAGAAGCGCTGACCTGTGGGGGTAGTCTGCTCGACGAGTTCGATGTCACCGCGGACGGTGAAGCACGCGCGAGGTGTGTCTACCGCTCCAGGGGAAGCTTCCACACTGTGGTCGTCCGAGTTCAGTTCTCTGCCCGGCTGCAGTTCATCGAAGGTCGGCTCTCAGGGTGGGAGGCCAAGCCTACCGATCCTCTAGTTCGCGACATCTCTATCGACGGGCGCTCGATCTTCACCCAGCGGCCCGCGGAGCTGGACCAGATCTCGTCTGAAGGCACGAAGACTCTGTTCCTTGCGATTGTGCTCCTTAGCGTCACCTTCTCGATGCTCTGGTTCATGGCGCGGAAATGGCGCCGAAGACTACGCTCGCCAATCTGGCGCTCGCCCTTCTCTCGCATCGTCGCGGCAGAAGTCGACGCGACCGGCCTGCTGGAGGCGCTGGTGTACACCGGAGACGAGTTCGACGACGGCAAGAGGTGGCTACTGGTCCGATGGGAGCGAGACCATGGCGTCGTATGGGACCATCCGTTCAACATAGAGAGGGCCGCCATCCCCGCGGTGTATCGGGACTCCGTGATCTTCCCTTCCAGGCCAGGAGAGATCGTTGCAGTCGACCTCAAAACGGGGATCTTGCGCTGGAAAACGCAGTGTAGTGTCTGCCCATCAACGGACCCGGTGTGGAGCGACGCACTCCTTCTCATGGTCGATGAAGAGCGCGGTGCGTGGGCAAAGCTGGATCCTACGAGCGGTGCGCTGCAGGCTAGCGGAGCGCTCTCCGGTCTTCGCCACGTTGAGGAGCTGGTGGCGGGGTCCACGGCGGTTGCTCACTATCACTTCAGTTCCGAGCAGAACATCGGCGCCAATGAAATACTGGGGTCGTGGCCAGAAGATTTGCAACAGGAGGCCAGGGATGCGCTTGCATCATTTTGCGATGATGCATATCGAGCCGAAACGTTTCAGCACTGGCTATTGACGGCTGAACAGAGGTCTCGGCGCATGATGGTCGTCGTCGAGCGCGAAGAGTCGTTCAACCGATTTGCGATCGAGCTGATCGAGATCGATCCCTTCGCGCGACAGAACTTCTGGCGCTACCGATTGGGTAGCAGAGGTGAAAATTGGTACGTGGGAGTCGCCCAAATGCTCGGACAACTGACGGCGATTCAGGTACATGGCATCGCTGATGGAACGTCATCGAATCAATATGATGCAATGTTTATCGTAGATCTGCAGCGACGTCGCGTGCTGGCAGAGATCTCTCGTCAGAATGGCTCTTGGATCCTCACGCCAGACGGTGCGAAAAGAAACGTAGCCGTCTGATGGCGGCACAGACCCGGCGCGCTCGGGTCAACGTCAGAGTCCTGCTGTGCCACGCGATGGCTGGGCGACACTGTGTTGCGTGGAACTCTGCCCATGGGCAGATGACTAGGGGGGCGCACGTAGGCCGCAGCTTGCGGCGGGATCGCGACAGGTCGCCCATGTCCACCCATTTTGCTTTTGTTGGTCGTCTCCAGTTCCGAACGAACCGTCTGCGCCAACTGTTCGCAACTCGAAATCGTTGCTGCCCTTGCGCCAATACACGTATTGGTGACCCCACGGGTCGAGACCCTTCCAGCGCGCTCCCATAAGGTCTTCTCGACGGAGGGATGCTATCCATTCCGTCCGCGGTGGAAGGGCGCCGTCGTGCCCAGCAGCGTAGAGTGTGAGTGCCGAACTCGCTGCGCGGAGCTCGAGCTTAGCAGTTTCGCAAGCTGGCACGTGCGCGTTGACTCGCGTTGAGGTGACCAATGCTAGCGTAGCTGGGAGCACCCATGCAGGCTTCACGTGTGTCACTCCTGCAGCTGCGATGCATACTCTCGCTGGAGCTTCCGCCAGATTGCGGCAGGCTGCGACGTTCGCGAAAAGAAGTCAGGAATCATATTTTCTAGCAGCAACTCGTCAGCGAAGCGCTTCATTGCATTTGTCATACCGCGCAGGGTCTCCTTCTGCGAGTCTCCCTTTTCCCACACCCATCCTTGATTCTGATAGCCGAACAAACGTTCGGACATGTTGCGGTCATACTCATCCGAAGCCTGACGTGCAATCTGTAGAAACCGTTTCAGCGATCGCTCTTCCATGCGAACGCCTCTCTTCAATTTTGAGTCTACCTGTTTGAGAACGATGCAGGTATGCAGGTAGCTTGCCGCCCGATGGCCCACGTATGATGCGATCGCTTCTTGAAAGATGCGGTCGGGCTCATCCGCTGTTCGTCCCTGCTCCAGAGGGGCGCTTTCGTAGTGCTGTATCCCGCTAGCAATGAGAGCAGCCACCTGAGGGCGTCCGCTATTGATGTCGATCCATGCGTGAGTGCTCTCGTGATATACGGTCCCAACCCCGGCGACGACCCCAAGTGACTCGAATGAAGGGTAGCCAGACGGGGGCAAGTCGGAGCTGTGTAGCATCATCACGTTGATCGTCGGAAAGACCAGGCTCGTCCATCCTGGAACGAAGGAATAGTTGCTGCTGGCGACTTCCTGAAGGAACTTCACAGGCAGGTCGCTGCGTCTTGCGTCCGCGATGAACGCGATGTAGTCGTCTTTCGTGCCCACCTTTCCTCCTTACCTCGCGCGGGGCCCCTGATCCAGAACCGCACGGCGAGGGTGGCAGAGTTCCCCTTGGGCGAGCGCTGGGAGATCGGTCGTCGACTTACTCTGGTGGCACCGATTCGGACGCGCCGCAGTGCGAGGGATGCGGTCACTCAAACTGGCAGAACAGCTCACCTCTGCTGACATGGATGTCGACGCTGGTCAGCGGCGTGCCGTTCATCAGGCGCGTCAAAAACTCGTGGCTCAGGCGTGGCAGCAGTGTGTTGGCGAGCAGTGCCTCGATCATGCGCGCGCCGCTCTCGAGCTCGGTGCAGCGGCTGGCGAGGAGCTCGGCGACCTCTTCGCTGTAGGTGACGGGAACACCGTGCTCGGTCTTGACGCGTTCGACGATACGGCCTAGCTGCAGGCGCACGATGGAGCGGATCATCTCGTCGCTCAGCGGATAGTAAGGGACCGTGACCATGCGGCCGAGGAGGGCCGGAGGGAACACCTTGAGCAGAGGATCCCGAAGCGCCTTGGCAAGTCCGTCGGCGTCGGGGAGCAGCTCGGGATCGCTGCACGTCTTCATGATGAGGTCGCTGCCCGCGTTGGTGGTGAGCAGGATAAGAGTGTTCTTGAAGTCGATGGTGCGGCCCTCGCCGTCTTCCATAAAGCCCTTGTCGAACACCTGGAAGAACACCTCGTGCACGTCGGAGTGAGCCTTCTCGACCTCGTCGAGCAAGACGACGCTGTAGGGGCGGCGACGGACTGCCTCGGTTAGCACGCCACCTTCTCCATACCCTACGTAGCCGGGGGGCGCGCCCTTGAGAGTCGACACCGTATGCGGCTCCTGGTACTCGCTCATGTTGATGGTGATGAGGCTTTGCTCGCCACCGAAGAGAGCCTCGGCCAGAGCGAGGGCGGTCTCCGTTTTGCCGACGCCGGAGGGACCAGCGAGCAGGAAGACTCCGATCGGTTTTCTGCGGTCTTCGAGTCCTGCGCGCGTCGTCTGAATACGCTGCGCAATGAGATCGAGAGCGTGTCGCTGGCCAATGACTCGCCTGGTGAGTGTGTCGGCGAGCCCCAAGACGGCCTGGATCTCGTTGCGAACCATCCGCCCCACGGGGATGCCCGTCCACTCGCTGACCACGGCACTCACGGCTGCTGCGTCGACGGTGGGAAAGATGAGAGCCGACTCGCCCTGCAGCGCACCAAGTTCTGTCAGGAGCGAGGCGTGCTCCGCGAGCAGCCCCTTGCCATCCTTGGCAAGCGTAGCCCCCGGTGCGGCCGCGAGCGGCTCTGCCTGGTTGCGCAGCTTCGCACGCAGCGCGAGCAACCGCGAGACAAGAGACTTTTCTTGTTCCCAGCGCGCCTCGAGCTCGACCAGCCGCAGCTTTTCTCTGTCGAGTCCGCTCGTGGCGTCGTACTTGCGTTTCTCGACTTCGACACCGATCACCGCCTCGCGCTCGATGATGCCAAGCTCCGTGACGAGCGCCTCGATATTGCGTCGGCAGTCGTCGACCGCGGCGGGTACGGCATGCTGGCTCACTGCGACGCGCGCGCAGGCGGTGTCGAGCAAGCTGACTGCCTTGTCGGGCAGCTGACGTGCCGGGATGTAGCGGTGGGAGAGCTTGACGGCGGCCTCTAGCGCGTCGTCGAGAATCTGGATGCGGTGGTGCTTCTCGAGCGTGGACACCAACCCGCGCATCATACGCAACGCGATTGCCTCACTGGGCTCCCCGATCTGCACGACCTGAAAGCGCCGCGTGAGGGCGGGGTCCTTTTCGATGTGCTTTTTGTACTCGGCCCAGGTGGTCGCGGCGATGGTGCGCAGCGTGCCGCGGGCGAGTGCCGGCTTGAGCAGGTTGGCCGCGTCGCCGGTACCGGCCGCACCGCCGGCGCCGATCAAGGTATGAGCTTCATCGATGAACAGGATGATGGGCTTGGGCGAGGCCTGAACGTCTTCGATGACCTGGCGCAGGCGCTGCTCGAACTCGCCTTTCATGCTCGCGCCAGCCTGCAAGAGGCCTAGGTCGAGCGCGCAGAGCGCGACGTCTTTGAGTGGCGCAGGGACGTCACCTTGTGCGATTCGCATGGCGAGACCCTCCACCACGGCCGTCTTGCCCACACCGGCCTCACCAGTGAGGATGGGATTGTTCTGCCGGCGTCGCATCAGGATGTCGATCAGCTGACGAGTCTCCTGATCTCTTCCCACGATGGGATCGATCTCCCCCCTACGAGCACGCTCGGTGAGGTCGACGGCGTAGCGACGGAGAGCCTCTTGTTTGCCCAGCGATGCGGGTGCGACATCGCCGCTGCCTGCCACGTTCGAAGAAGGTTCTGGCGCAGCTTCGGCAAGTGCAGTCTCCGGGGCAGTGCGCAGCAGCGAGTCGAATCGACTCGCAAGCAAGTCTGGGTCGATGCGATCGAACTGCTTGGAGATGGAGCGCAACGGCGAGTTCAGCTCGCGTGCCTTGAGAGCCGCGAACAACAAGTGGCCCGTCCGTACCTTCGATTCGCCAAACATCAGGGAGGCGTAGAGCCAAGCCCGCTCGACCAGACGATCGACCTGTGGCGATAGGTCTTGAATCGAGCTCGCTCCGCGCGGCAGAGCATCGAGACAGGTGGTCAGGTCAGCGGCCAGACGTGACGCGTCGAGATCGAACGCGGCCACGATGCGCCTCCAGTCGGAGTCTTGATGCTCGAGCAGCTGATGCACCCAGTGCGAGAGCTCGACGTATGGATTGCTTCGCAGCTTGCCGAACAAAGTGGCGCTTTCGATGGTCTGGTAGGCCACCTGATTCAGCTTCCCAAACAGTGTCTCGCGACGGATCTCTGACACGATGGAGTCCTTTGTTTCAGCCGGCCTGGGCCAGGGGATTGAGCACCACCGCGTCGCGCGAAGGCGACCCGGCAGAGGAGAGGTTGCCGAGATAGCTCGTTTGCCCGAGCCGTCCGCTGACGCCGAGGGTGGTGGGCACCGCGTCGGGTTTGCTCAGCAGCAAGCGGACATCCCACGAGAGTTCGTACCCGATGTAGCGCTGCACGAGCTTCACCAGGGTGGGCATGAAGTCTCCCCGAGGAAGAAAGCGGTCGTAGGTCTCTCGCTGCATGGGACCGAGGACGATGCGAAACTTGAACTGCCGCTCCCAAGTCTCGGTACCCACGCGCGTGCTCGTGCCGAGGTGCCCCATGGACTTGGTGCTTCCGGGTGTGACGTTGCTGAGGCGCCAGCAGTACTCGTCAGGGATCTTGAGCCACTCGCCCACAAACTCCTCGATCTGTACCGTGGTCCCAAAATGCTCGCCCAGGATCTTGATGAGCCCCTCGGGGTGACGTGTCTGACCGACTAAGTGGCGTGCCATGTAGAGCTGAGCTCGATCGGCATCGCTCCCGCTCGAGCCCAGTGTGGCTTGGCCGAGCAACGCGGCCACGTAGCGCGCGATGGCATCGTCATCGGGTCGGTCGCGGCTGACCACGGGCTGAGCATTGGCCCAGGCTCGATAGAAGAGCGTCAGCAGACGGTGGTGAAAGATGTCCGCGAAGCGCGCGAGCGTGGCATCGCGATGGCTCTGGGACCGCTGCTGCACGTACTCGGAGAGATGAAGGGGCATCGGCCCATTGGGCCCGAACAGGCCAAAAAAGCTGACACCGATCCTGGGAGGGGCGCCTTCTCTGGAGCGATCTGAGGTGATGGCCGATCCCTCAAACCCGAGGGAAGTATCCTGCCCCAGGCGCACGGCCTCGAGCGCGGGCTCATGAGCTTCTCCCAGTCGCGGAAACGCTCGGTGCTCACACTCGATCCGGCGCAGCACCTGGAAAAGACTGTTGGGGAGTCGTGGGCTCTCCGGGGCATTCACCTCGGTCAAAGCGTGCTGCGGCGCCCAGCTGTCGTCGGCCATCGCATTACCTCTCCGCGTTGACTCGTGCGCAAGACCGTCTGCGTAAACGAGTTGATGGATGTGTACTTGGCAAAGAACCGCTCCATGACGGCGCCAAACACGAAGACTCCACTCCCTTCGAAGCTGTGCTCGTCGCACGTGAGTGTGATCTCGACACCGCGCCCGAACGTCATAGGCCCGGGGAAGGGTAGTGGCCGCACCACGGTCTTACTTTCGATACCGGTAACGCCTTCGATCTGTCGGTGGTTCGCCCGATCAGTGAACCCCGCGTAGAGCGAGAGCATCTGGCGCAATGCGCCGTTGCCCGGAGCGCGCTGCAGCAGCGCGACGTAGTCGAGGTTGAGGTGAGACAGGAGAGCCCACGCGAGCTCGCCGCGAACCGGGGACTCGCGCGGCACGGTCGGGCCGGCGACACAGCGGATCGACTCGATGGGGGCGCCACTTTTCTCAGTGAAGTCCGATTCGCCCTTGCCGACACTCATCTGCAGCGGAAGCGCGCGATTGGTACACAGCGTGCTCACGGCCAGCTGCCGTGTGCCAGGCGCGAACGGACCATGACTACCCTCGACCAGAGAGAGGTAGGTCTCGGATGGGACGTAGAGCGCTCGTGCAGTCAAATCGCCTTGGCCTCGCGACGCCAGCTTGGCCTGCCGCCTGATGGTGAAATGAGCGGTGCCCGCTTCTCCATGCGCAGCTGCCCGGTACATGGGCAGGAACTCTGTCTCCTGCACGTTGTTAGAGCCGTGCCCGACCACGCGCGTCACGGAGTGAACTTCGAAGTCTGCGGGCCTCGTGCGATCCGGGACCACGTGGTACTCGTAGTCGCGGTCGCTGAGCTGGATTCGATCGGACACTCGAGGGAACAAGTTGACGGCGGGCGTGCAGAAGAGTGCCAGGTGCGACTCGCGGACGAGCCCGTCGAGTCGAGCGTCGACGCGGTCGAAAAGAACGGTGATCTCTACTTGGTCGCTCTTGCAGCCTCGCAGCCCGGCGCCGAGGCCTTCGAGCGAGACGAACATAAATCTCTCGGGAAACGCGAAGTACTCCTGGAGCAGGCGCTGTCCGTGAAAACCCCGTTCGCCACACGGTAAGAGGGCTTGTTCGTCCTCGAAGCCGAGTGCGCGAACGGTGCGTTGGCGAGTGACCTCGAGGTGCGTGCTGGGCTTGACGGCCGACTGCACCACCATGCCTATGCTGGCGCTCAGCAGATGCTCGTGCAGGCGAGGTGCCACGTCGCTCGCACCCCGCAGGAAGATGGGCAGCGTCTCGAGGCGCAGTTGATCGAACGTGCGGCCACCAGTCGTTCGCAGGATGATCTTGAGCGCTGCTTTGGCCTGCGGCATTTGCACGCGCTCGAGGTCGATGAGCTCACCGGGCGAGCCGCGGTACGCAGCTGAGACGATCTCTATAGGGAACAGCGTGACAGGGTGCGCGGTGCGATACTCGCAAGCGGTCTGACTGTGTCCCAGTCGACTGCGCAGCGATGCCCCGCGCGGAACTTCGACGCCGTTGGTCAGGGTCCCTTCGCGTGGATTGGGCCGCATCTGCACCACCACCATCGATGGTGTCGGCGCCAGGTAACCCGGGTACAGCAGCTCCAGCAGCTGTTCGGTAAACTGAGGATAAGCGGCGTCGAGCTTGAGCTGCACCCGCGCCGTCAGAAACGCAAACGACTCGATCAATCGTTCGACGTAAGGGTCTGCGCACTCGAACGAGTCGAGCCCGAGGCGGTCTGCAATCTTGGGGAACTCGCGGGCGAACTCACCGCCCATCTCGCGTACGTGCTTGAGCTCGCGTTCGTAGTAGGCCAGAAAACGGGGGTCCATTAGCGCACACCACCGTCAGCTACGTCGTCTACCCGCACGCTGCCGTCTTCGAGGTTGATCTCGGTGCGCAGGTACAGAGCCAGCGGGATGGGCTGCGACCAGAGCTCGGCCTCGATGTCGAACACCAATCCGTTTTGGCCGCTGGCAGTCTTGGCCGAGGTGACGCTCAGCTTGAGCGAGCGCTTGAGGAGGCGCGGTTCGTAGCTCGTGATGGCCTCTTTCATGAAGCGCTCGAGCTGCTTGGGGTCGACGCTGCTGAGCGTGCGTCCGGCCAGGTCGGGAATACCGTAGTTGAGCACCGAGCGGCTGACCTCTGGGTACGTACTCAGATCTTGTACGGCGGCCATGTGGGTTGTGTTGAGCAGCCACGATAGGTCGCGGCGGAGGAGGTCGCGAAGCCGCGCCTCGTTGATGACGCGCGCCTCGCGGGGCTCTTGCGTTTCTTCGGGATGATGATCCGTGAGGCGGTCGAGTAGCGACGGCTGGAGCCGGGTTTTGAGGCTTAGCTCAGCCACTTGGCTGGTCGCTCTCGACGGTGGAGCTCGCTTGCGTACGACTCTCCGCCACCCGCGCGAACTCAACCAACCTCAGATCCATGAGGTCCGCTTCGCCCTCATCGGTGGTGAGTACTCGCTGCCCGAGGCCACATGCAGTCTGTTCGCCGAGTTCGAGCCACTCGGTTCGCCGTGCGAGCCGAACTGCGTCGTTGGCGCTTTGCTCGGAGCCGGGATAACGAGTCGGAATGAAGCAGTCTGTCTCGTCGCCGGTCTGAAAGGTTAGCTTGGCGGGGAGCCAAACTAGATCGCGGAGATCGACTGGGGCGGTGACCTCGAGCTTCGACAGACGAGCGTAAGGGACCCAATGATAGCGGCCGCGCACGACCGCTTCCAACACTGGGCCGAGCCTCGAGTCGGCATCGGCAAGCCACTCGAACGGTTTGCCGTCCAGGGTCCCAGCGCTTGCAGACGCTGTGGCGAACGACTCCGCGCGCAGCGCCTCGGCGGCATGGTGTCGACCCTCTGCGGTGTGCTGCAGTGCCTGGACCAGGCTGGCCAGCCACGGCTCTGGCTCACCGACCACGAGCGGCGCACGCTTGCCCTCGAACACCTCTCTGCGAAAGACCTCGCAGCGGATGAGCTCGCGATAGGTCTGCGCCATGGCCGTCGCTTCGGGATCGAGCGTTGCCGCCACCTGAAGCTGCTTGAGCGCTCGTTCCCATTGTCCAAGGACAGTGAGCAACTGGAACAAGAACACGCGCAGTTTCGGGTTGGCGGGTGCACGACGAACGTCGTCTTGCAGGGCTTCGAGGGCAGCTTGGAGCTGCCCATCACTCAGGCGTTGTTCTGCAAGCATGGACGACTCCTCGTGTCACACCGCGTGGTGGGAGCGACTCCGTTTATGGACCCGCTTCGATGTCGTACTCGAAGTCGGCGCTCGCGTCGTTCTCGCCCTGTCCAACGTAGGTGAACGCAAAGGCGCCGAAACGAAGCTTGACCGTCTCGGTCAGGCGCTCGCCGATGGACTCACCACCTGTCTCGAGGCCGGAGACGACACAGCGCTTCAGCACCAACTTGACGAACTCCAGAGTCTTGTCGTTCGCCTTGTCCATAGACAGCGTGACCTCGGGCAAGGGCGTGCCGCTGCAGCAGAATTTCATCAGGTAGCCAGACGAGTTGTCGATGTATTTGAGTACTTCGACGTCGTGCACATCGACGCGTCCCGCCGTGGAGGCCGACATGGACGCGTCGCCCGACTTCTGCATGCCCCACTTCCAAGAGATCACTTCGATCTGCTTGGGCTTTTTTTTCGACTCGCCCGGTGCATCTGGAACGTCCAAATGAATGTTGAAGGCCATGGTCAATCCTTTTCTTCGTGAGCGAGACTGTAGAGGTCGGAGGCAAGCCAGCAGGAGCGCTGGCTGAGGTGCGTGTCACTTCTTTTCGGACTTCAGTCGCGAGACCAGCTTGAGCGCGATGGTTAGGCCTTCGAGCTGGTAGTGAGGTTTGAGGAAGAACTGCGCCGCGTAGTAGCCAGGGTTGTCTTCGAGCTCGGCGACGACCACCTCGGCGGCCGCGAGCGGCTTCTTGGCCTTCTCAGCTTCGCTGGCCACTGCGGGGTTGCCATGGACGTAGTTCTTCATGATCCAGCTCTGGAGCCACTTCTGGATCTCTTGCGGACCACCGAGCGACCCACCGACCTTGTCGCGAACCATCGCCTTCAGGTAGTGAGCGAAGCGAGACGAAGCAAACAAATAGGGTAGCCGCGTCGACAGCTCAGCGTTGGCCGTAGCGTCGGGGTCATCGTAGGTCGCAGCCTTCTGCAGAGACTGCGCGCCGATGAACGCCGCAAAGTCGGTATTCTTGCGGTGAACCAGCGGCATAAAGCCGTTTTTGGCCAGCTCTGCCTCGCGGCGATCGGAGATGGCGATCTCGGTGGGGCACGCGATGTCGACCCCTCCGTCATCGGTAGGGAAGGTGTAGGTCGGAAGCCCCTCGACGGCGCCCCCGGACTCGACGCCACGAATGCGCGTACACCAGCCGTACAGCTTGAACGCGCGGTTGATGTTGACGCCCATGGCGTAGGCCGCGTTGGCCCAGCAGAACTTGGACGGATCCGCACCCGCCGTCTGCTCTTCGAAGTCGAAGTCTTCGACTGGATCAGACTTGGCGCCGTAAGGACGACGCGCCAAGAAGCGCGGCAAAGTGAGCCCGATGTAGCGTGAGTCTTCGGACTTGCGCAGCGAGTTCCACGCTGCGTACTCGGGCGTTGTGAAGATGGCGCTGAGGTCGCGTGGGTTGCTCAGCTCGCGCCACGACTCCATGCCCATGGTGGTGGGATTGGCTGCAGAGATGAACGGGGCGTGAGCGGCCGCAGCGATCTTTGCGATCTCGCCAAGCGTCTCTACGTCGGCAGGACTGTGGTCGAACTGGAAGTCACCCACCAAGCAGCCGTAGGGCTGACCGCCGAGTACGTCGTACTCCTCTTCGTAGATCTTCTTGAAGAGTGGACTGGTATCCCACGCCGAACCCTTGAACTTGCGGGTGGTCGTGCGCAGCTCCGCCTTGGAGATGGGCATCACCCGGATCTTGAGCTGCTCGTCTGTCTCGGTGTTGTTGACGAGGTAGTGCAGTCCGCGCCAGGCGCCCTCGAGCTTCTGGAAGTCGGCGTGATGCAAGATCTCGTTGAGCTGCGCGCTGAGCTTTTGATCGATCTCGCCGATCAGAGCCTTGATGCTCTCGACGGTGTCGTCGCCGATGAGCTTGGTGTTGCGCAGCGCCCAGTCGGCGAGGGTGCCGACCGCTTGCTCGATGGCTTGCTGCTTTTCGTCGTTGGCCGGCCGGAAGCTCTTTTTCAGCAACCCTGCGAAGGTGTTTTCTTGGACGACGCCTGCAGACCCAGGGGTAGCTTCACGCTGTAGATCGGTCATGGCTCAACCTTGTCCTTCGGGGGCGGTGGGCTTGCCGCTGAGACCCAACGTGTCGACCAATTGCTTGAGCTCCGACGGGTCGCGAAGCTTGTTGGCGAGCAGCTCTTCGGCCGCACCCTTACCATCCATGTACGTGATCAAGTTGGACAGTTGCTGCCGAGCGTGGAGGAGCTCGCGCAGCGGTTCGATCTTGCGAGCGAGGTTCGCAGGCGAGAAGTCTTCCATACTTTCGAACGTAATCGCGACTGGGAGGGAGCCTTCACCCGTAAGGGTGTTCTTCACCGCGAATGCCACGCGCGGCTTCATGGCCTTGAGGCGGTCGTCGAAGTTGTCTACGTCGATGTCGAGAAACTTGCGCTCGTCGACCTTGGGCGGAGGCGTCTCTTGTGCACCGAGTAGGTCGGCCATCACGCCCATCACGAACGGGAGCTGGACCTTTTTCTGCGCGCCGTACAGCTCGACTTCGTATTCGATCTGTACACGCGGCGCTCGATTCTTGGCGATGAATTTCTGTCCGCTCGTTGACATGTTGGTCTCCTACTTTCGACAACATCAGACCGCCGCCGCCAGAGCTCGGGCGAGCTAGGCCTTGGTTTCTTTGCCCACCAGGGCCTCGACCTGCGGCAGACCCTTGTCGGCCAGGTCGCGAACGAGATCTAGGAAGCTCATGGTTGCGATACGTTTTGCGCGCTCGAGCAACAGGGGCACCGGACTCGAGGGCTCGTGGCGTGCGTAGTACTTGCACACCTGCTCGAGCAGCTGGAGAGCGTCGTCTCTCGTCTGTGCTTCTCCGACCAGCTGCATGGCTGGTGAGGTGCGCGTCGTAGCGAGGGAAACTACCGTCATGGTCTGTACCTCGTCCGTTACTTCGTGCTTGGGGGGTGTGAGCTCGCCCGTGGTGCTCTCTGTCGCCGCTGCAGCGGCTGGTATGACGGCGTACTCACTCAAGACCTTACCGAGTCCGTCCAAGATGCCGGTGGGGCGTTCTCCGAGCGGCGCAGCGAGCGGGGTCGGGTTGAGGGGGAAGTGGCCACCGACCTTTTCGGCCACGAACGAAGCAACCCAGCGCAAGTCGTCGCCGGCCTGGTGGATGGCAGACGAGAGAGCGACGAGCTCGGCGGGAGCCTGGGTCGAGAGCGCGCGCGTGACGTGTTGCAGCGGCGGCGCGGTGGTGGTCGCCCTGGCGCCTGGTGCGCTGGTCGCGGCAAGCACATCGTTCACGGTGATCGCGCCGAGCTCGCGAGAGGTCAGCAGGGTCGTGCTGCGAAGCTGCGAGAGCATTCGCGCATTCCATAGCTCTCGAACTGCGTTGAGCCGCATGTCTGCATCTTGGCCGTCTTCTTCGAGCGACGGGTAGGCATCGGCCCAGTAGCGCTCGAGGAGTGCACGAATGAAACCGATTGCTTCGCAGTAGCCCGCGACGCCCTTGGTATGAAGCAGCGCACGAGCGAGGAGCACCGCTGCCCGTAGGTCTTTCGACTGTCCGAGCAGTGACGTGGCCTGCTTGGCGATCGCCGACCAGTTGCGGGTGTCTGCCGTCTCGACGCCTTTGATGCCCGCTTCTTCGGGCTCTTTGGCGGCGTTCTCGAGGGCGTACAGCTCGAGCGTCGACTCGAGGTCACGTCCAGACGGCTTGTCACCGACGACCGGTGCCAAGAGAGCCTCGAGTTGGAGATTTTGCATGACATCAACCAGAGGAAGAACTCTGCGGAGCTGGGTGGAGAGCGCTGCGGGGGTTAGCGACGAGTTAGCGTTGGCTTGAAGAAGCTGCAAGGTGTCAGAGGTGACTTGCACACTCCTGTCTGGGGTGAGGCGCTCTGTCCCTGGGGTTGTTGTGGAGACCGTCGGTCTCAGCCGCGCTGCGATGTCGTGCACTGGGTGTGGAGCCACTGTCGGATGGTGAGCGGCTCAAGGGCGCGACCCGTGCTCGCTGCTGCAGCGGCGGGCGGAGAAATGTGTGCTGAGCCGAGCGACCTGAGCCTAGGGTTTCTAGTGCGAGGATCGGCCAGCCAGAGCGGGAGCATGGCCGGGGGCGCACCCAAGGAGAGCAGCATCCTCGGGCCCGACTCGTGGGTAGACCAAAAAGTCGATGGAGCGCCTGCAAGCGGGGGGACCGACTGTTGCAATACCGTCAGCCACGTCGCGACGGCGATCGTAGTGCGCGGGGAACAATCGAGGATCGGCCCGCGATCCGAAGCCGCGGCGGCCATGTCGAGGACCGCACGCGAGACAGTATGCGCGAGCTGTTCGTTGTCGACCGTCTGGTCCGGGCTTACGGACCCGCCAAAAAATTTGGTCGCGCTAGAGCGCGACACCTCGATTTCAAGCTGTTGCACGGCGCGCTCGAGCTCCGCCTCGAGCGGAGGAGACAACGATTCGACGTGCTGCGTCCAATGGTCGCGTCCACTGCTCGCCAACGTGTCGAGTAGACGCTCAGCCCCGTCGAGGAACCGATCGGAACCGAGCACCATCGCAGCGAAGCTGCGCTGTGCATTTTCTGCCGGCAGAGGGGCAAAAGCGGCGACCGGGAACCTGCGGTTTGCGCGGTCCCGGCTGGGGCCGATCACGCCTACGATGCTGCTTGCGCAACCTTTGGGTCGAAAGGCGAACCGGAAAGTCTGTTTAGGCCAGGGCGCTCCATGTTGAGCAAGCTGCTGCATCGCGGCTTGGACCCATTGGTCGAGGGCGATGGCCTCCTGCGTCTCATGGTGGATGCGTACGAAATCGAGCGCACCTGGAAGCTTGCCGAACAAGGTAGAGCGTCGGTCGGCTGATGCTGTCGTTTGTTTGTCCATCAGCAACCGTCGCCGCCGTTTGCGATACGAGCTGGGACGCTGAGGGGCAGCAGATTGGGCGCCGGCCCCCCGAGCGGAACGGACAGCAGAGGTGAGTTGGCGTCGTCGGTCGCGAAGTCGACCTTGATCCAGTGGAGGTCGCCCTTGGGCTTCCAGCCCACGGTGATCTGCCGGTTGCTGCGGTCGAGGACGCGTGCCCCTTCGCGCTCATCCAACAGGGAGAATAGGCCCCAATCGCCCTCTTTCGTGAGAGGTCTGGGGCCGACTCCCTGGTACGGAGTGACGGAGAGTGACGCCCCCGCGCTTGCTTGGTCGCCGGGCCATTCCGTGGCGATCCACACCTCGCCGCTGCTGTCGTAACGAACGTTGGTCGAGCCCACGCGGAAGCTGGTGACGCTGTACCCGGGTGCACCTCGGACACGAATCCGGAACGGCATGCGTACGTTGGGAGAGTCGCCGGGGAAGAAGGCACGCCGGAGCTGGTAAGCGCGTCCGAGGAAGTGCAACAGATCGTCTCGCAGCAAGGTCTTAGCGTCAGCAGCTTGGGCGCCTTCGAAACGGAAGCGTCCTCCGGCCTGGGCCACGTAGCCGCGGAGATGGCTGTCGACGAAGGCCCAGAGGCTGCCGGTCGCGGGCTGAAAGAAGCGCTGAAAAGACTGCAGGGTCGCAGGCTGCTTGCTGTCGGTCTGCAGCGGGTAGCGGCCTGCGAGCTCCTCTTGGAACGGGCGGTAGACGAGCTCGCACCACTGCCGTTCGAGCTGACGTCCACGATCCTGGAGCGCGATGTTTGCGATGCCAGCCAGGGGAGGAAGTAGCAGCTCGCGAAGCAGGGCACCCCAGCTGCCCGTGTTGTTGCGCAACAGCACGTCGACGCTGTCCTGTGCGGCACGCGTGGCCACCGCGAGCTCGCCAATCTTCGATTCGTCTGCACGATAGGCTTTGAGCGCAGTGAGCACGGACTCGAGCTGGCGTCTGTACTGCTCGATTGGAGCTTCTTGTTCCGGTGTGGCGCCCACGCCGAAGCTGGCCAGCTCGGCAAACGAGCGCTTGAGCTTCTGGAGCTCTGGCGGGACGGGGGCAGCCCGCTGGGGGACGACGCCTTCTTTGCCCTTGCTTGCCGCCACCTTGTTGAGCGCGCCCGCGGCGACATCCAGCAGGGCATCCTCGATGGGAGGTGGAGGTGGCGGTAGGTCGGTGTTCTCTTTGACGACCAGGAACAGCTTCCCCAGCACCCCCGGACGACTGACCAGCTCGATAAGCATGGTCTCGGCCTCGGCGGGACTGCTCGGGGACCGCGCCACGATGCTGCTCAGGAAGCGCTGCCAGCTCTCCTGAAATTGCTTGAGGTACTCTTGCTGGAACGCCTGGCTCTGGCGCGCACTGCGCAGCTCGTCGCTGTTGGCGGCGTCGCAGCCGAGGATCCAGCGCTCATCGCCCGTGCGGAACTTCTCGGGTGAGTTGAGATCGCTCGCGGCTTCCAGCCAGGCGTCGCGGGTAAACGCGCCGTGCACGGTGGCATTGCTCTGATAGATGGTGCTTGCGCCCGTCAGCTGAGAGAGCGTGCGTTGATCGTCGCTCCGCTGCGCGAGGAGCTCCTGAATGCTGCGCTCGACCTTGTTGTCGCTGGTGAGAGCGGGGCGCGCGATGGCTACGCTGCGAGCGTTCCGTCCAAATAGCATCTCGTCGCCATGCCGCTCGGTCAGGGCCAGATAGGCGTCGAGCGTGAGCTTGCGCTGCGAGGCTGCCTGCTTGTCGAGCGGTGGGTCGGTCTTTTGCCACAGGTCCGTGAGCCGCGCCCCGAGCCAGTCTTTGTGTGTGATCGGCTTGGGGCC
>JBEGTL010000040.1:0-27003 GCA_041179425.1 Pseudomonadota bacterium | reverse complement strand
GATGGAGCTGGAGGGCCTTGCGCAGTTCGGCTCGCGAGCGCTCGTCTAGCACCGCCCGCGCCGTTCGCTGGCGCATGCTCTCGAGCTGCTGAGTCATGCTGATGAGCTTGGTGTTGTTCTGGTTGAGTAGCGGACGAACCGTCCACTCTTTGAGCGCCACGGCGTAGAGGTCTTCGAGCGGCTGCTTGAGCGCTTCGCCTTGGTACAGCCCAAAACGAGCGAGCGGCGAGCTGGGACCTTCGGTGTGGCGCTGGACATCCTCGCCGAGAGCGAGCAGCAGCTCCGTTTGCTCGGGTTGTGTGGCCCGGCCTCTGACCTGCCCACCCGCTTCTACTTTGCTGACCAGATCACGCGTGCGAGCGAGGCTTCCGAGATTTTGCTGGCAAGACACGGTGGGCAGCGTCGCGACCAGCGCAGCGCTCGCAAAGAGGCCGCCGGTGAGCTTACGCCGTCGTTTGCGTTGACGGGCGAGCGCGCTCTGGCTCGCGGTCGCGAGCGCGCGATCTTCGAACACGACGTTTACCAGCATGTCGTGGAGGAAGTAGCTCTTCTTCTCCGAGTGAGTTTCGGTGGCCGGTGGGCGAAGCATGAGCGCGTTGGAGAGCTCGTCGAACAGGAGGTCCGCGGGCGCTCCCTCCTGCGTGCCACTGGTGAAGTATGCCCCGCGGAGCGACGGGGTCTCGCCGTACAGGCTCTCCTCGAACAGCTCTTCGATGAAGACCTCGAGCTTGCCCTTGAGCGCCGAGAATTGCGCCGGGAACTCGTAGATGGTGGGAATGGTAGCGCCGCTCGGTTCATCGCTGAGGCGTGTGAGGACGATCTGCTCGAGCGAGTCGCGCAGAAGTTCGAACTGCTCCGCGAAGTGCGCCCCCGGTGCACGCTTGGGACCGTCGGCGAGGGGCGTGGTGAAGCCCCAGATTTGGCGTCGCTCCTGAGGGGCCAGGTCGCTGAACGTCTCGACGAAACCCGGGATGAGATCGCACTTAGTAAAGAGGACGTAGACGGGCAGCGAGAGTCCGAGCCGGCCCGTGATCTCGTCGAGTCGCTCGCGCATCCGCGCGGCGAGCCGCTTCACTCCGTCGACGTCGACGCCAGAAAGCGACGTCGCTTCGTCGCCCGCCACACTGATCGCGGCGATGACGCCGTTGAGGGGTCGATCGCCTCGATTGCGCTTGAGCAGGTCGAGGAAGGCGAGCCACTCGTCCTGATCTTCTTCTTCGAGGGTCCAGCGCCCCGCTGTGTCCAACAGGATGGCGTGGTTGGTCAGCCACCAGTCGCAGTTGCGGGTGCCGCCGACGCCCTTGAGCCGGTCACCGGTGCCCGGCACGTACGGGAACTTGAGGCCGGAGTTACGGAGAACCGTAGTCTTGCCGCAAGCCGGCGGACCGATGATCGTGTACCAGGGCAGGCGATAAAGGGCGTCGCGCCCACTTCCGCCACCGGTGGCCAGCTTCGAGCCCTTCAGTGCCGTGACCGCCCGCTCGAACTCGGAGCGCAGCCGCTCGATCTCGGGACGATTCGCGCCGCCTCGTTGTTCGCGCGCGCCATTGGCCACAAGAGCTTTCTCGAGCGAGCTCGCATTCCGTCGCGCCGAGAGGCGCTGCCACGACCACAATGCGGCCCACACAACGAGCGGAGCCACCGAGACGAGTAGGGGGACGACCCAGTGCAGCTTGCCTGCCGCAGCAATGTAGACCCACCAGGCGAAGCCAACAAAGAGTGCAGTCAGCATGGCCAGTGCGATGCCGAGAGATTTGCTGTTCACGATCAGAGTCTCCTACTCGCCGCTCGCGACGAGGCCGACCTTGAGGTCTTCGTGCGCGCGCCGGATGGCTTCGTGGAGTGTGCGCTGCTGGGCATCGAGGGTGAACGCGATGCCCACGTACCAAGCCGCCGCTGCGACGGCCGTGCCTGCGGCCAGCCAGATCAACAACCGATTGCGCACGCGATCGACGCCGGGCTCGGAGGGACGCGCGCCGTACGGAGCAAGCCGAAGCGACGATCGGCCTGCCTGATCGCCGAGAACGGCTCGGAGCTCATCGAGGAGATTTTCTCGTTCTAACTCACCGTGCTGTCCGTAGATGCCGTGGAACCCGAAGATGAGGCACAGCTGATAGACGCGAAGCACACCAAGACGGCTGTCTGCTTTCGCGCGCTCGAGGCGCTCGAAGAACCCCTCACCGGCGCGCGTCTCTCCGTACAGCTCCAGCTGCAAGAGGTGAGCTCGCCAAAACTCTTTGAGCGCGCCCGAGTGGAGCTGCATGACCTCGTCGGCAAACGCCACCAGTGCGTAGTGGATGTCCGTCACGTCGGCCGCGGGAAGGGCCAGGCCCTCGAGCTTGAGCTTGGTGGTCGTCAAGAGCTTGCGCGCGTGGGTGTACGCGACGTCCGGAGGCGTCCTTCGCTCGCGCGCGGACAAGTGGGTGAGCTCGACGAGACACGGTCGCACGGCGTCGTTCAGAGGCCGCTGCAGGGCGCCGAGGCTGGGGCCGCGCACCACGGACCTCTTTTGGCCGAGCGACCTGCGAACTGGGCGCTCGTCGATGTCCGCTTCGTCTGCGTCGAATTCAGCTTCGAACATCGTCTGTCTCCAAGCGTTCTCTCAGCGAAGACGCAGCGAATAGTTCAGTAGCTCGACCGTGAGTCGGGGGCCTGCCGGGTCTTGGCATGGGTCTCTAGGCGTAGGCAGCTGCGCGAGGGCGCGCCACCCAGAGTCGGGGTGATGCTCTCGGAATTTGGCCACCACCGCGATGTGCGTGGCCTTGGGCGGCCGTTTGAAGACCTTGGTCTCGGTGCGACCTGGGATGAGGGTGAGCTCGTCGGGGCCTACGACGGCGGCGAGTGCCGGAGCGGGTGCACCAGCCTGCTGCGCCCACAGATCTTCGAAGCCGACGTGGGCGAGTGCGTCGGGGCTCTCGAGCACGTAGATGCGAGCGACGACGGACCGCGCGTAGCCTTCGCGGTCAGGGTTGAGCTGCGGCATGGGTGCCAGCCGGAGCTCGACCATTTCTGTGCGATCGCATGCGGGGAGGGGCTTGGGCGCGCTCGCGCAGCCGAAGTGGCCGACGAACAGCGCCAGGATGCACCCTAGCGGGCGGTGCCTGGTTGCCGCAGTCTTCAAGACTTACTCCAAACGAAGCTCACGGCCGGCGAGCATTGCCGATCAGGCATGACTCTTCAAGGCCAGTACCGCTGCGTTCACCGCTTGCGCAGGGGACGTCGTGGACGTAAGCCCGCACGAAGGAAACCCATGCTTCCGCTCGTTGTGACGGTGGAGAGCGCGAACGGCAGCGTTCGTCGCTATGCGTTTGCGGACTCGCCGATCAGCGTGGGACGAAGCCCCTTCGCGGAGCTGCAGTTGCCCGAGGCGTTTGTCTCGCGCTGGGAAGGCACGCTTCGGTTCGACGACCGCGAGATCACCTATTTCAGCTTGGGTGCGACCAACCCCGCGTTCATCGATGGGCGTGAAGTCATGGGCGGGGAGGATATCCAGCTGAGCTCCCAGGCGACCCTGACCATTGGCGAGCTACGGCTGCGGTTCTCGCGCGAGCACGTTCCCGAAGCGGACCTCAGGCGGCGCGGCAAAAAGAAGCCGACGCTGAGCGACCCAGACACTTCTCTCAAGACCGCCTACCTGGAGGTACCGCAGTCGGCAGAGGGCGCTCCATCTCATCGGCCTGTCGCCGTGCCCTCGAGCGCTGCACCGGCAGCCCGAGAGCGCGTCGAGTCCTCGGTGCCCGAGCGCAGCTCGACTGCGCCTGCCCAGCATGGTGACGTACGTGTCCTCGGACGTGCGTCGGTGATTGGAATGGCTGTCCCCGGCGAGCAAGACGTGCGCCAGTACGCGTCGCGGCCGAGTGTGCCTGCTGGCCCGCCCACGACGCCCGGAGCTGCGTTGGCTCAGTCGGTCGAGCTGCGTCCTTCGCACACGCCGGGTGCGGGTCGGCCCATTCCGGGCGAGCACGCGCATCCACTACCGATATTCCACGCATCGTACCGAGACGCCTGGCGCACGCTCTTCGAGCAGCTCGCGCTGGAACTCGAGCGTGCGAGCGGGCCGCAACGCGCGACGCTGGCCGATCAACTCCAGCGCGCTTACCCGCACATCACTCGCGAGCCGGAGTTTCGGGAGTTGCTCAAACGCCTGGGGTTGCCCGCGCGTCGCCCGGAGGTGCTCGAGGTGCGCGACTGGGTCGCGGACATCGCGCGTGACGTTCTGCCGGCGAAGCTTCAGCTCGACACCGGGCTGACGCTCGACCGCATCCTCGGTCTGCTCGAGACGCTCACGCAATCGCTCGCCGAGATCAACGATGCGCAGGACACCGTGCGGCAGCGGTGGCTCGGCCGCTCACCTCGCCAGAATGTCCTGCACAGCGAGAACGGTCGAGCGATCCTCGCCTATCTCTTGAACCCGAAGGCAAACTGGGACGAGCGGCTGCTGGAGCTGGAGCAGACCATTCGCGAGGTCGTCACGCACGAGCTGGCCTTGTTCAAGGCCACGATGGAAGGCGCCAAGTTGCTGGTCGATTCGTTGTCACCAGCGGCCATCGCAGATGCTGAGGGCGTCGAGTCCGAGAGCGGAGGTTCAGGCCTCTGGGGGCGCCGGCGCGCCAAAGAGTCCACCGATGCTCGCTTGTGGCGCCGTTTCGTCAGCATGCATGAAGCTCTGACTGACGGTAACCGGTATCAACGTGTGTTCCTCGGTCGGGTCTTCGCGCGCACTTACCTGGCGGCGATGGGAAAATCCGAGGGCGCACCAAAACGCTGACGCCACGAGCTAGCATTGGCGGGGACGAGTTTTGTAGCTTCGAGCTCAGCTACTGCCGACGAGGACGATGCGCGGCGTGGGTGGGTACGCGACGCGGACGTCTTCTTGGATGCGGGCCGTGGGGGTATAGATCGTGCGTCGGCGCAGGATGACGAGCCCCTGGAGAGAGTCCTGTTGAACTTGTTGCTGCCCTCGTCGAAGTGACGCATCGGCGCGACGGATCTCCCCTGCCGGTACGCGTTCGAGCTCTTCGAAGCTCCAGTCGACACGATACGGTTTTGCGCTGCCGTACAGCTCGACACGTACGACTCTCGATCCAGACTCCGCAGGAAGGATGGACGTCTTGATCAAGATCGGAAACGGGTACGGATTGCGGATGCGCAGGTCCTTGGTTTCGCGAAGGTCGGTCACATGTTCGGGCCAGGCGACCACGGTGTCGAGGCCTGGGCGCAGGTAGGCAAACTGGTTGAGTCGTGAGTGCGGCCGAAACTCTTCGATCTTGAGACCTGCAAAAAAAGCCGCCGCGTGGAGAGTGCCTGCCACCTGACAAACACCGCCGCCGACTCCCATCGCGACTTCTCCGTTGATCAACTCGAGCGCAGGTGCGAACCCCCGTCCCGGGTCACGCTTGCCGACGACTTGGTTGAACGAGAGCGTGGCGCCGGGCATGAGGACCGCACCTTGTAGTCGTTGTGCTGCAAGCTCGATGTTGTTTGCACGGCCTTTGGTTCCCGCTCGGTACTCGGTCTCCTGGCGCATCATTAAAACGCCGGTGCCGAACTGTGCGGGCAAGGTGCCGGTGCTGGGTTGCGCTGGCGCGAAGCGTCGGAAAGAGCGAGGAGGCGATGTGACCAGGGTTTCTACTCGCAAGTCTTTGTGACCGCGCGCGATTGCGCTCTGAATTGCGAACTTGGTCGATTCGACGTCGAGAGCTTCGCCGGGTAGGCCGGGTATGGGCCGATCGTCTGGATCGAAGCTGCCAGGCGCCGGGGCGCGATCGACTGCGGCCCGGACAGTCTGCACGTACGAGTCGAGTGCTGCTCCGTTGACGATATGACCTCGCCAGGAGAGGTCGTGGCCATTGCCGAGGTGCGCGATCCACCAATCTCTGAGCACCAAGAGGGGGTTGAACGAGTGGCCGACGTTTTGGATCTCGTCGAGTGCTTCTTGGACTGACAGCTCGGCTCCGAGCTGCTGCCGTGTCGGGCGCCAAACGTGGTAGCCGGTCTGTAAGAGCAAGCGCTCTTCACCCCATTGCTCGGCCGTCTGTTCAAGAAACGTAGACAACGGTTGCTCGATCGGCACGGGCTTGCCGGCGATGCGAAGATTTGGCAGAGGTTGCGTATCGAGCATGGTCGCGAGCCAGACTACAGCTGGAAGCAAGGCGAGGATGCCGGCCGTCGCAAGTCCAGCGCGGAAAAGCAGCAACTTGGTGTCGTGAGCGTTAGCCGTCATTGACGAAGGAGGCGGGCCAGCCTAGTGGGCTACACCGTATGAGGAGATCTAGGGTGGCGTTCAAGGCTGGTATCGGGCTGGACTCGAGACGCGGTGCTCAGGCGTGCGCGAGCGTCGAAGCGCGCCCCCGATCGGGCGAGCGGACAAAGGATAGTGCAGTGTGTCGCAGCGCGCCCGCGCACGCGCGTGTGAAGAACAGAGTCGCCGGGCTATGGTTATCGGCTGGTCTGTCGATGCTCACGGCATCGGTTATGACTACCAACGGCGTCTCGGCGCAAGACGATGCATCCGGTGATTGGCAGACGCAGCCGTCCGATCTGCAGTGCGTGCCCGAGTGCCGATCCGGGTTCGAGTGTCGACAGGGTGAGTGCCTGCCGGTCTGTACACCGCCGTGCGGGGCTGGTCTGTTGTGCACGGGGGCCCGGACCTGCGTGCGTACCGAGCCGGATCTGCCGCCGCCTTCGGCTCCTCCATCACGTTCGTGGAGTGCACCGACGGATCAGTGCCTCCCCGCATGCCGGAGCGGTTACACGTGCCTTGGAGGTCGCTGCGTTTCGGTGTGCAACCCGCTGTGTCCTGCAGGGGAGATGTGCACACCACAAGGGCAGTGCGTTCCGGGACGAGAGCCGGTGACGCACGAGCCCGAGCTCGTGGTCAGTGCTCCGAGCGAGCCCCAGCGAGAGACGTCTGCAGACTCCATCGTCAACTTGCACATCGACGTGCTGGGATCGCTGCAGTTCGGGCTGACACCTACCCTCGAGATTGGCAAGAAGGTCTCGGGCTATCTTCGCCTGCGCTCGTTCAATACGGGCCTTGCCAGTTATTTCCTCCTGGGGCGCGACCGGGATGATGAGCTCCACTGGGGCCTCGGTGCCGCGCTGGGTCTGCACGTCTTTCTAGGTAGAGATGGAAACATGCGAGGGATATTTGGAGGCCCGAGCCTCGAGTACGCCTTTGTCAAGACGAGGGATGTGACTCGCGACTTCGTCATGTATGGCACCCACGTGTTGATCCCGCAGTTCGACTTCGGCAATCGTTGGGCGTTCGAGAGCTTCTTGTTGGGAGTGGGAGCGCGGGTCGGCTTGTCTGTACCCATCAGCAGCTTCGCTCGTCCGATCGGCTTGGATGGTTGTTGGCGGCGCGGTGCCTGCGACCCACATCAAGATCTGATGTTCGTGGCAGGAGTCTTCTTGGATCTCGGCTGGTATCTGTAGGGGATCTACCCGAGTGCCAAGAGGCTGCGAAATGTAGCCTGGCTCGAAATCCATCCCATCGAATGGATATTGTGGCAGCGAGCCCCTCTGGCGCCGTCGTACGTGTGAACCCATGCGATGGCGTGGATTTTTTTGATAGTCGAGTGTCGTTCGGCCATGCTAGCCACGTATCAATGCGATCGCGTGGATCCAGCTCACAGCCCGCCCCCCTCACGCCCGCGCAACGTTTGGGCGCCCTGGTGCGCGCGCGGCGTCGCTCCCTCCGGCTCAACCAAGCTGCGCTGTGCGACCTCTCGGGGGTCGGGCTCGCGTTTCTCTACGAGCTCGAGCACGGCAAAGACACGGTGCGGCTCGACAAGGTGCTGGCCGTGCTGGGCGTGCTGGGGCTCGAGCTGCACGTGCGCGAGGGCAAGCAGCTGCTCAGCGAGGCGCCTGACTTGTCGGGTCCCCAGCAGCCGGAGTCCAAGGCGTGAAGACGCGCTTTGCCGAGAGCGCCGACGTGTTCAAAGGCAGGGAGCGGGTGGGCGAGCTCACGCGCAGCGAGCACGGCGCGAGCTTTGGCTACGGCGACGCCTACGTCGCTGCCCACGCAGGCGACCCTCTCCGCGCGGTCGCGTTCTCGTTGCCGGTGCGCAGCGAGCCCTACGAGGTGTTCGGCACCAACCTGCACACCTTCTTTGCGGGCCTCTTGCCCGAGGGGCTGCGGCTGCGTGCGTTGGTGCGCTCGCTCAAGACGTCGGAGGACGACCTGTTCTCGCTCTTGCTCGCGAGCGGTGGCGACGCGGTGGGAGACGTATCGATCGCAGTGTCCGGCGGCGCACCCAAAGAGCAGGGGCCCGTCGCCGACACGGGCAAGCTGAGTGAGCTCTCGTTTCGAGAGCTGCTCGCCGAGAGCTTACGCTACGAGGCCGGTGGAGGAGACGTCGCCATCGCCGGCGTCCAGCCCAAGGTGTCGGCGTCGATGATCTCGTTCCCCATGCGAGCGCTGCACAAAAAGCGGGCGCACATCCTCAAGCTCAGTCCGAGTGAGTTCCCGCGGCTGGTGGAAAATGAACAGTTCTTCATGCGCCTGGCCAAGGCGGTGGGCATCGAGGTGGCGGAGACGCGCGTCGTGCACGACCGCGACGGCGAGTCGGGCCTGTTGGTCGATCGTTTCGATCGGCTGCCCGACAAGAGCGGAGCGTTGCTCAAGCTGCATCAAGAAGACGCCTGCCAGCTGCTCGATCGGTACCCTGCAGACAAGTATCGCGTGACCCTCTCCGACGTGTCGCGCGCGCTCGAGGTCTGCTCCGCGCCCGTCGCAGAGCGCCTCAAGCTGCTGCGCCTGCAGGCTTACTCCTACTTGATCGCCAACGGTGACCTGCACGGCAAGAACGTGAGTGTGCGCGTTGTCGACGGACGCGTAGCGCTGACGCCGGCTTACGATCTGCTGAGTACCTTACCCTATGGCGATCGCGCGCTCGCCCTGTCGCTCGAGGGGCGCGACGACAAGCTCAAGGCCAGTCACTTCGTCGTTTTCGGCGAGCGTGTGGGCGTTCGTCAAAAGGCCACCGAGCGCATGCTCGACACACTCTGCGACGGTGTGACGCGCGCGCTGACACGACTCTCGGAGATTGGGCTGGCCGCCACCAAGCAGGCTCATCTCGAGCGTGTGATCACCCAGCGGTGCACAGCGTTACGGACCGAAAAAACGTGAGCCGGCCACGCTGTGTCGCGCACGTTCGGTGTGCGTGAGGCAAATAGGTCTGTCGGCGACCCCCTTGCGCGACCCGCAAGCGGTCGCGTCCAGCATCCTCGACTTCACGCGGGCCGCTACCCAGCGGGTCGAGCGCTCTCGCGGGGAGCGCGCACGCCTGGCCAGTTGAGGCTTGCCAGAAGGGCCGTAGACCCTACAAAACAGCATGATGACGCCCGACGAAACCCAACGCACCGTGCTGCTCACGCTCGCCGAGCTCGAAGCTCTCCACGCCCTCGTCACGGCCAAGATCGAGGGCGTGCTGGTCCACTCGCAAGAGTACTTCCGGCTCGAAGACATCGCGCACAAGCTCCTGGTCGCCAGCAAGTCCCCCCGCTGAACGCGGACTCAGCAGAGCGCACCGAGTGTCGCAGGGTCTTCTTGCCAGGCCGCGCGCGTCAAAGCGCTACCGTCACGCAGACTCGCGAGCGGCATCAACACGCGGTCGCGCACGAAGCGCAGCAGCGGATGCGTCAGCTCGGCGAGCGTACCGAGTCGAGCTGCCGTGCTCGCCACCTGCTCGACCTTGGGCCGACGCCGCGCATCGTACGCGACCAGCGCCTGGAGCAGCGTGTCCGCCCGTCGCAGCTCGTCCAACAACACGGCCGCATCGACCAGCGCCGAGTTCGCGCCCTGGCCCAGGTTGGGCGCCATCGCGTGCGCCGCATCGCCTACCAACACGCGTGGCCCGTCGTAGAAGCGCGCGCAGCGCACGCGCACGACGTCGTTGACGAGCAGCTGATCGAAGCCCGTCATACTCGCCAGGAGGGCCTCTGCGGGGGCGTAGGCAGCGGACCACGCGGCCGTGGGCGCCGAACGAACCGGACGTCCGCACGCACGAGCGGACACCGTCGGCGCCCACGACCAGCGCCGCGCGGAACGAGCGTGGCTGGCTCTCTGCCAGGGCGTGCACCGTGCCCTCGTCGTCTACGCTGTCGACTGACACGCCGTGATACGTCGCGATGCGAGGCTCTCTGGCGACTGCTTCGTTCAAGAGCGCGTAGAGGTCGCTGCGCCGCGCCATCAACAGGTGAGGTGCCTGGCCTGGCACGCCTCCGACCGGGGCGAACAGCGTGCGGCCGTGGCTGTCCACGACACGAACGCCCGTGACCACCGAGCTCTTGCGTGCGAGGTCGGCCGACAGACCGAGCGCGTGGAGCACGGCCAGGCCGTTCTCGGCCAGCGCGATGCCCGCACCCACGGCGCGAACGTCGTTTGCTCGCTCGAGCAAGGTCACCTGGGCGCCGGCTCGCGCGAGCAACAGAGCCGTACTTGCGCCGCCGATGGCACCGCCCACGACCAACACCGGAAGAGAATCGAGCTTCACGACGACCGACCTGTCTGCGCTCTCCGGAGCGCCCGAACAACCCTCGAGGATTCGACTTCGCCTCTCCGGCTCAGTCGGTGCTGACGTCGAACACCACCGAGACGGGCCGATGGTCGGACAGCTGCGCGCCCTTCTCGTCGACGAACTTGGCACCTTCGACCACGTACTCGCGCGGCTGCAGCGTCACGCCACCGCCGCTGCGATAGAAGACCTTGTCGATGCGCTCGCAGGCGCGATCGTTGGGGTCGTCGGCCGAGCACACCACGGGCACCCCGGTCGCGGGCCGCTGGCCCTGGTTGTGCAGCACGATCCAGACGTCGCTGAGCGAGGCGGCGTCGAGCAGCTCGGGCACCGTGTCGCCGGCTCGCGAGTAGCGCGCATTGCTGTCGCCGGCGACGATGACGGCGCGCCCCGCCGAGCGTGTGGTGATGGCGGCGGCCAGCTGCCGCAGGTTCTTGGCGCGTGCGGTCTGATCGCCTGCTGCCGAGCCCGCGTCGGTGTGGATGTCGTAGACGTCGACCGAGGCTCTGCCGATCGAGAAGCGTGCGAAGGCAAACCCCTTGGGCGTGAGACAGTCGCTGCCGCTATCGACCACACCGTTGCAGTCGGTCCACGCGTCGCGCTGGAAGTCGCTGTACGCGAAGCTGGAGAGAAAGCTCAGACCGTCGCCGAGCGAGTTGCCGCTCGTGTCGGCGGGCGAGACGTACGGATGCATCGACGCACTGACGATCTGTGCGTGGTACGAGAAGTCTTCTTGGAGCAGCGCGATGTCGTAGCCGTTGAGCAACGGACTGATCAGCGCGCTGTTGCGCTGCGGCATCGACTGCGAGATGCCCTCGGGCAGGCCTGCCACGTTGTAGGTGATGAGTCGCAGCGACACCCCGCTGCTGGCGCCGTCCATGAGGTTGAGCCGTCCGCCCTCGTCGAGCACGCTCGCGTCCCGAGCGAGTGGCGGGGTGATGGAGCCCGCTTCGCGCATCGGCACACGGGCATCGATGTTGACGATGGGACCCGCGTCGTTTGCGGGCGGCGCGACGCTGGTGTCGGCGGGTGCGGGCGGCGGCACCGCGTGCGGTTCGTCGTCGCCGCAGCCTACCGACAGCGCACACAGACCGAGCGCCAAGGAGCGAACGAAGAGGCAGGTCACTCCTTCGGGCTAACACGAAGCCCCGTGCCCGGTCGAGCGACAACACCCGTGCAAACGCGCGCGTACCGAGCGCAACGGTGTCAGCAGGCGCTCAGGGACAGGGCTTGGCCTCGGTGCGCTCGATGCTGACGTACGGCTTGTCGATGCGGTTGAGCCGGGCGAAGGTGAACGGGAACGACGTGGCCGCCGCACCGGTGCAGCCCTCAGGTCGCGCGATCTTGACGTCGACCTCGACCCGCTCTTCCTTGTTGGTCGCGCTGACGATGCTGACGTCGACGCTGCAGCTGGCTTGCAGGCCGAGAAATGCACCGACCACCACGTAGCGCTGGAAGTCCACGGTGGGCACGGTGGACGCGCCCGGCCGCGCCGTGAGGTAGGCCGCGCGGAACGTGCTGGCGTCTTGGTAGACCTCGAAGCCGGCCTGCGGTCGTTTGGCGTCGTCCGTGCACGACGACGAGTCGAGGGCGAGCACCTCGAGCAGCGTGTTGGACTCGAACGAGAGCGGCGGCGTGCTCGCATTCTCGGCGACCTGCATGGTGTCGTCGCCTTCGTCGGCGCACGCGAGCAGAGTCAGACAGAACATCCATGCGTGGGTCCGCTTCACGTACCTGCCTCCGTAGTCTGAGTCGGTATCGTCTGCCGGATACCCTGGTCCCAGCCACGAGAAAACAGCTTTCGAAACACGCGGGGTGGTGGCGCACATCGGGTCTGGCCGCTTGCGTCCCCGGACAGCAGCGTCATGTGTTGTTGGCGGAATGTTACACACGCGGTGCCAAGGCGCGGTTCGAGCGCGCGACAGACGCTCAGGCGGGGCGCTTGGCGCGTGTCTTCAGCGGCTGCGGTACGCGCAGTTTGATCTGCGATTGCAGCTCCGGAGCGCGCCTGTGGGGTGGTCGGGGAAGCTCCTTCGGGTCGCCCAGGAGTCTCGACAACAAGAGGTGCAGCTCCGTCGCGTCGATCGCCTCTCGAGGAAGCGCCTCGCGAGGGTGAGCCGGCGACCCGGGCTGCGCGGAACCCGCGAGCGCACTCAACAAGACCACCAGCTGGTCGACGAAGCGGCCGTCGCGGTCGCTCTTGCCGCGCAGACCCGTCTGCACCGAGAGGCGCGCCTCGACGCGGGAGCAGCCGAGCAGTGCCTCCAGCTCCCAGTCCGGGATGCAGCAACCTTCGATCGCGGAGAGAACGAGCCTCTCCAGGCTGATCAGCTCGTCGTCGGTCATTCCGAATCGGGTCACGACGAACCTACCTCTGCGAAGGATTCCTCCGAGAGCTCGCATATCGTGAGTAACCGCGCATAGCCATAGTCATTTGTTCGAACCGACGAGAATAACTCGTTGCGGATCGGCAAATGGCGACTAGGCGTCGCGATTACGGCTTTTCGGCCCGCGGACGCTTGAGGGGGCGAGTCACTTTGACCGCCGCGGAGAGGCCAGCACTCATGCTCGCGCGTGCGCCCTGCACTGCACCGGGCGCTGCGCTGGCGTTGGCCGACGCCGCCACAGCAGCCTGGTCGGCCGTGCGCCGGCGCCCGAACAGCTTGCTGAGCTTGTCGAGATCGCGGCGCATCTGCACGCGTGTCTCGGTCTCGGCGCGGTCGGCGTCGCCGGCGGCAATGGCCTCGGCCAGCGAGACGCGGTAGCCGCAGTTCTTCACCTCTTGGACCGACATCTCGCGCGCCGCGTGACCCATGCGGATGGAGCTCTTGATCAAGCTGTTGAAGGCGAGCTGGTACGCGATGTTGTCGGCGCCTTCGAGCGCGCGCTCCCAAAACCAGACCTCGAGCGTGTAGATCTCCTGAGGGTCGCGGCTGGAGCGCATCTTTTCGGCGATCTCGACCAGCTCTTTGCGCAGCTCGGGGCTCGCGCGCAGCGCGCACAAACGAACCACCTCGGTCGCCATCGACGCGCGCATCTCGAGCACCGCAAACCAGTGGCCCATGATCTGCTCGTTGCCGTTCGCGTACTCCGCGAACAGCGTGAGCATCTCGAGCCCGGCGTGTCGCCGGTAGTCGAGCACGCGCGTGTGGCCACCCTGCGCAATCTTCACCAGGCTGGCTTGCGCGAGGCGCTTGAGCGCTTCGCGTACGACGTGTCGATTGACACCAAAGACCTCGGCAAGCTCGCGCTCGGATGGCAAAGCTGCGCCCGGTTCGTAGCGTGAGCCGACGATCTCGGTGGCGAGTTGGGCGAAGACTTGGTCGGCGAGCGACCGGTTTTTCACGGATTCTAGGGGCATTTGGGGGCGGACCTGCTCCGCTTCTTATGGCACACGGGCGACCCAGACCACCACCAACGCGCGAAAACAAACATTGACCGCGATGACCGCTGTGCCCCCACGGCGCTGGGCTCCACGGAGCCGCATCGACCCTGGAGCTCAGCGGACGCTGCTCCGACCTTCGCGCCGAGCACGAGGCGCGGGAACACGTCGTTGCTCGCTTGAGCTCTCGCGTGGCCGAGGGTACATGCGGGCCCATGGCAGAGCTGATTGAGACACGCGCGGGGCACGCACAGGGCGACGTGCGAACCACCGTGAGCGACTACCGGGCATTTCACGACAACGGTGGAGGCAGCGTCGAGAGCCGCAAGTCTCGCTACGGCGAGATGGTGAGCAGCTACTACGACCTGGCGACCGACATCTACGAGAAGGGCTGGGGCGACTCGTTCCACTTTGCGCCGCGCTATCGGGGCGAGCGGTTCGAGGTCTCGATCGCGCGCCATCAGCACTACCTGGCGCACCGGCTCGGCCTCGCGCGCAAACAGCAGGTGCTCGACGTGGGCTGTGGCGTGGGTGGTCCCATGCGCGAGATCGCGCGGCTGTCCGGCGCCAGCATCACCGGGGTCAACATCAACGGCTACCAGGTCCAGAAGGTGCGCGAATACAATCGTCGCGCGCGCCTCGACCAGCTGTGCGACGTGGTCGAAGCCGACTTCATGAACATCCCGCGCGCAGATGGCTCGGTCGACGCCGTGTACGCGTTCGAGGCCACCTGTCATGCACCCGACAAGACGGCCCTGTTCCGCGAGTTGTTTCGGGTGCTCAAGCCCGGTGGTAAGATCGCCATCTACGAGTGGTGCCTGACCGACCGCTACGACGCCAACAACGCCGAGCACGTCAAGCTCAAGCGCGACATCGAAGAGGGCAATGGCCTGCCCGACATCTGGAACATCGCGGGCACCCTCGAGTGCTTCGACCAGGCGGGGTTCCGCGTGCTCGACGTGGAAGATCGCGCGCACGAGGGCGACCGTGAGACGCCCTGGTACCTGAGCCTGAGTGGCAAGGAGCTCTCCAACACGGGATTGCGCCGCTCGCCGGTCGGCAAGGTGATGGTCAAGGCGCTCACGCGCACGCTCGAGGCTGCGCGCATCGCGCCCAAGGGCACCGCGCAGATCACCGACTTCTTGAACGTGGGCGCGGACGCGCTGGTGCGCTCGGGCGAGCTCGACGTGTTCACGCCGATGGCCTTCTTTTTGGCGCAAAAGCCGCTCTGATCCGCAGGTCTCCGCGCTCCACGACACGGGCCGTCGATTTTTTCGGGAAAGCTCCGTACGGCCCGCACTCTGGTTTCGGTCGCGTCTCTACCGGTCCGATGACGGGCCCGGTGATCGTGGTGTTCGAGGGGGGCCCGTCGGGGCTCTCCGGCATCCAGATGGATATTCACGCTACGCGCGACATCACGCAGGCCCAGCTGCCGCGCGACATCACGGTGCTGCGTATGGCGGGGCCCGTCGTGGTCGCGCAACAGACGCTCGCGCGGCAGAGCTTCTCAGATCTGCGGCTCGAACAAGCTGGCGTCGACGATGCGGGCAACGTCTACGTCACCACGGCCAGCGGCGATCGTGCGGCCGTGGTCGCCGACGCGCTGACGCCGCTCTTGTGCCGTATTCCGCTGGCTGGCGAGGGGAAGTGCGTGTTGCTACCGGTACGCGCCACCGACATGCAGGTCTCGCCCACGGGCGTGGTGTTCGTGCGCGCCGGCGAGGCCATCTTGCGCTTCGATGTTCCGCCGGCCTGAGCAGACAGTCAGGTCACCGCGTGAGCCAACGTCAGCCGCGCAATAGCTTGGTCTCGCCGCCACCGCTGCGGCTGGTCACGCCCTTGTGCAACACCAGCTCGCGTCCGGCCTTCTGGCCGTGCGCAAACACGTCGCGCTGGCGATGACCGCGGCGGGAGATGGTCCGTAGGTACGGGTGGCGCTTTTTGGTGTAGGAGGCGAGCTCGGCGTGTGGCACCCAGACCAGGCCCTCGGCCTTGTGGGCCTTGGCTTGCTGCGCGAGCTTCTGCGCGAAGCCGCTCATCACGCCGGCCAGGTACGCACGTCGGTCGCTGTTGCCGACGATGGCGTGCGCTCGTTTGTGGGTGTGCCAGAGCCGTTCGCCCGTGCGCACCAAAAAGTCGTACACGTACGCGGCCAGGTCGAGGTTCTCGCGACTGCCGATGGCCTCCATCACGCTGCCGCGCTTTTGTTCGTCGGGCCGATAGGCCGGCACCCAGATGATGTCGACGAAGAAGTGCTCGCGCAGCACGTTGCCGAGGCGTCGCTCCCACTCGGTCACGCGACCCGTGACACGGCCGAGGTGGCGGAACCCGTAACGTGACTCGCCACCGGCAGTGCCCTCGCGAACGTGCTCGAGGTTGTGTTTGAGCATGAGGCGCTGCGCGGCTGCGGCGGCTGCCTCGGCCTCGTGGCGGTTGTCGCTCTCGGCGAGCGCGAGCAGCTTGTGGACGCGCTCGAGCACGCGCGTACCGGTCGCATCGAGCTCGACCTGGGGCAGACCGCTGGCGCGACCGTCGATGCCGAGACGCTCGCACACGGCACGAAAGGCGGGCCCGTGGGGAGCCTCGTCCTCACGCAGGATCTCGTGCACGTACTGGTGCGCCATCTCGTGCTTGAGCACCTCGATGACCACGCCCCAGCTCTCCGCCTTGGCCAGGAAGTCGCGCGACACCTCGATGGTGCGCAGCTCGCGCAGCCAGCGCGCCAAAAACGCGACGGCGTCGCTGAGCGCGATCTGCGGCGTACTCAAGACACCCTTGAAGTGGCTCTGATTGAGCTGCCGGTGCGAGGCCAACAGCTCGCGCACCAAGCCTCGCTCGCGATCGTCGTCGGGTGCCACGCTCATGGCTTGGACGGTTGCTGCGATGCCTTCTGCGCCTTGGGCGAGGGGGGCGGGTCGGGCGCGAAACCGGTAGGGCGCTTTTCCATGTCGTCGAAGCTGATGCGGTAGATGCGGTCGGTAAAGACCTGCGGTTTGTCCTTGGCGCGCAGCTTGGCGTACAGCTCGTCGAGCGCCTTTTGCCTGCGCTCGCGCCACAGCTTGGCGCGCACCGACAGCGCGGCATCGTCGAGTGTGACGTGGCGTTCGGGCCGCTCGGCGGTGAAGCGCACGATGGCCAGCCGAGGGCCGTGCACGCCCTCGGGCGTGCGTGCGGAGGCGGGTGCTTCGGGCGCCTGCGCAGCGGCCAGCTCGACCGGTTGCGCAGTGGTGTCGCCCACCTCGCGCAGCGCAAACACGGCGCTGCGGACGCTCTCTGGGACCTTGGGCTGGGTCGCGTCGCGCAGCTGGCCGTCGTCGGCCGGGTCTTTGGCGAAGTAGCCGAGATCGCCGCCCTGCGCCTTGGTGGCGGCGTCTTTGCTGCGCGCCTTGGCAAGCTCGGCGAACGCCCGTGCGTCAGCCTTGTGGGCCTCTTCTTGGAGTGCGGTCGCTTCGGCGCTGCTGTCGAGGACGATCAGGCTCGCGCGCCGCATCGCCGTGCGGTGAAACTCGGCCGGGTGGGCCTCGTAGTAAGCGCGCACGTCGTCGGCCGCGATGGTCTGCGGCGTGATCTGGTCTTCGACCTCGGCGCGCACCAGCGCCTGCGCGGCGCTGTCTTTGGCGGTGTAACGAACGGGTGCCTGTTGTTCGTAGCCGCGCCGCGCTGCCTCGACCGCGAGCAGCTCGGCCCGCACCAGGCTGGACACCAAGACCTTCAGCTGCTCCGGGTCGCGGTAACGCGTGCGCAGGCTGGGGCCTTGCTGCGCCAGCACGTCTTCGACCTCGGCGACCGTGACCTCGACCCCCTCGCCACGCGCGACCACGAGCTGTCGACGGGCCTCGTCGCTGAGCGGCGCCGCAGGGGGCGCGGCCGTGCGAACGGCGGTGGTGCCTGGCTCGGCGCGCGACGCAACGGGCAAGGCGAGGTTGCCCATGGCCAGTAGCGTGGCGATCAGCGCCGCGTGCCAGCGAACCGAGAAGGCGCGCCCCAGGGTGTGCGAGCGATGACCGGTCGCAATCGCGAGCGCGTGCCCTCTGTGCATGGCTGGGGTTGTCGCACGCTTAAAAAGCCACAGCAACTGCTCGGCCGGGCGCGCTGTCGAAGCGTGCCCTCGGCCGCGCGAGCGAAGATCAGAAGCCGTACTGAGCGGCCACGCCGCCCTGGAAACCAAACGGCACCTGGGGCAGCGGGACGTCGATGCGCAGCACCACCTGATGGATGGGCTTGAAGCGCAGCGACAGGCGCGGCCCGAGGATGGGAATCACGTTGGGGACGCCGCCCTGGAAGAGCCCGCGCTTGGCCTTGACGCCGTACTGGGCACCGTCCTCGTCGGAGGGGTTGGTGCGGGGCGGCGGCTCGTCGCTCGGCCCGAGCGGCGGGTCGCAGTACGTGCGCTGCTCGCGCGTGGGCGTGCCGGGGAAATCGGGGTTGAACAAGCTGTTGGACTGGGATGCCCACGCCGGGCACTTGTGCCAGGCGCCACTCTTGTCCTTGTAGGCTTCGCTGCGGGTCAGGTCGCCAAACAACAACCCGATGCCCGCCTCGAGGCCGTACTCGAGCGCGAACCAGTCGGTGAACGAGGTGGACCAGGTGAGGGCGACCGTCAGGTTGAGGAAGTTGAACTTGCCCTCGAGATACTCGGTGTCTTCGATGGGGTCGCCCTTGAGCTGGAAGGGGCCCTTGAGGTTGAGCTTGGTGAAGCCGACCGTGGGGGTCACCTGAAAGCCGTTCTTGCGAAAGGCCAGCTCTGCGGTGAACGACGCGGGCGTGCTGACGGCAGGCCCCGCCTCGACGTGATAGGCACCCAGCATCCACGTGGGGACGCGTGAGAAACGCCAGCCCGCGCCAAAAAACAGCAAACGTTGGTTGGGGTCTTCGTGCGGATCGGTGGTCTCGCGGAAACGCTCTTGGGGAGCGCGCTCTTCTTCGAGCGCCTGCTCGTCGCCGAGTAAGGTCTCGCGCTCGGGCCCCGCGGCAGGCTTGGCGCTCTTGGCAACGGGCGCCTTGGGGTCCTCGCCTTCGGCGGGATCGTCGAGGGAGAACTCACCTGCGTCTTGTGCTCGCGCCTGTGCGCTGCACGCGAGGGCTGCCGTCAGCAAAGCAGAGACCAAGAACCGTTGTACGAGCGCCATGAGGGTGCCTCTGGCGGCGAGCGGTGGCACGCCGAGTGGGGATGGGACGCGGCGAGTGTAGGGAACCTGTCCCGTCGACGCCAAGGGGGATCACCCGTCCGAGGGAGGGGATTGATTCGCCCTGACCCACCTGCCCACTCTCTTCTGTCGTACGCGTGCCCGTGCCCCCTTCAGACCACCCGGGTGTGCTCGACGGTGCCCTCGAGGTGCGCCGCGAGGTCCCAGTCTTGATGGTTGTGCACTTGGCCTTCGCGGCGCGCGCGAGCGATCGCGTCGAGATCGAGATCTGCGTAGACCCAGCCCGATTGGTTGAGCTTGCCTTGGGCCACCACACCGTCTGGAAACACGCTCTGCTCGACGGGACCGTACACGCCGGCGGCACCGACGTTGCGATCGAGCGGGATGGACCAGGGCGCATCGCCCACCGTGACCGCTTGCACGACGAAGCACTGGTTTTCGAGTGCGCGCGCGCGACACGAGAGGTGCACACGGTGGTAGCCGGCCAGCGTGTCGGTGCAGCTGGGCACCAAGATCAAGTTGGCACCGGCCGCCACCTGACGGCGCACCAAGAGGGGGAACTCGCTGTCGTAACAGATGGCGACACCCAACGTGCCGAGCTCGGTGTCGAACACGCGCGAGAGGGAGCCGGCACTCACGCCCCACTGCTCGCTCTCGAAGCGCGTCATCTGCAGCTTCTCGGTGAACGCCAGGCTGCCGCTCGGGCCGTGCAGGTGGGCACGGTTGTGATAGCGCGCGACCGACGTCTCGATGCGCTCGGGAAAGCTGGGGCTGAGGATGTACACGCCGTGTCGTTTGGCCAGCTCACTGTACAGCTCGAGCATGGGGGCGAGCAGCGGTGTGAGCGCACTCAGCTCGCGGGCCAGCGCGCCGCGCTGTGCGTCGGGCAAGGTGGAGGTGAGCTCGATGCTGCCGTACTCCGGGAAGACCAGCAGCTGTGCCCCTGCGCGCGCTGCTTCGGCGACCAGACGGGATTGTTTGTCTGCGAAGGCGGCAAAGCTCTTGATGGGTTCGATCGAGTAGGCACAGCTCGCGACGTGCAGCGTCATGCGACCAACTCCTTGAGCCAAAACACCATGGGCTTTTGGGTCTCGTGTGCATCACCCAGATCGCGCCAGGCAAACCTTGCCACCAAGTCGGCCCGACGCACGTAGCCTCGACGTGTCCAGAACGCATCGTGAGGCACGTAGTCGTGTGGGCGAGCCGGGTGATCGGCCGGTCGCTCGACGGCACAGAACGTGGCCCGCGCAAAGCCGAGCGCACGCGCTGCCTGCTCGCGTGCGTCGAAAAAGGCGTGACCGATGCCTCGACCGCGATACGTGCGTCGCAGCACCGACTCGCCAAAGTAGTAAGTCTGCTCGGGGTCGTACCCCGCTTGTTGCAGTGCGGGCGCGAGGGACTCGGCGTCGTCGTGGTCACACAGGGGGAGGGCGGTCGACACGCCGACCACCTCGGGTGCGTCGAGCGTCTCGTCGACTGCGATGACCAATGTGCTGCGCGCCGACGCCGCATAGCTGCGCAGATAGCCGCGCTCGTACTCGGCCGAGCCGTCGTACAGGTACGGGAACTCGCGAAACACCTCGATTCGAAGGCGCGCCAGAGCATCGAGGTAGGGCTCCGCGAGCGTGCCGCGCACGACTTGGATGCGCACGCCGCCCAGCTCAGCCACGCACTTGCTCGAGCCAGTCGCGCAGGTTGTAGTACGTGGTCACGCGCGTGATGCGGTCGTCGTCGACCTCGAAGAACGCGCCTGCCGGGAGCTCGTACTTTTGGCCGTGCGCCGCGGGAAACCCGGCGTCGGCCACGAGGTACTTGCCCGTCACGGTGAACTCGGCCGCAAAACGTTCGCCGCGGTCGTCGGCCAACACCGCAAGGTCGGTGATCTGCTCGCTGTAACGCTCGTCCATCCGCTTGAGAAAGACGGCAAAAGCATTGCTGCCGATCTCTCGGGGCCCCTGGTTGATGTCGTGCATCACTTCGTCGGCCACGAGTGCCAGCATGCTCGTGTAGTCGCGGGCGTTGAACGCTCGGTAGTACGCTTCGATCATCTGCACGGTCATATGAGCAGAGGCTAAACGAAGGCGTCGGGTTGTCACGCGCAGTTGTTGGGGGGTGTCGGCTCTACCGGTCGCTTGCGCACGCTCGGGCGAGCGAGCGACGAACGAGTGGCCCGAAACACCCCGACGAGCCTGCACGAAGGCCGTGCGGCTGCTAGGCCGAGGACCATATGGCGTATCGCGCTGGATTCGAGCCGAGCATCAACGCGCACAGCCACGCCTTTCGCGTGCTGCCCAGCGACATCGACAACCTCGGGCACGCCAACAACGTGGTCTGGGTGCGCTGGGTGAACGACGCGGCCATCGCGCACGCGGCTGCCATCGGTTTCGATGCGGCGGGGCTCAGCAGGCTCTCGGTGTTCTGGGTCGTGCGTCGGCACGACATCGAGTACCTGTTGCCGGCGCTGGTCGACGAAGAGCTCGAGTCGGTGACCTGGGCCCAGACGCTCAGCGGCGCCACCTCTGTGCGGCGCACGCTGATCAAGCGCGACGGCCGCGTGTGCGCGCGTGCCGAGACCACCTGGGCGCTGCTCGATGCCGGCAGCGGCAAACCCCGGCGCATCCCGCCGGAGCTCATCGCGGCGTACGGGTTCACCCCGTAGCGCTAGTTGAACGCCTTGGTCAGGAGCTCTTCGAGCTTGGCCCAGCTCTCGGCGTCGGCCTTGGCGTCGTAGGCTACGTCGAGGCCGTTCTTTTGTCCGAGCTCGGTGGCCTTGGGGTTGGTGAAGCCGTGCTTGGCCCCCGCGTACTCGACGAACTCGTAGTTGGCGCCCGCCGCGTCGAGCTCGTGCTTGATGCCCTCGACCTGCGCGGGCGGAGTGAACGAATCGGCGGCCCCGTGTGCGACGAAGATCTTGCCCTTGAAGGCGTCTTTTGCGAGCGGCTTGGGCGTGGCGTAGTTGCCGTGAAAGCTGGCGACCAAGTCGAGGTCGTCGCCTCGGCGCGCCGCCTGCAACACGAGCGCGCCGCCCATGCAGTACCCGATGGCGGCCAGGCGCGTGGGGTCGACGTGCGGGTCGTTGGCCAGTGCGGTCTTGGCGGCCTCGAAGCGCTTGGTGGCCGCGTCGGGGTCGGACATCACCGCCATCATCCAGGCCTTGGCATCGGCGGGTTGGGCGCGGTCGCCTTTGGGCCGCTGTGCGAGCACGCTCCCAACAGTAAGGTCGCGCCCAGAAGTCCCAAGGTTTGTAGTGTGCGCATGTCTTCTCCGCCTGGCTACGCGGCGTGTTGTGCCGCGCGCAGCCGTGTTTCGTTCGCGCGCAGAAGCTGCGCGTCGACCGCACGCAGGTGTAGCGCAGTCGGGTGGAAGCGCGCGCTGGAACGAAACACGACGCTGCCGCCCGCGCGAGGTGGTGCGGCGCGCTCGTTACTGCCGAGCGCGAGCGTGCTCGACGACCAAGCGCCCAATCTCGATGCCGTGGGTCCAGTGCAGCATGTGACCTGCGCCCTCGACGACGGCGTGCCGGTTGTTGGCGAGCCGTGCGATGCGCTCGGCATCGTCGGGGGCACGAAACCCGTGCTCGCCTTGCACCGCGAGCACCGGTGCCGTGATGGCCGACAGACAGTCGAGGAAGCGCGCGCGATCGAACGACACGGGCGAGAACGTGCGGTGCACGGGATCGAAGCGCCAACACAGGCCTTCGCCGCTGGGGTGCGGCGCCGTGGACTTCTCGGCGAGCAGCCGCAAGAACGCGGGCGCGACGCGGCGGTGGCGAACGGACAGGCGCACAACGGCGTCGTCGAGATCGCGCAGCTTGGCGGGGCCTTCGCGACGGGCGCGGACGGCGGAGTCGAGCCAGCTCGAAAGCCTCGGCAGTGCGCGCTCAGGAGCCTCGGCGCTGGGCCCGAGGCCCTCGAGCAAGCTCAGCGTACGGATGTTGGCCACGTGCGTCGCGGCGTACATGGTCGACGCGGTGCCGCCCATCGAGTGCCCGAGCAGATGGAAAGGCCCATCGACCAGCTGTGGCAAGAGCTCGTGCATGTCGAGCACGTAGTCGGGGAAGTGGTAGTAGCTGCCCTCGGGCGTGCGCCCGCTCTCGCCGTGACCACGAAAGTCGAAGGCGAGCACACGGTAGCCGGCCGTCGCCAGCAGCGGACCCAGCTCTGCAAAGCCCCACGCCAGATCGAGGAAGCCGTGGCACAGCACGAAGGTCTCGTGCGCGTGTGGGTCGCCCCACTCGACCACGTGGTGCGACAGGCCGTTGGCGAGGACCAGGCGTTCGCGCGGCACCATGTCGAACAATCGCCTTCAGCCAGCGACGTCGCGCAGGGTGACCAGCGCGATGAGACAGAGCAAGAGCACCAGACCGACCGTGTGCACCATGGTCTCGATGCGTTCGTTGGCGCGCCGACGCGTGATGATCTCGTAGCCGAGGAAGACCAGCCGTCCGCCGTCGAGGGCGGGCAGCGGCATGAGGTTGAACATGCCGAGTGCGACGCTGATCAGGATGAGCACGTTGATGAGCTGCACGAACGACGCCGTCTTGGAGACGATCTTGACCATGCCCACCGGGCCGACCACGCCCTCGGTGCTGCCCTGCTTGTACATCATGCGAAAGCCCTCGAGCTGCTGCACGGTGAGCTCGTACGGGTACGCGATGGAGTAGCCGATGGCGCGACCCACGGGCATGGGCGTGAGCACGACCTTGGGGATGATGCCGATGACACCGCGCCCGTGATCTTCGAACGGGGTGATGGTGAACGGCGCCAGCTGCTTGCCTGCGCGCTGGATGGCGTACGTGGTGGGCTTGCCCGCGCGGTCGGCCGTGATTTGGATCAGGTCCATCACGTTTTTGACCGGCTTGTCGTTGGCCGACACGATGATGTCACCCGGTTGCAGGCCGGCCTTCATGGCGGGCGACGCCTGCTGCACGCTCTCGACCTCCATGGGCTCGTGCGGCGGGTTCTCGCCGTGGTGACCCATGGTCGCCAACACGAACACCAGCAGCGAGGCGGTGAGGTAGTTGGCGAACGGACCCGCAAAGATGGTGACGAAGCGCGCGAACACACTCTTGTTCGGGTACAGCTCGGGGTCGTCCGGGTCGTTTTCCTCGGCCGGGTTCATGCCGGCGATCTGCACGTACGCCATGAACGGGATGAGGCCGACCTGGAAGATGGTGGGGCTATCCTTGGGTTGAAACTTCGCGATCGTGGGCCCGAACCCGATGCTGAAGCGCAGCACGCGCATGCCGAAGGCGCGAGCGGCGAGGTAATGTCCACCTTCGTGCACGATGACGAGAGCGGAGATGCCGAGGATCGCGAGCAAAATGTTCATAGGATGTGGGTGACCCCAGGTATGAGCCGAAGCTCAGTGTACCGCTCTCCGCGCGACGGTGCAGGTGGGCCGAGAAGTCACGGCCTGCGCACGCGCACGCGGTCCGTGTGTTGGCTTGCGCTCTTGGCCGTGCTGGCGGCTTGTGAGTCCAAGCCCGCGCAGACTTACATCACCGACTTTCGTGTCGACGAGCTGACCGCCTTCGTGCCCAAGGCCAAACAAGCCCCCGTGATCGCAGGCGGCAACGCCGTCGACCCACCGCGGGGTGGCCCACTGCGCAAGGACGAGGAGCGGCCCATGTTGGCCGGGCAGGGCGAGCCGACCACCAGCCACCAGCCTGGCCGTCGCTCGCCCGCGTTTCGCCCCGACCGCATCACCGAGCTCGAGGGGACGCTGGGCTACTTCGAGGTGTTCACCCCGGGCATCACGCCCTTCAAGCGCGTGAGTGCGCTCGACGGAGTGGCGCTGGCCGACGGAGTGCCCGTGCTCGGTGTGGTCGACCCGGCGCGGGTGCCCGTGCCGATCGAAGGCGCAACCAGCACACCGCCCGACGCGCGCACGCGCGACAGGTTCTGGGGCAGCGTCGTGCTCGACTTCGCCGAGGGCAACGTGGTGCCGCTGCCGTCCGTGTCGCCCGAGTCGCGGATCCTCGAGCTCACCACCGAGCCCGTGACCAAGCTGGTGGTCGAGCGCGACGGTGCCGACAACCTGTTCGCGGTCGCGAGCGGTGGCGCCGCGCGTCAGGTGCGCGTGACCTACGTCATCGACGCACCTCGCGACTACTTCGGCACGCAGCTGCCCAGCACGCCTACCGATGCGCTCGCGAGCCAGGTACATCCGTTGCCCGAGTCCGTGCAGCGCTCTGCCCTCACGTTCGCGCGCGAGCTGGGCATCGAGCGAGGCATGCCGGTCGACGTCGCACTGCGCGTACTGGTCGAACACTTCCGCAGCTTCGAAGAGTCCAAGCAGCCGCCCAAGGACACCGGCAACATCTACCTCGACCTCGCGCGCGGCCGTCGCGGCGTGTGTCGACATCGGGTGTACGGGTTCGTGATCACTGCGCAGGCACTCGGCATCCCGAGTCGGTTCGTGCAGAACGAAGCGCACGCGTGGGTCGAGCTCGAGCTGCCCAACACCGGCTGGTTGCGGCTCGACCTGGGTGGCGCCGCGCGTGGACTCGAGGCGCACGCGGCGGGCAATCGCCCTTCGTATCAGCCCGAGCAGCCCGACCCCTGGCCGCGTCCCCGCGCGTACGAGGAGAGCTACTCGCGCGCCTTCGAAGCCGCCGCCGAGGCCGCTGCGATGGAGGGCAAGATGCAACAGGGAGGACAGCAACGCGGCACTGGAGACGCGCGCCTCAAGCCCACACTGTCGCAGCGCACCACGGAACCCGAGCTGGCCGTCGACGACGACCGCAAGCCTCTCTCGCTGCGCATCACGCGCTATCTGCCCGAGGTGATGCGAGGAGGCGCGCTCGAGCTAGAGGGAGAGCTGCGCGGAGAGCAGGGAGTCCCGGTGACTGGGCTCCGCGTGGAGATCTCGCTGTCGGAGCTGGCGCAGCCGCGTGCGGTGCTGCTGGGCGTCGCAGTGTCGGACGCCGAGGGGAAGTTCCGCGGGAAGTTTGCGGTGCCTCCGCAGCTGGAGCCGTCGGACTATGCGTTGGTGGTGGTGTCGCCGGGGGATGCCACCTACCGCGCCTCTCGCGCGGAGTGATTCAGGAGATCGAGCACGAACACGTCTCACGTGTACGTCCACGAGTACCCTCACGAGTCACGGTTACGAGCACGTGCGCGTGCACGACGACGAGCGCTGTTCGCCTTGCCGACTCGGCCGAGGGTGCAGCGGACGGCCCCAGCTCAGGCCCCCTGCTCGCGATGACATCGCGTAGTCGTCCACGCGCACGTGCTCGTAACCGTGACTCGTGAGGGTGCACGTGAGACGTGCTCGTGAGACGTGAGCGTGCACGTGAGACGTGCTCGTGCCCGATCTCGACCGAGTGGGTTAAACCTTCGACTCCAGCACGGGCTCGCAGACTGCGGTCTGCTCCCCTGGCAATCCCTTCCAGGTTCGATCGATCAGTCTGTACGTCAGATCTCTCCCGATCACGCCGCACAACTGCTCGATGGCACTGGTCAGCAACTCTGCCGCGCACGCCTCTGCGTGACCCTCTCCGATGCGGGCGATGAGGTACGACCAACCATCGCGGGGGAAGCCCGAGGTGGGCTCGATGGCGAGCAGAGAGCTGCAGCGGGTGGCCGCACGATGCAGCGCGCGGCGCATGAGGCCGCGGTAGCCGGAGAGTCCGACCAGTCCGGAGACCACACTCTCGAGCGAGCCGAAGACGGCGCTGAGCGTGGTGGCGAGCGGCGTACCGGGCAGCAGCTCACGCTGCAGGATGGCGCGCGCCAGGCGTGGGCTTCGCGACCGATCTACGTGAAGGTTCATGTACGCTTCCTCACGACTGGTCTTTGCGACCTCCGCAGGGAGCGGTCAAGGGTGGATTATCGGGGGTATGGCCCGAGGTGGTCATTCGAGTGGCGCAGCACGGTTGAAACGACACCTCGCTTCGGTCAGTTCGAGCACAGCGGTGAGCGTGCGGTGTGCGCCATCGACCAGCGGGGGT
>JBEGTL010000039.1:0-27473 GCA_041179425.1 Pseudomonadota bacterium | reverse complement strand
GCGGCGCTGCCAGGCCCGATGTCTGGCTCGGCATCGAGGACTTCGCGCACACGCTCGTAGGAGGCGCGACCGCGCTGCACGATCGAGAGCAGATAGCCGGCCGCCATGGTGGGCCACACCAGCTGGGTAAAATAGGCATAAAAGGCCAGCAGCTCGCCCTTGGAGATGGCGCCGGCGTTGATCATCAGGCCGCCGCGGTAGATGACCAGCACGGTGCCCAGGCTGCTGATGCCCATCAGCACCGGCGTCATGAGCGCGCGCAGGCTGACCACCGCCATGGTGCGCTGCACGGCGTCTTGGTTGGCCGCCTCGAAGCGTTGACGCTCGAACGCGTCGGCCGTGTACGCGCGCACCACGCGCACGCCACTCAGATACTCCTGCGCGCGCTCGGACAGCTTTCCCAGCACCTTTTGTTGCTCTTGGCTCACCGTGTAGAGCCGGCGCACGAACATCCGCATCGCGAACAAAAAGAAGGGGTACGGGATGAGCGCGACCAGCGTGAGCTTGGGCGAGATGGCCAGCATGAGCACCAGCGCGCTGGCGTAGGCCACGATCGCGTTGACCAGGTTCATGCTGCCGAAGCCGAGCAACAAGCGCACTTGCCCGAGGTCGTTGGTGGCGCGGCTCATGATGTCGCCCGCGCTGCTCTTGCCGAAGAACGACGCGCCCAGACGATGCAGCTGCGCAAGCACCTCGCCGCGCAACGTGAACTCGATGTCGCGCCCGACGTTGAAGATGAACACGCGCGAGCAAGTGCGCGTGATGAGCACCGCGACGGCAAAGCCGCCCACCCAGAGCGCCGTCTCTTGCACCTTGTCGAGGTTGCCGGCGCTGAACGCGTCGACCCCAAGCTTGAGCAGCCAAGGGATGGCTTTTTCCATCGCGTTGGTGGCGAGCAAGAACAGGGTGCCGACGAGCAGCACCGGCAGGTGGTCGCGCAGGTAGCTCCACAGGCCGCGCTGTTGTCGAGGCGCGCCGTCAGGCGCGCGAGCGAAGTGACGAGAGCGCATTGCGACCAGTGTCGCAGACATCGCGCTCGACGTTACCGTTTGGTGCGCGAGAGGATGCCCTGTTTTTCGGCCAGCCGCTCGATGCCGCCCCACGCTTGGTGCGCCTTGCCAGCTTGTTCACTCACGCCCAACAGCTCGTAAAGAGTGGGCACCGAGAGCGTCAGGCCCGGCCGCGCGCGCAGCTCGCCGTCGAGCGCGCGTGCCACGTCTTTGAGCTCGACCGCGGCCGGCACGATGAGCTTGCCGTAGAACAGGTGCTGGGCGTCGGCGACCGTGCTGGAGCGCTCGTCGTACACCACCAGCTCGACGCCCTCGCCCACGAGCTCGGACAGCTTGCCGGCCAGCGCCTGCACCATGCCGCGCTGCTTCTGCATGCCGATCAGGCGCAGCCTGCGCTCGTCGCCCGGGCGCAAGATCCACAGCAGGGGGAAGACCGGCACCTCGCGCGTGTGGCCCTCGGCCGTAGTGACGCGGTGGAGGCGCACCGGGGCGCCGTCCCACAGCACTACGTCGCCGTAGTCGACGCTGGCGCGGCGCGCGGTGGGCGACTGCAGCACGCCGTGACACGGCGAGAGCGGCTGGACCCACAAGACCTCGAAGGTGACCGCCTGCTGCGGCAGCGGGTCACCCTGCCCGGTCTCTTCGCCCAGCGTGGCCACGCGCACCTGCATGGGCGGCATGCCGGGGACGAAGGGCATCCCGGCACTGGACAGTTCGCCCCGAATGCCGAGCTTGTCCCACGCTTCGAGCGCGAGCTTGCCCTCGCCCAGCGCGGTTGCGCAGATGGCCAGGTTCCACAGCACCGGACGCTGCGGGCCGAGCCGCGCAAACGCCTTTTGGTTGGCGTCGAGGCCCTCTTTGAAGCGACCGCGCCACTTGTAGAAGAGGCCCAGGTGAAACCACCACGCGCCGCGCGTGGAGTCGATGGCGAGCGCGACCTTGTACGCATTGAGCGCGTCTTCGTCGTGCTCGGGGCCCATCATGCGCAGGCCGTCCGCCATGTTCACTTGCAGGTAGCCACCGAGCTGCGCATCCATGCGCTGCTTGCCGTCGAGCGCCTCGAAGCAGCGCTGACAGGCGCCTGCTGCGAGGTGCGCGGGGCCCTTGTCGAACGGCGGTTCGTCGCTCGGACGCAGCTCGGCGACGCGCAGGAGCGCGGCCGACAGGGGGATGATGACGCTCGGGTCGGTGCCGAACCCACCTACGATGCGTTCGGCGACGATCAGCGCGTCGGGGTAGCTCGGGTCGCTCGAAAGCAGCTCTGAGAAGGCTGCGGCCGCGGCGCGCGAGTGCGCGACATCGTGCTGGAATTGAGCAAAGAGCTGCCACGCTTTGGGCGCCTCGCCGAGGCGCGCCGCGTCGAGCGCGGCGCCAAGCTGTATGTCGATTTGCGCAGCGTCGGGCATGGCGCGTGTTCTAGTCGAGCGGGGTTGTCCTGGCCATCTCGACGAAACGTCAGCTCGCATCTTGCGCTCGAGGCCCCGCGTTCCGTAACCTCAGGTAAGTATCCGTGCCTTCGCCGCAACCATCTTCGCCGGTACTCGTGCGCAGGAGCGCAGGCCTCTCGGACGTCGGGCGACGCCGAGCCTCGAACGAGGACAGCTTCTTCGTCGACGACCGTATCGGGCTCTACGCTGTCGCTGACGGCATGGGCGGTCACGCGGCCGGCGAGGTCGCCAGCCAAGAAGCCATCGACACGGTGCGTGGCATGGTGCGCCAGGGCGAAGGTCTGCTGCGCGCGGTCGAGGCAGGCGATCACTCGCCCGAGGCGCTGTGGCGCGTCGGCCGGCTGCTCGAGAGCGCGGTGCAAGCCGCGACGTACATGGTGTTCGGCATTGCCCAGAACGACCCCGAGCAGGCGGGCATGGGCACCACGCTCTCTGCGCTCCTGCTGTGCGGGCCGTTCGGCGTGGTCGCGCAAGTGGGCGACAGCCGCGTGTACCTCGTGCGTGACGAGCAGGTCGCGCAGCTCACCGAAGACCACACGTTGATCGCGTGGCAGCTCAAGCAAGGCATCATCTCGCAGAGCGAGGCGGCGCTCTCGCCGCACAAGAACGTGATCACCCGCGCCATCGGCAGCCGCGACTACGTGCAGGTCGACACGCAGTTCTTCCAGGTCGAGCCTGGCGACGTGTTCGTGCTGTGCTCGGACGGTCTACACGGCTACGTGCAAGACGACGAGATCCCCGAGGTCATCGCGCTCGGGCCCGAGGCTGCGGTCACCGAGTTCATCAACACCGCCAACCTCCGTGGCGGGCGCGACAACATCACCACCATCGTCGTCAAGGTAGACTCCAGTGACGGCAGCCGGCCCGCCGAGCTGGCGTCGATGCCGCCGTTCACACGCCGCTGAGCACAGCCTTCGCCCCCGTTCTGCAAGCTGCACTACGCATCCACGTGGCCCGCATCGCGACTTGCGCCCCGGCGGACCGCGGGCACCGGTCGTTAGGGCACGGGGACCTTCCGTGGTAGGCTGCACGCACGGCGACCCCCTGAGGAGTCGCTGGCTTCCACGGGAGACGCATGTCGAACTTTCAGCTCGGTTGTTTTGTGACCCACCAAAAGCTTCCGGAGCTCGGTGCGGGTGAGGTGGTTGCTTCCGAGAAGGGCGCCCTTCGCATCCGCTTCGCCAATGGTGAGCGCAGCTTCTCCGAGGAGATCGCGCAGCACCACCTCACGGTCACCATCGAAGGCCCGCCACCGCCGCCGGCCAAGAAGGCTGCGCGCCGCAAAGCTGCCCCGAAGAAGGCCGCCGCGGCCAAGACTCCCTCGTAGCGTAGATCGCGTGCTCGCTGCTCTGGGCTGCTAAGCAGCGCCATGCCGACGCGGAGCACTCTTTCTCCCTCGCGTGCCCGAGGGCGCGCTTCGACTCTACGCTCGGGTGCCCAAGAGCCCGCCTCGCTAGACGCAGGCAAAGCGCGCCGCCAACGCGTGGCCGACGCACACGCCGGCTTTGCGGCACACGGAGGCGGCGCCAAAAACGTGCGCGCCCGTGCACGGTTTGCGCGCGCACTGTGGAACGTGCGTGGAGAGCGCAAGCTGCCTTCCGCCGACGAGCTCGATCTCGCGTTGCGTGGGCTGTCCCCGAGCGACCTCGCATGGCTGTGCGAGCTGTCGCCGCTCGGGCCGCTGTACTTGCTCCCTACCCGGCGTTTTGTGCACCAGCTCGCCAAGACCATCGTCTCGCTCGGGGTCACGCGCGTGCTCGAGGTCGCCGCGGGCGACGGCTTTTTGGCGCGCTCGCTCGCCGCGCACGCGCGCTCGCTCGAGGTCACGGCCAGCGACTCGGGAGCCTGGGCCGCGCCGCGCGCGCGCATGACGCCGCGCGAGCGGCGAGAGCTCGCACGCGTCGATGTACCGGGCCTCGCGCTGGGGGCCGACGTGCTGCCGCTCGAAGCGACCGAAGCGATCGCGAAGTTTTCGCCCGAGCTCGTGTTGTGCTCGTGGCTTGCGCCCGGTCACCGCTTGCTCGACGCGCTCATCCGCGCACCCGTTCGTTACGTACTCGAGGTGGGCGCCGGCAGCGGCGTCACCGCGAGCGCGTACTGCTGGCGCTTTGGGCACGAGTTTCTCGAGGGTCCGCTCGAGCAAAGTGCGCGCTGTCGCCTCGATGTCCGCCCCCAGACGGCGCTGCACTCGCGCGTCACGCTGTACTTCGGCGCCGCCCACGAGGAGTACCACGAAGAGGTCGTGCGCCCGGGCGACTGGCTCCATCAGTTCAAGCCTCGGCGTACCCCTTCGGGGTGATCGAGCGCCAATCCGCGGCCAATCGCCCCGGTCGTCTTTGCACCTGCTGGCCGCTTTGCGCTAGCTCGGCCCAACGAGCGGCGTAGCGTGAGTCTACGCCGTGTTTCGATCGGCCGCGCGCGAGCTCGCTCGACGCACGACCATGCGCCCTTCTGACCACGAGGAATCACGCCCATGACGATGCTGGACGACAATGGCGACGGAGCCGCTGCCACGCACGCGCGAGCACCGCGGGCCGAGAGCGGAGACGAGCACGAGCGCCTGGCCACCGAGGCAGAGCTGCGTGCACGCAAGCTCGAGGCGCTGGGCACGCTGGCCGGCAGTATCGCGCACGACTTTCACCAGGCGCTGCAGTCCATCACGGGCAACAACGCGCTCGCCCAGCGCTGTCTCGACGCCGGTCACCCGGCGCGTGTGTTTCTGGAAGAGGTCTCCACGTCGGCCGCGCGTGCAGGCGATCTGGTGCAGCGCATCCTGACGTTCAGTCGTCCCGACCAGCCGCGCCACAGCTCTCTCTCGCTGCCCGCGGTGGTCGCGGAGGCGCTCGAACAAGTGCGCAGCAACTTGCCGCCGCAGATCGTGGTCCGCGCCGAGCTCGCCGACGACGTGCCCGGCATCATCGCCGACCCTGCCGAGATTCAGCAGGTCGTGAGTAGCGTCATCGCGCACGCCGCCGAGGCGATCGGCGAGCGCGGGGGCACCATCGACGTGTGGCTCGGGACCACCTTGCTCGCCGGGCCTCGCTCGCGCACCGACGAGCCGCGCGCCGCCTCAAAAACAGGCTCCGCGCGCGACCTGCCCGCGGGCGCATACGCCGTCCTGCACGTGTCGGACGACGGCCGCGGCATGGACCCGAGCACGCTCGCGCGCGTGTTCGATCCGTTCTTCTCCACGCGTTGTGCGAGCCACGGCATTGGGCTGCCCATGGTGCACGGCATCATGCGAGCCTTGGGCGGGGCCGTCACGGGGCGCAGCGAGATCGAAGGCGGCAGCACCTTCAGCCTCTACTTCCCGACGCTCCACGCCGCCTCGGCGGCGCCGGCAGGTCGTCCGGTCGGCGTCTCCGCTCCGCGCGGTGGACGCGTGTTGTTCGTCGACGACGAAGAGGTGCTCGTCTCGCTCGGCACACACATCCTCGAGGTGCTCGGCTACCAGGTGACCGGCACCGCACAGCCGCTCGACGCGCTGCGCCAGTTTGCCGAGCGCCCCGAGGCGTACGACGTGGTGGTGACCGACCTCTCCATGCCCGGTCTGTCGGGCTTTCAGCTGGCGCAGCAGCTCCTCGCAGTGCGTGCCGACGTGCCCATCGTCATGATGAGCGGCAACGTCGGCCCGGACGAGCAAGCGCAGGCGCGCCGAATCGGCGTGCGGGAGCTGCTGCTCAAGCCGGTGGGCATGGACGATCTCAACCGCACCCTCGCCCGTGTGCTCTCCGCCACACGCCGTAGGGCCACGGTTCACAAATCTTAACTCGGTCACCGCGCTCTCCTTCACAGCACCCACGCATGCTGGGTGGACAAGGAGATCGAACATGGTGGGATTGATCGTAGGCGCGGTGTGCGCCGCTGGATTGTTCGCGGCGCTTCGGCGACGCCACTACTACCGCTACGGCTTTGGCGGCTGGGGTCGACACGACTTGCGCGCCAGCGAGCGCTGGGGCGACGACTACGAGCGAGGCTTTTCGAGGTTTCGCGACGGACCTTGTGGGGGCGGGTTTCGTCGTCACGGGCGGCGCGGCGGGCCACGCCGCCTGCTGCGCGGGTTGTTTGCGAGGCTCGACACCACCCCGGGGCAAGAGAAGGCCATTGCCAACAGCCTCTACGAAGCCGGCGAACGTATGCGCGAGCTGCGTGGTGGACTGCGCTTGAACAAACGCGAGCTGGCCGCGCTGATCGGCAGCGACGTGCTGGACGTGACGGCGCTGGAGGCGCTCTTGGCGCAGTACCAGACCGCGTTCGACCGCGTCCGCAGCGAGGTCGTCACGACCGTGTCGACCATCCACGAGGCGCTCGACACAGAGCAGCGCCGCGAGCTGAGCGAGCTGTTGGCCGATGGCTCGCTCAGCAGCGTGTTTCGTCGCGGCCCGTTCTGAGCCGAGATCAGGTGCCGGGGGCGTCGTAGCCCTGCTGGTTGAACTCGATCAAACACAGCCCGTGTCCAAACGGGTCCGAAAAGATGGCAAGCCGGCCGTACGGGTGCTCGCTGATGTCGCTCTCGAGCTTGGCTCCGGCAGAGAGCACCCGCTCGCGCGCCTTCTCGAGCGAGTCGACCACGAAGTCGAGGTGGACCGGCGTCCAGTGGCGCTGGTAGCTGCGCGTGGGGCCCGCCGTCGCCGCCTGTGTGCCGGGCTTTTTTTCGAGCAGGTAGATGGCCGAGCTCGCGCCGACGAGCTCGATCCAGCGCTCTTGAAAGCGCCGCCCGACGGAGAGCCCCAGGCCCTCCGTGTAGAAGTGCACGCCGCGCTCGAGGTCGTCGACATCGATGTTGACCAACAGGCCCATCGCGCGCCGGTCTTGCTCGCTCGTCTGGCTCATCGCTGCGCTCCTCGGGCCGTGACCCTAAAACGAGGCCAGCTCGTAGTGGCCGCCGCGCTCGAGGGCGCGCGCGTTCACGCACGGGTCAGTGAAACTCGTTGAGGTGGATCACGTACCAGGTGTCCTTCCACGTGATCAGCACGCGCACCTCCAGCTTGCGGAGCTGATCGCCGACGCGGTAGTGCAGCCAGGCGTGGCGCGCGGCCCAGTAGGGGAGCTTGTTGCCCTCTTCGCCGGGTAACACGTAGCCACCGCGCGCCGTGAGCTCGAGGCGAACGAAGCTGGCCCGGGCAAGCTCGGGCGTGCGCACGTGCAGTGCGTGGATGTCGGCCGCGAAGCGCGCGTGCAGCTTGTCCCAGTAGCGCTCCGGGCGCGCCATGGCCTTGACCTCGACGAAGGCGTCGCGCGGAAAAAAGAACGTGTCCACGAGCGCAGGTTGGTCCTCGACGATCGCCTGGAACAACAGGCGCGCGGGCCCTTGGGCGCCCTCGCTCGCGGGGCGCTCTGGCGCAGACACGGGAGGCGTCGCGCCCACGACGTCGACGCAGGACCAGCCCGCCACGAACACGGCGAAGGCGAGCAAGCGCGACCCGCGCCGCCCAGCTGTCCTCGTGACTTCACGCGCGTCGACTGCCGACATCGCGCGATGTTACCTGCTTTCGATCCAACGAAAGGTGAGGTTGATGCGCGGCCCCACCGGGGTGCTCACCTTGGGCACACCGTGCCGGTAGACGTGCTGCGTGCTGCCGCGCATCACCAGTAGGCTGCCGCTGCCGAGCCACAGGTCGAGCTTGCCGTGCGCGGGGCCACGCCGGTGGCGCAGCGTGAACTTGCGCGCGGCGCCCAGAGAGAGCGAGGCCACCACCGGGTCTCGACCCAGCTCGGGCTCGGCGTCGCTGTGCATGCCCATCGAGTCCCGCCCGTCTCGATACAAATTGCACAACACACTGTTGAAGGGCACGGCCAGCTGCTCGGTGAGCGCAACGCGTAACCTGGTCAGGGTCGGCGTAAAGGGCAGAGGCCGCTGCAGCACGCCGCTGTACGTGTACTCCGCCTCGGGCTCGCCGTGCCAGGAGACCAGCCGCGGCTGCATCACTTCGCGTCCGAAGATACGGATCGCGCGCGCCTCCCAGGGCACTTCGTGCGCGAGGTCGCCAAACGTGCGTGCGGCCTCCTCGGGCTCGAGCCAGCGCTCGAGCCACTCTAGATAGGCCCCCTCGCCGAGCTCGATCTGCGTCAAACCACGCATCCGCGCGGTCTGTCATGCGCGCTCATCGCGCGCCATCCTGAGCCAAGGACGTGCCGACGCGGGGAGAGCCACGTATACAGCAGATCCGATGGAGAGCGCGCTGTACCACCTGAGTGCCCGACTGCTCGGCAGCGCGGACGGCGGGCTGCTCGACCTGGGCCTGGACTTCTTGAGCAAACGTATCGCGGACGAAGAAGTCCGCGAGCTGCTCACCACCCTGCACGAGCAAGGCGAAGGCGACCGACTGCGCGACGTGCTGTCGGCCGGCCACCTGGCGACCTGGGCCTCCGAGAACTGCACCGCACGCGAAGAAGAAGCGCTCTGCGAGCAGCTGCGCAAGTGGCTCGGCATGGGTGGCTCGGGCGGAGACGATCCGGCGCGGCTCGCCAACGTCGAGCCCGTGCCCGAAGATGGCGAAGGTCTGTTTGCGTGGGCCGCGCGCCACGGGGTCGAGCGCCTGTTGGGTCGCCTGGCCGAGGACACGCTGCCGGCCAGCTTGCGCCTGCCCGCCACCGCCACGCTCGCCGACGTGTGCCTGGGCCTCTTGCCTGCCGGACGCGGCGGGAGTCTGCTCACCCAGCACCGCGCCGCGGACGAGGCGCGCGCCTACCTGCGGGGCCGCGTCGCCGCCACCGAGGGACTGGCCGCGCGCCAAGCTCTTCACCAGCGCACGCTGCCCACGGGGCAGCTCGGCACGCTCGCGCGCAGGCTGCGTGCCGTGTTCGCCAACTTCGAGCTGGGCGAGCTGCAGTCCGAGCGCTTCGTGCCCGCGCGCCCGGTGAGCGTGGCGGTGGACACGGGCGTGTGTAGCGCAGCGCTCTTGGCGGGCGCCGGAGACCCACCCACGCAGGTCGCGGTGTACCTGTCCGGCTTCGAGCAGCGCGCGCTCGAAGGCACCTGCGACGCCTGCGACCAGCCGCGCTGTCTCCACCAAGCGGCGCTCGCCGCGCGCATCTTCGATGCCTGCCTGCTCCCCGACGATCGTCTGCACCAAGCCGTCTCCTCGTTCGCGGTCGTGCCCTCGTGGCAGCGCTTTTTGCAGGCCCTGTCGCCCACGCGCGAGCCGGGCGAGAGCCGTCGCGAGCAGGTCGTCTTTTCGCTGCGCAGCGAGGGCGAGCGGGTGCTGGTGGCAGTGCTGCAAAAACGAGTCGCGAGCGACGGCCGCGTGACGGCCGGCAAGCTGGTGTCGCCTCACAAGCTGGCGCGTTCGGCCCAGACGAGCGACCGCGACCAGGCCGTGGTCGCCGCGCTGATCGCCCGCACCCGCACGACGACGGTGCAGTACGTGCCTGCCGATCTGATCGTCCTGCGCTCGCTGGTGGAGCACCCCGACGTGCTGCGCGAGGGCGAAGACACGCTCCTCCGTGTGCGCGAAGAGACGCTGCACGTGACCCTGCGTGAGCAGCCCGAGGGGCTCTCGTTGACGGTGACGCTGGCCGGTGTGCCGCTCACGCGAGCGCCGCGCGAGCGCGACGTGAAGTACGTGCTGCACTGGGACGACGCCGGCGGCACGCTCACCTTCAGTGCGCTGACGCCGCCGCTCGAGCGACTGTTGGCCGCGCTCGAGCACTTCCGGGGCGTGCTGCCGCCCGAGAGCTACCCGCAGGTGGCCCCTTGGCTGTCCTCGCTGCGCGCGAGCGCCAACGTGACCACGCCCAAGGCGCTCGACGGCATGGAGCGGCCGGCACCCGACAAGCTCTTGCTGCGCATCACGCCGCGCCTCGACGAGGGCATCGACCTGAGCCTCACGGTGCGCGCGCTCCCGCTCGCACCGCTGTTTTCACCGGGGCAGGGGCCGGAGCTGGTGCACGGCTTGGTCGACACCCTGCCCTGCTCGGCGCGCCGCGACCTGGTGCGCGAGCGCGCTCTGGCCGCGACGGTGGTGCCCACACTCGAGCTCGACAAGCTGATGTCGCTCGGGCCGTTCGAGTATCGCGTGGAGACCACCCAGGCGGCGCTCGACCTGCTCTCGCGTGCGGCCAAGCTGCGCGACGCCATCGACATCGAGTGGGCCGAGCGCGCACGCCCGCTGCGCATCGCCAACACCATCCGCAGCAGCGACCTGAAGATCGGCCTGTTCAAGCGCGGTGACTGGTGCACGCTCTCGGGCGGGGCCCAGCGCGGCGAGCTGCGGGTCGCGGTGGAGCGCCTGCTCGAGGCCGCGCGCACGGGCGAGCGTTTCGTGCAGGTCGAGGGGCAAGACTTCGTCGAGATCGAGCAGACCTTGTTCGACCGCCTCAGCCAGGCGCAGCTGGTGCTCATGCCGAGTCCGCGCGGGCTCGCCGTGCCCACGGCGGCGGTGCGGCTGTGGTTCGACACGCTCGGCGAAGAGACCGAGGCCGGCGACACGCAGAGCTCGGAGTGGATCGCCCTCGCGCGCGCCGAGGCCGAGCGCGACGCTGCGCGCACGCGGAACGTCGAGCTCGACGTCGCGCTGCGCGACTACCAAGAGCACGGCGTCGCCTGGCTCTTGCAGCGCAGCCAGTGGGCGCCCGGCGTGTGCCTCGCCGACGAGATGGGCCTCGGCAAGACCGTGCAGACCATCGCGCTGCTGGCCGAGCGCGCCTCGCGAGGGCCTGCGCTGGTGGTCGCGCCCACCTCGGTGGTCGACGGCTGGCTCTCCGAGATCGCACGCTTCGCGCCGTCGCTACGCGCGGAGCTGTACCGTGGCCCCGGTCGCGCGCAGCTGCTCGACAAGCTCGTACCCGGCATGGTGCTGGTGACCAGCTACGAGCTGGTGCTGCGCGATCTCGAGCGCTTCACCGATCGCTCGTTTGCGACGCTGGTGGTCGACGAGGCGCAGGTGGTCAAGAACGCGCGGACGTTGCGCGCGCGAGCCGTCGCGGGGCTGTCGGCGGAGTTTCGGATCGCGCTGTCGGGCACGCCCATCGAAAATCGCCTGGGCGATCTGTGGAGCTTGTTTCACCTCATCGCGCCGGGCCTGCTCGGGAGCTGGGCGCGCTTTCGTTCGCGCTTCGCGGTGCCCATCGAGCGCTACGAGAACGAGGAGCGCGCCTCCGTGCTGCGCGCGTTGGTGGCGCCCTTCATGCTGCGCCGCACCAAGCTGGAGGTGGCCAGCGAGCTGCCGCCGCGCACCGAGGTGGTGCACTTGATCGAGCTGTCGCAGGCCGAGCAAGACCTGTACGCGGCCGCGCTCGACCACGCGCGCCTGGCGCTGGGCAAGCGGCGCAAGGACGGCGCGCGCACCGTGCAGATCCTCGCGGAGCTCACCCGCCTACGCCAGCTGGCTTGCCATCCGCGCCTCGTGCTCGACGACGCGCGCGTCGGGTCGTCCAAGCTGGCGGCACTGGTGCAGCTGCTGCAGGACCTCTTGCCGCGTGGCCACAAGGTGCTGATCTTCAGCCAGTTCGTGCGTCACCTGGCGCTCGTGCGCGAGGCCGTCGAAGGGATCGGCGCGACCTACCTCGAGCTCGACGGCAGCACGCCGGCGGGCCAGCGCGCGGGTCTGGTCGAGCGCTTTCAGCGCGGCGAGGCGCAGGTCTTTTTGATCTCCCTCAAGGCCGGCGGCACCGGCCTCAACCTCACTGCCGCCGACTACGTGGTGCACATGGACCCGTGGTGGAACCCCAGCGTCGAGGACCAGGCCAGCGACCGCGCGCACCGTATCGGTCAGCAGCGACCCGTCACCGTGGTCAAGTTGGTGTCGCAGGGCACCATCGAAGAGCGCGTGCTGGGCCTGCACGAGCACAAGCGCAGGCTCGCCAAGCTGGTCATCGACGACGATGCCCCGACCTCGGAGCTCGACCTCGACGCGCTCGAGGCCCTGATCGCCGAGTAAACGAGGCACCTGGGCGGTCCCACGTCGGTCCCCGCGGTCACCAGCGCGTCCCCCACGGCCTTTTTGGTGGGCCCGGAATGCCGGCGCCGGCGACCGGCGTTTTGTCTATCTCTGGGGCGATCTGGCTGGTTGTAGGCGCGTATGGCAGGGTAACGTGCCGGCGACGTCGATCGCGCCCCTGTCCTGAGCGGTGCCCAGCCGCTGCCCACCGAACGTGTAGAGGGTCTCGTTCATGCCTTTCCTGGATCGTGTGTTGGACGAGCCGAGCTACGGCTTCCGCAGAGACGGCGTGCTCTACGTCCCGACGCAGCGCGAGATCTGGCGGGAGTTTTTCTCGCGCCTGAACCCGTTCGCGTCGCGCAAGAACTGGCTCTCGGTGTTCACCTGGGCCAGCAACCTGGCGCTGGCCATCCCGCTCGTGCTGTTCGCGACGTACTACTTCAGCTGGCCGCTGGTCGCGCTCGGCTTCGTGTACAGCATGGTCGTGATGGGCACCCACGGCACCATCTGGTTGCACCGCTACTCCACGCACCGCGCGTACCGCTTTCGCAACGGCTTCTTTCGCGCCGTCTGTCGCAACCTGGTGATCAAGATCGTGCCCGAGGAGACCTACGTCATCTCGCACCACGTGCACCACCGCTACTCCGATCAACCGGGCGACCCGTACAACGCCCAGGCGGGGTTTTTGTACTGCTTTTTGGCCGACGTGAACCACCAGGGCGTGGCCAAAGACCTGAACGATAGCGACTACGAGCGATTGTGCGGCCTACTGCGCCACACGGGCCTACGCATCAACTCGTACGCGAGCTACCAGAAGTGGGGCTCGGTCTGTCATCCCGTGTCCACCATCGCGCACTACGCGCTCAACTGGGCCTTCTGGTACGGCGCGTTCTATCTGCTCGGCGGCCACGCGCTGGCGCTCGCGATGTTCGGCAGCGCGCACGTGTGGGCCATGGGCGTGCGCACCTTCAACTTCGCCGGCCACGGCAGCGGCAAAGACGCGCGCGTCGAGGGCATCGACTTCAACACCGAAGACCTCTCCATCAACCAGATCTGGCCCGGCTACGTCGCCGGCGAGTGGCACAGCAACCACCACCTGTACCCGGGCAGCGCGCGCTGCGGCTTTCTCCGCTACCAGGTGGACTTCGCCTGGTACTTCGTCTGGACGTGGTCCCAGCTCGGCGCCATCGCTTCGTACCGCGACTTCAAGTCCGACTTCATGCGCGACCACTGGCAACCTTACTTGTTCAAAAAAGAGCTCGCACGCGCCAAGGCGCTCGGCCACCAGGTACCCGTCGAGCAGTTCCAAGGCGACGCCGAGTAGTCTGACGCTGCGTGCGGTCGGCAGAGAGCGCGTGCCAGCTTCGGCACAGTGACCACCCCGCCACGCCGTCGCACAAATGCCCCGCGCCGCACGCGCCACGACGCCACGTTGCGCAACCTAGCGGCAAGGTTTGCCTAACATTCAGGGGACACTGGTGAGCAAATTCACTGGCGCGCTTCTTGAAGCGTATCGTGCTCAGCCATGCTCCAAAAACTTCTCCGCAGTGCAGACCTTCGTCAGCTGACGAGCTTCGTCTCGCCAGCGTTTTTCGACGTCATGCCGATGGGAAAGATCTGGTCGCGCGGACGCGCGCTCATGACTTCCCGCGGAAACAGCCTGTATCGCGAGGCGGTAGGCGAGCGGGCGAGTGAGCTGGCAAAGCTCCCGCTCGCCGTCAAGCTTGTTGGGGGCGCGTTCCCGCCGGCACGCGACGAGCTGGGAGCAGGCGTGCAAGCCAACGCCACGCGCCTGGTGACCCTGTACTTCCAGCAGCTGTTCTCGGACAAACCTACCTTGCTCGACCTGCGCGCGTCGTCCTGTCAGATGGAGGGCGGCTTCATCGGCTGGGACCCCGCTCCCTGGGTGTGCGTGTGGGACGCCGCGTTCTTGCGCAACCTGCGCGAGCTGTATCAGGGCTTTTACGCGGGCGACGACGCCACGTTCACGCGCAGCCTGGTGGCGCTGCACATCGATCACTCCGAGGACTTGTTCCGCAAATACTTCGGCGCAGAGCAGACGGGGCAGTCCTTCAAGATGAAGGACTTCGTCGACACCTTCCACCAGGTGTTCGTGCGCTGCAAAGAGCGCAAGGTCGAGCTGCACCCAGACTTCCTCGCGCTCGGCGTGTACCTGGCCACGATGTACGATCATTTGGACGGCCTCGACGTGCGCATCGACGTGCGTGGCTGCTTCGAGCGCGTGCAGCGACAACACGGCCCGGCGCTCGACAGCGCGACGAGCAACGATGGGCAGAGGTCCGAGGTGCGCCATGGCTGAGCCGCACGAGCGTGGCAGCATCCTGCTCACCGGCGCGACTGGCTTCATTGGCTCGCACGTGTTTCCGGTGCTGCAGCGGCACGGCTACAGCGTCGTCGGCGGCACACGCAACCCGGCCAAGGCCACGGAGAAGTTTCCCGGCCGCAAGTACACACGGCTCGACCTGCAAGATCCGCTGAGCGTCCGCAAAGCCATGGAGGGCTGCACCGCTGCGGTGTACCTCGTCCACAGCATGGCGACCGGGGCAAACTACGAGGTCGCCGAGCGCGAGGCCGCGTCGTTGTTCCGCGTCGCGGCGCAAGAGGCCGGGCTCGAGCGCATCGTGTACCTCGGCGGCATGCCGCCCAACGGCAAACCATCGCGTCACCTCAAGAGTCGGATGGTCACCGGAGAGACGCTGCGGGCGGGCCGCGTGCCGACCATCGAGCTGCAGGCCACCATGGTCATCGGCGCCGGCAGCGAGAGCTTTCGGATGGTGCGCGACCTGGCCGCGCGGCTGCCCGTCATGATGTTGCCCAGCTGGTCCAAGAGCCTGACTGAGCCCATCGGTATCGACGACGTCACGTTCGCGCTCGTCGCGGCCCTCGAAAAAGCGCCTGCCGTCAGTCGCGCCTACCCGCTGCCCGGGCCCGAGGTCGTGTCCGCACGCGAGATCTTGGGGCGCACCGCAAGGCTGCTCGGTCGCAATCCGCGCATGTACCACGTGCCGCTGATCAGCCCCAAGCTGTCGAGCTACTGGATCCGGCTCGTGACGCGCAGCGATCACAACGTGACCGACGAGCTCGTCGAGGGTCTGCGCACCGACATCCTGGCGCCGGACTTGGGCTTCTGGAAGCTCGTGCCCGAGCACCAGCGGCAGCCGCTCGACGACGCTCTGCAGAGCGCACTGAGCGAAGAGGCAGACACGCTGTCGACCGGAGCCTTGCTGATCGAGCAGGCCATCGATCGAGTCAGCCCCAAGCGCGAAGGACCTGCTACCCCATGACGATGGACGCACAGGCAGACGCGCGGACGAGCTCCGCCGACAGCTTCGACGACGCCGATGACGACGTGGTCGACCCTCAGGTCGACAAAAACCACTCGCCCCCGGTGCGCTCGCTCAAGTACTCGCTGATGCTGCTGGCGATGAGTGTGGTGTGGGGCGTGCTGCTGCATCAGTTCGGTACGTCTCCCATCTACTGGATCATGGGTCCATACGCGGCGCTGATCTCGGCCACCGTGCTCACCATGCGCGGGCACGCTCTACGGCGCGCGATGCGGCCCACCCTGCGCAACGTCGGCGTGGGCATCGGCCTCGGCGTGTTGATGACCGCGGCCACCTACCCCGCCTATCACCTGGCGCAGCGGCTGTTCCCGGCGCTCGCTCGCAACGTGGCGCAGCTGTACCGGCAGTCGAACGACGAGTCGCTGCCCGTCGCGCTGGCCTGGGTGGTCGTCATCATGTCGGCCGAAGAGCTGCTCTGGCGCGGCGCCTGGGTCGAGGCGCTGACCGCGCGCTTTGGCCGGCTCTACGCGGGCGTGCTCAGCGTGCTCATCTACGCCGTCACGCAGCTGAGCAGCGGCTCGTTCATCGTGTGCCTCTTGGCGCTGGTCTGCGGGGCCGTGTGGACCGCCGAGCGCTACTACACCAAGTCGATGGTCGCGCCTATGTTGTCGCACGCCATCTGGACGCCCACCGTGATCTTACTGTTGCCGGTGACCAACACCTGAGCGTCAGCGGTGTAGCTCGCGCAACGCGCCTCGTAGCGACAGCGTGGTGCCATCGTTGCCGAGCACGCTCTCTTGACCAAACCACGGGTCGCTCTGGCCCATCGCCTCGAGCAGGCTGACGAACAGCCGCGAGTGCGCAGGCCCGAGCGGTGCGCCCGCCAGCTGCGCCGTCGGCTGCCCGGGCGCCATCGCGACCTTGCGTGGGTTGACGAGCGTGCGTGGGTAACGCACGTATCGCCCCGAGCGAAAGAAGCCGCTTCCGCCGCCGGCCAGCAACGTGAACACCTCGTCGTGCTGATGCGCGGGAGAGCCCAGCTCGCTGATCCAGACCACGGTGGTGTGATCGAGCAGCGTGCCCGAGCCCTCACTCACCGCGTCGAGCTCGCGCAGCAGCTCGGCAAAGTGGTTGGCGTACCAGACACTCAGGCTGTTCATCGCCTGCTCTGCAGTGGGCGAGTACGACTGTCCGCACGAACCAAGGCCTGGCACGGCCGCGTGCGCGTAGGTCCCGTGTACGGTGGCCTCGGCCGGGTAGCCGAACTCCGGGCACTGCGGGACGGGTGCAACGTAGGTGATCACGCGCGTGAGGTCACACGCCAGCGCCATGCGGATGAGCCGCATGAAGGGCGTGACGCTGTCCCCGCTGCCGTCGAAGCTGAGGGCACAGGCCGCCTTGGTGCTGGTGTCGAGACTCAGCTCGAGCTCGCGTACCAGACCGCGGTGCGCATCGAGCTTCTGCCGTTCTGCGGCGCCCACACGCGGCGCCAGCGCTTCGTACTCTGCCGCGACCGTGTCGAGCACCGACCCGCGCATGGCCCGCAGCTTGTCGGCGCGCGTGGGCGGACCCGACAACGACGGAGCTCCCGCGAGACCCATCAGATCGGCGAACGCGGTGGTCGGGTCGGTCACGATGGGCGTGGGCACGCCGGCGTCGAGAAAGGAGAACGGTGCCACCTCTGCGTTGGGCACGTAGGTGGCGCCGTACACGCGTGAAGCGAACCGACCCGGCACCGCGACCCGCCGCGCGAGCTCTTGATCGATGGAGCGGCCGCCTCCGGTGCACGGGATGTCGGGGCGCTGCAACGCGCGCACGCCGGTGAGCAGACCGGCGACCGCGACGTTGTGGTTGTTGGGGTCGCCGCCGTGCTTGTCGATCTGCGTGAGGTCGGCGAGCACGGCCATGTGCGAGAGGCCCTCGACCACCAGCAGCCGGTCACGAAACGCGTGGAGCGGCCTGAGCGTGGGACTGAACTCGTCGGCCGTGAGACCGAGCAGGGTGCGCTCGGCCAAGCCCTGTGCGGGGCCGTCGGGGAGGGGCATCATCCAGGAGCGCGGCACGTGCGCGTGCGGCTGAATGAAGAACACGATGCGTGAGGGCGGGCCTGGCTCCGCGGCCCGGGCGCGTGACGCGCGCGGCAAGACGCTGGCCAGTGCGCCGAGGCCCAGCGCCTGCAGGAGCTGACGACGGTCGAAGCTCGTGCTTGGGCGCTCGAGCGCAGGGTCGAATCGCGGAGGATCGAGGCGCATGGCTTTGGCTAGGTCCCCGTGTGCTGATAACGAAAGCTGGGCGAGGTCACCACGCCGAGCAGCAGGTCGAACACGCTGCCTCCGTCACGCATGAAGCGGTCCGTCAGCGCGTCGATGAGCTTGGCCTCGCCCGCGATGGTCGCGCGCCCGAGGGCGTAGCGCAGCCACTGCTGGACCGCGCAGCGGTGCACGTCGCGGCTGTCGCCGAGCGCCTCGAAGAGCGCGACCGCACCGCTGAAGTCGCGGTCGACATCGGTGCCGTAGAGGTGTCCCGTGCTGTCGATGGGAAGGCCGTGATCGAGGCGCGTGAACTGGCCCGCGGCGTTGAAGCTCTCGAACCCAAACCCAATGCCGTTGAGGCCGACGTGGCAGGTGCGACAGACCGGCGGCGCGGTGCGCGCCTCGAACAGCGAGCGGTTGGTCTGGGGTCCATCGCTCTCGCTCGCGGTCGGAGGCGTGGTGTCGAGGTTCGGCGGCGGCGGCGCAGGCGTACGACACAACAGCCGTAGCTGCAGCGCGTTGGCGCGGATGGGCGGCGAGGTCGCGCCGCGGTGCGAGTAGCCCGCCAGAAAGGCGGCGCGCGTGAGGATGCCTGCGCGCTCGCTCGCGGGCAGCTCGACCTCGCGGAACGCGCTGCCGTCGTCGCTCGCACGCGTGGGCAGACCGTACAGATCCGTCAGGTCGGCGTTGAGCCACGCGCGCCGACTGCGCAGCAGATCTTTGAGTGAGCCACCGCTGGTCAGGACGTTCTCCACGAACAGCTGACTCTCCGTGTGCGCTGCCTGTTGCCGCAGCGGAGTCCAGCGGGCGTCGACCTCCGGCGTCCGCACGTTGTGCTCCGGCTCGAGCACGCGGTCGAGACCGAGCCACTGCCGATGGAAGTCCCACAGCACACGCTTGGCGCGCGGGTCGGCGAGCATACGTGTCGCCTCGGCGGTGATCTGACTATTGGTGTGCAGCGCATCGGCGGCCGCCGCAGCCAGCAGCGCTTCGTCGGGAACGCTGGCCCAGAGAAAAAAAGACAGCCTGCTGGCGAGCGCGTACGCGTCGACGTGGACGAGCGTGTCTGCGGGCCCCGTCTGCTCCGAGGGCAGCTCGGGTCGGTACAAAAACTGGGGTGCCTGCAACAACGCGCCGAGCGTGAGCTGCACAGCCGCCTCGAAGTCGAGCGCGTTGGCCCAGCGCACGAAGCGCACCACCAGCCGGTCGCGCTCCACGTCTTCGAGCGGCCGTCGAAACAGGCGCCTTCCCGTCGTGCTCACGAACTGCGCGGCGCAGGCCTCGAGCAGCGCCGGCGAGCCGTACTCGCAGCCTACCAGTGCGCGGACGGCCGCGTTGTCGACCGTGGCCGCCGCCGCGTACATGTTGGCGATGGCCTCGTAGCGCGCGATACGAACGTCGGACGGTGCCTGGCCCTCGGCCGCGTTGGCGAACCCGCCCACGTCGCCGTCGTTGGGCAGCGGCGGCAGCGGCGCCAGCTGGGCCTGCACCGCAGGGAACAGGTCTTGGAGGGCGAACAGGTACTCCTGGTTGCTGAGCCGGCGCAGGGGCGAGGGGCCGACCTCCGTCGGCAGCGCGGGCGCCACGCTGGGCGGCGCGTCGTACGTACACGTGGCGGGGCCCGCTGGACGGCCGCTCGCACAGGCCGCGGGGCCACCGCCCGGGTCGGAGCAGCTCGCGAGGGCGACGCTGAGTACCGCGCCGACGAGTGCCACGTACGCTGCGCGAACTACCGTCTCCATACCCTCGTCAGGCCTCACACCGTACACCGCCGCTGCTGCCACACCGGCTCGCCGGGAAACCCTACCAGGACGGTACAGATCAGGCGAGCGATGCATGGCCATCGTCACCCCGAAAGGTAAGAGCGAACGCAAACCTCGCGCGACCCGTGGTGGTGGAGCGTGCGCGGTCAGAGCTGACGCGCGATGATCATGCGCTGGATGTCGCTGCTGCCCTCGTAGATCTGACACACCCGAACGTCGCGGTAGATGCGCTCGACAGGGTAGTCCTCCACGTAGCCGTAACCGCCGTGGATCTGAATGGCATCGGAGCACACGCGCTCTGCCATTTCGGAGGCAAACAGCTTGGCCATCGACGCTTCACGCAGACAGGGTCTGCCGGCCTCCCGCAAGCACGCCGCGTGTAGCACCATCTGCCGGGCAACCTCGACCTGCGTCGCCATGTCGGCCAGCCGAAACGCGACGGCCTGGTGCGAGAGCAACGTGACGCCAAACGTCTTGCGCTCCCCTGCGTACGCCTGCGCGGCCGTGAGCGCGGCGCGCGCCATGCCCACCGCCTGCGCGGCGATGCCGATGCGGCCGCCCTCCAGGTTGGCGAGCGCGATGCGGTAGCCCTCGCCCTCCGCGCCGAGCAGCTGATCCGACGCGACCTCGCAGCCCTCGAACACCACCTGCGCGGTGTCCGAGGCGCGCTGGCCGAGCTTTTTTTCGAGCCGCGCGACGCGGTAGCCCGGGCTGTCGGTGGGCACGATGAACGCGCTGATGCCGTGCTTTTGGGCGCTCTTGTCGGTCACTGCAAACACGATCGCGACCTGCGCGTTTTGCCCCGACGTGACAAACTGTTTGGTGCCCTCGAGCAGCCAGCCACGATCGGTACGGATGGCACGCGTGGTGAGCGCCGCCGCGTCGGAGCCGGCGCCGGGCTCGGTGAGACAGAACGCGCCGAGCCACTCGCCGCGCGCCATCGGCCGCAAAAAGCGCTCGCGCTGTGCGTCGGTGCCAAAACGTAGGATGGGCCCGCAGCCCACCGAGTTGTGCACGCTGACGATGGTGGAGGTCGCGCCGTCCCCTGCCGCGATCTCTTCGATGGCGAGCGCGTAGGCCACGTGGTCGAGCCCTGCCCCGCCCCACGCCGGCGGCACCAGCATCCCGAGCATGCCCAGCTGCCCGAGCGCACGCAGCGCCGCCGCGGGAAACGTCGACTCGCGATCCCACGCTGCGGCAAAGGGAGCGAGCTGCTCACGGGCAAAGCTACGCGCGGCGTCGCGCACCAAGATCTGTTCGTCACTCAGCAGCATGTTCGTGGAGGGTAGCGCGCGCGGCCGCGTAAAGCCGAGCTTGCTGCGTTTGCCGGCGTGGTGCGCACTCGGCGTACAATGCGCGCATGCACGAGGAAACTCGAAAGTTCGACTCGATCTTGGGTGCGATCGCCAACGAAGTGAAGCCGCTGTTTGGTGAGGGCAGCGTCGCCAGCTACATCCCCGCGCTGGCGCGCATCGCGCCCGACCAGTTCGGGATCGCGCTGCGCACGGCCGACGGTCGTGAGTACAGCGCCGGCAGCGCGCGCGTACCCTTCTCCATCCAGAGCATCTCCAAGGTGTTCACGCTCTCGCTGGCGATGCAGCAGGTCGGCGAGGACCTGTGGGACCGCATCGGTCGCGAGCCGTCGGGCGACCCGTACAACTCGCTCGTGCAGCTGGAGCGCGAGCAGGGCGTGCCGCGCAACCCCTTCATCAATGCCGGTGCCATCGCGGTGGCCGACCGCCTGGTCTCGCGCTTCGAAGACCCCAAGCGCGAGGTGCGTCGCTTCGTGTCGGAGCTGTGCGACGAGGACATCACGTTCGACGAAGAGGTCGCCGCGTCCGAGGCCGCCACCGGGTTTCGCAACATCGCGCTGGCCAACTTCATCAAGAGCTTCGGCAAGCTCGACAACCCCGTCGCACCGGTGCTCGACCTGTACTTTCATCAGTGCGCGCTCTCGATGAGCTGTCTGCAGCTGGCGCGCGCCTGCTCGTACTTGTGTCACGACGGGCGCAATCCGCTGCGCGATCAGCACGTGTTGACCGACCGTCAGGCCCGTCGTGTCAACGCACTGATGCTCACCTGCGGGACCTACGACGCAGCGGGCGAGTTCGCGTTCCGCATCGGTGTACCCAGCAAGAGCGGCGTGGGTGGGGGCATCATCGCCGTGCTGCCCGACCGCCTGTCGTTGTGTGTATGGTCGCCCGCACTCGGCAGCTCGGGCAATTCCATCGCAGGCATGCGCGCCCTGGAACTGTTCGTAGAAAAGACGCGGCTGTCCGTGTTCTGAGCGCGCGCGGGGCAGCCGGCGTTCTGCCGTTGCGTTCGCATGAAGACCATCATATGAAGACCTTCATACGAGTATGCCGACTGCCCCTCGCACGCCCGACGTGGTGACGCCTCGCTCCCGTGCCGAGCAACCGCCGCCGTCCACGCGCGCCCAGGGCAAAGCGGAGAGCCACGAGCGCATCATCTCGTCGGCGGCGCGGCTGGTTCGTCAGGCGGGGCTCACCGCCGCCAGCGTGCCGCGGGTCATGCGTGGTGCGGGGCTCACGGTGGGCGGCTTTTACGCGCACTTTCGCTCCAAGCGCGCGATGGATGCCGCGGTCATCCAGCGCGCCCTCCACGAGCTGCGCCGCAACTGGTTCGTGGGGCTCGACGAGAGCGCCGGCCTCGACTGGCTGGCGCGCGCCACCAAGCGCTACCTGTCGCCACGCCACCGCGACAACCTCAGCACGGGCTGCGTGATGCCGGCGACCATCTCCGAGCTCACGCGCGCCGACCGCGTCACGCGCGCGTCCATGGCCGAGGCGTTCGAGCTGGTGGTCGCCGAGTTCGAACGACACGCCCCGGCCACGCTCGGCGTGACGCCGCGCGAGCGCGCGTTGGCCACGCTCGCGCTGTGCGTCGGCAGTCTCACGCTCGCGCGCACCCTGCGCGGTCACCCGCAGAGCGACGAGCTGCTCCGCGCCGCCATCAAGTGGGCCTTGCCCGAGGCGACCGCGCGCAAGAGCCGCAAACCCAAGCCGTAGCACTGCCGACCCAACCACCACCGGGAGCCGCGATGACCGACCGAGTCTTACTTTCCTTCGACAGCGGCGTCGCCGTCCTCACGCTGAACCGGCCCGACAAACACAACGGCGTCGACGAGCCGCTGCTCCGTGGCGTGGTGGCAGCGCAGCGCACGCTCAAGAAGCGGCGCGACGTACGCGTGGTCATCACCAAGGGGGCCGGCCCCTCGTTCTGCGCGGGCATCGACGCCAAGGCGATCTTTGGTCGGCCGCTGCGGGCGGCCTTGCTGGTCGCGCAGCTCTGGTCGCTCTCACGCGAGCGGCAGTATCAGCGTCGTGTGGTGGGCCGGCCCAACCAAAAGGCCGCGCTCGCCATCAGCCAAAAGCGCGGCGCCGACACAGACGCCACGCTCTCTTACCAAACCCGCAGCATCGAGTCCTGACCAATGGCCCACTACCCGCACCTGCTCGCGCCGCTCGACCTGGGCTTCACGCAGCTCAAAAACCGCGTCGTGATGGGCTCCATGCACACGGGGCTCGAGGATCGCAAAAAAGACTTCCCCAAGCTCGCCGCCTACTTTGCCGAGCGCGCTCGGGGCGGCGTCGGACTGATCGTGACGGGCGGCTTCAACCCCACCTGGGAAGGCTGGTTTTACCCGTTCTCGTCGTCGCTGACACGGCGCGGGGAGGTGGCGCAACACCGCTTGGTCACCCGCGCCGTGCACGAAGCGGGCGGCAAGATCTGTATGCAGGTCCTGCACGCCGGCCGCTACAGCTACCACCCGCTGTCGGTCTCCTCGAGCCGCATCAAGGCACCCATCAATCGGTTTACGCCGCGGGCACTCGGCGAGCGTGGCATCGAGCGTCAGATCGCCGGCTTCGTCCGTGCTGCCGAGCTGGCGCAAGAGGCCGGCTACGACGGCGTCGAGATCATGGGCAGCGAGGGCTACTTCATCAACCAGTTCACCTGTCGGCGCGTCAACAAGCGCACCGACCGCTGGGGCGGCAGCATCGAAAACCGCATCCGTCTGCCCGTCGAGGTGGTGCGTCGCACGCGGGCGGCCGTCGGCAAAAACTTCATCATCATGTACCGGCTGTCGATGCTCGACCTGGTCGACGGCGGCAACACCTGGGACGAAGTGGTGCAACAAGGCAAGGCCATCGAGGCGGCCGGCGCGACCATCATCAGCACGGGCGTGGGCTGGCACGAAGCGCGTGTCCCCACCATCGTCACCTCCGTTCCGCGCGCGGCGTTTGCGTTCGTTACCGAGCGCTTTCGCAAAGAGGTGTCGATCCCCGTGGTGGCGAGCAACCGCATCAATCGCCCCGACGTGGCCGAGGGCCTGCTCGAGAAGGGCAGCTGCGACCTGGTGTCGATGGCGCGTCCGTTTTTGGCCGACGCGGAGTTCGTCAACAAGGCGGCCTCGGGACGCAGCGACGAGATCAACGTCTGCATCGCGTGTAACCAGGCCTGCCTCGACCACACCTTCTCGCTCAAGCGCGCCAGCTGCATGCTCAACCCGCGCGCGTGTCATGAGCTTGAGCTGGTGTCGCTGCCGACCGCGCACAAAAAGCGCATCGCGGTGGTGGGCGCCGGACCCGCGGGGCTGGCCTTCGCGGTCGAGGCCCAAAAACGCGGCCACCACGTCATCTTGTACGAGCAGGCCCACGAGATCGGCGGCCAGTTCAACATGGCCAAACGTATCCCGGGCAAAGAAGAGTTCAGCGAGTCGCTGCGCTACTACGCGCGCCAGCTCGAGCTCTTGGGCGTCGAGCTCAAGCTCGCCACGCGTGCCACGGCGACCTTACTGTCTGCAGACGGCGTCGACGAGGTGGTGCTCGCCACGGGCGTGACCCCGCGTAGCCCAGCCATCGCCGGGCTCGACCATCGCAAGGTGTTGTCGTACGTCGACCTGCTCTCGCGCGGCGTCGTCGCAGGCCCGCGCGTGGCCATCGTCGGTGCGGGCGGCATCGGCTTCGACGTGGCCGAGTTCCTCGCGCAGGATGGCGAGTCGACCACGCTCGACCCTGCGGCTTGGTACCGCGAGTGGGGCGTCGACGCTTCGCTCACGGCTGCCGGCGGCGTGGAGAAGGTCGTGCGCATCACGCCTGCCTCGGCGCGCAAGCTGTACCTGCTGCAGCGCAAAGACGAGGAGCTCGGCAAGCGCCTCGGCAAGAGCAGCGGCTGGGTGCACCGCAGAAGCCTCAAGGACAAGCGTGTGGAGATGCTCTCGGGCGTGCACTACGAGCGCATCGACGACGCAGGCTTGCACGTGCGCATCGGCAACCAGACGCGCGTGCTCGACGTCGACCACGTGGTGATCTGCGCCGGGCAAGAGCCCCAACGCGAGCTCGAGGGCGAGCTTGTGGGCGCGGGCCTCAAGGTGCACCGCATCGGCGGCGCCGACGTGGCTGCCGAGCTCGACGCCAAACGTGCCATTCACCAGGCCACCACCTTGGCGCTCGCCATCTGACGGCTGTTCGACTCTCTTCCTCCGCACACAAAGGTAAGGTCATGCAGAATCCCGCGCAGCTTCGAGCTCAACGACCTCTACCAGCTCGCCTACAGCGAGCTGCGTGACGGCAAGCAGGTGCCCTTGTTTTGCCAGCTGACGTTCTGAACGAACACGACCGTCAGATGGGGTACGGGTAACAAGTACCCTTCTCGCAGTACGAGCCCGAGGTGCAGCCGCCGCAGTCGAGCAGGCCGCCGCAGCCATCGCTGGCGGCACCACACTGCACACGCTGGCTGGCACATGTGAGCTTGTTGCAACCGCCGGTGCCGGTCCCGCACTGGTTGCTGACGCCCGCGCCGCCGCAGGTCTGTGGAGCCGTGCAGGCGCCGCAGTTGAGCACGTTGCCGCAGCCGTCTCCGACCAGTCCGCACTGCGCGTTGGCTTGGGCACAGGTGCGTGGAGCGCACGTCTCGCCGGGACCACATTGATTGGGCGTGGTCGCGCCGCACACCTGACCGGGCGGGCACGCGCCGCAGTTGAGCAGCGAGCCGCACTGGTCGGCGATCGATCCGCAGTTGGCGTTCTTGGCCGCGCACGTGGTGGGTGCGCAAGTGGCGCCACATTGGTTGGGACCCGCGCCGCCACACACGCGACCGTCGGGGCACGTGCCGCAGTTGACGGCGCCGCCGCAACCATCGCTGGCCCAGCCACACGACAGACCCGTGCACGCCTCGGCCATGGCGCGTGGCGTGCAGCTCGGGTGGCCGCACGCGTTGGGTTTGCCTGCGCCGACGCACGTATCGGGCAGCTCGCACGTGCCGCAGCTGTAGGTGCCGCCGCAGCCGTCGGCGACCAGACCGCAGTCCTTGTTCGCGCAGGCGGTGGCGCGTGCGACCGGCGTGCAGCTGTTGGGCCCGCACAGGTTGGGCCCGCCACCGCCGCAGCTGGCCGGCGACACGCACGGTCCGCAGTCGTAGGTGCCGCCGCAGCCGTCACTGACCTGACCACACGAGTTGGCCGGACACGCGCGCGCTCGTGGGACCTGCACGCAGCCCGCGCAGATGCCGGGTGTGTTGAGTCCACAAGTCTGTCCACCGCTGCACACGCCGCAGCCCTCTGTGCCGGCAGCGCTGCGCGCGATGCCGCCACAACCATCGGCGTGGCTCCCGCAGTTGAAGCCGAGGGCGGCGCACGTGGTGGGCGTGCACTGCTGCGGGCGGCACGCATTTCCGTCGCAGTAGAAGCCGGCCGCGCACCCACCGCAGTCGACCACGCCGCCGCAGCCGTCGGACAAGAAGCCGCACGCGTCGTTCTCACCCGGGCACACCTGCGCCGCGGTCTTGGGCGTGCACGACGGGGGCGTCGGCGGGTCTTCGTCGGACACGCAGGTCGCCAGATCGAACAGCATGAACGCGAGTGTCTTTTCTTGCGCGGTCAGACTCGCCGCGGGGCACTCGTTCGGGAACACCGTCCCCTTGGTACTCAACGTCGAACCGGCCGAGCTCGCCGCCACGTGGAACGCGCTGAACGCGACGCGTCCACACAGGTTGGCTTCGGGTGCGCCGTACGGGGTGTTGAACGACAGCTGCTGCACGCGCGCGCCGCTCTTGCTGCGGTACAGCCACTCGTCCGTGCTGTTGCCCGGCGTCTGTCCTGCCACGTCGCGCGGATCGGTGATCACGAGCTGAGGAGTCGCTGGGCGCGTGAGCTTGCCGGCCGCCGTACCCGCGAGCGCGCCCTGCCAGTCGAGCCAGTCGCGGTAGATCAGGCTCTTGCCGGCGTTGGCCGCGGGGCGCGCGGTGGGGCCGCTGGGCAGCGCGACGAAGGCCGTCGCGCTGGTGTCGAGGCCGCCCGCACTGGTCCACGCACTCGCGCCGTCGAGCGTGCCGTTGTTGTCGAGCCACTCGTAGCTCCAGTGGCTCGCGAACACGCGCCCACCGTTGTCCACGTAGCTGAGCAGACGCGAAAGCGGCTGTGCAGCGCGCGTGTAGTGGTCGTTGCCCTCGCAGTCGAAGACTACCAAGTCGTACGCGTTGATGGACTCTTGGCTCGCGTAGAGCTTGGTGTCCGGGTTGGTCCACGAGCAGCCGCTGCGGTTGTTGACGCAGCCCGCGTTGTTGTTGTCCGCGCAGTTGAGGAACAAGTTGTACGTGCCCGTGCACGCGTTGTTCATCGCGGTGCCGTTGGCGCGATACAGGTGAACGCGTCCACTGCCCGTGGGCAGCGTGAACTCGCTCTGCTGGATTCCCATGCCGAGCAACACACACTCCATCGCGTCCACGTCGCCCGTCGAGACGGCGACCTTGGGCAAGTGCGTGCCGGCCAGACCGTCCGTGCTGCTTGCGGCGAG
>JBEGTL010000038.1:0-27600 GCA_041179425.1 Pseudomonadota bacterium | reverse complement strand
CAGACCTCAGTAGGTGGCACAGTTGGCACGCACGACGGCGGCATCATGCTCATCGGCATGCCAGCGTCTGGCGTTGGCTGGGTTGGAGTGGCGACGGGCGCTGCTGCATCTTCGCTCTGCACTTGTGCAGCGTCTTGCTCAAGCGGAGTTGCGGCATTCGGAGCGGCGTCTTTGTCCGACCTGCCGGCTGCATCGACGCTCCCGGCGTCAGCACGCGTCGGTCGCTCACCGCGTCCACCGTCAGCGGCGGTGCTCGGGGCGACATCCACCCCTGCGTCGTCGCGCACGCAGACACTGACTTCGCTATGAGTGCCTGCGGGGCACCCGCATGCGCCTGACTCGTCCCGCACGGCGTTCTTCGTCAGACACGTCGAGTCTGCGTCGTCCCCGCAGGCCAAAAGGCCCAGGAACAAGCCGGCAACCACCACAAAGCGATTCATCGGAGACCTCTCTCTCATTGTTACCAGCTCGTCGACACGTCGAAGAACGCCATTCTTCGTTGCGGAAGAGGGCGTAGGGTAACTGCGAAGGCATCGGACCTACGTCGCAGTAGCTGCGTGATCGGAACGGCAAGCAACGGCACTGCCGACAAAAGAATGACTGCGCCGCGATCGCGGCGCTCGCTCCTATCCGAGCACTGCTGTCGATCGGGAGAACCTGCTCCGCAAGCATCGCCGCTCAGCAGATCAAAGATGCCCCATGCCGCAAGCCCCACGCCCGCCGCGCCGCTGACTCCTGCGGAGATGGATGCCATGAGGCCGTTGGGGGTACTCAGCAACATCCCTACGGCCCCACTTGTTAGCGCAGAGGCTCCGACTCCTGCGAAGACAAGTGGAAGCGCACGCGTCTGCTCCCATTTCTGCAAGTATCGCGGTTTTTCAGTATCGTTCGGGTCGACCAGACGATAGCGCTTCCCCGCGTCATGGTGCTGAGACGTGGATACACCCGCTGCCACGAGGGCCGCGACGCCCATCACGACAGCCGTTCCACTGAGTACCTTCTTCCAGGGTTCGCGCGGAACCGACCGCTTCGCAACAGGAGCCGGCGCTCCAACTCGTTGCAACGAGATCTTCCAGGTCGCACTCTCGCCCCCGGCGACGACGTACGCGCGGCGCTCGGGAACATGCCCCGGTGCTCGGAACTCGAGCTGATGCGGCCCCAGATCGAGAAGGAGCGGTTCGCTGGAAAGCGCCTTTGCATCCAGGCCGTCGATGGCCACGACCGTGTCGGGTGGCTCCGCGATCAGCTTGAGCCGTGCCACGAAGGACCAAGCGCGCGCGAGCAGGCGCTGGGTGTCCGCGCGCATCGAAGGGTCCAGAGGCTTGCGGTCCGACGCGAGCGCCTGCTCGAGAGCCGAAACGCTTTCGATGTACCGATGAAGCTCAAAAGAGATGACCCCAAGGCCGCGGTAGGTGCGCGCACTGGGCCAAAGCGCGTGCGCGCGTGCAAGCAGCGCATGTGCCTCGAGGTAGTCTGCGCCTGGTACTCCTCGAGCGCCTCCGCGACGGTCTCGCGGTAGGCCGACTGCTCAGCGGTATCGTCGGCTTTGGCAGCAGCCCCGCTCATCCAGAGCCCGGCGAAGGCCAGCACGGCGATCCGAAAGCACGCGACGCAATCCTGCGTGTAGCCGTTCAAAGGGGACATCCGCGCCTCGCTTTAGCGAGGTGCCCCGAAGTGTCAACGGAGGCCTGCGGTGACGTTGCTGCGGTTCCCCTCCGCGAGAGGGCTCTCGGCCAATCTTCTCTTCGCCTCTTCGCAGGCGAAGATTCGAGGATAAGCCGTACAAACGGCACCCTCCGCCCGCAGGGCGACGTAACGCAACTTCAGCGATCTCGCCCAAGCCGTCAGCGCAGGCCAAAGGCCGAACGGCGGGGCCTACAACGCCATCGCGTACCGTGTCCTTGAAAAAGCTCCCCATCTCGCGCCCGCGGACACACCTGTGCCCTTCGACACTCGCGTCGGCCTGTGGATCGGCCTGAGCTTCGGGAGCCGAACTACGGCGCTGCGGCCCAACCGCTCCGTGAGCTCGGCCACCTGCTCGGTCAGCTTGGCCAGCTGCTCGGCCTGGGCAGTGAGCTGCTCGGCCTGGGCGGTGACCTGCTCGGCCTGGGCGACGATCTGCGCGTCTCGCTCGGCGAGCTTCGCGTCTCGCTCGGCCACGACTGGCTTTCCTCGCCGTTCACCTTGAACGCCAACTTCATCGAAACGAGCTCCGACTGGGCTGTCGGCCAGAGCGGCGGGCCTGCGTACGGTGTGATGCCGGGAGTGTCGCAGTTCGTTGCATTCGGCATCATCTCCTACTCGAACCTCACAACTACGAAGAGCGTTGCGCGTCGACTGACCTCTGCCATCGTGACGAAGCTATGCCAAGAGATCCGCGCAAATCCGAGCACCAGCTATCCTGCGCACGAATGCGGGCCCTGATCGCATTCGCACTCATGCTCGTGGGCTGCAGCCACGGCGCCCCTGACAGCACGCGCCCTTCACTTGCAGCCGCTGCTGGAGCTGTGCCGCCAGTAGCGGGCGACGTGCGAGCGGACGACATGCGAGCGGACGATGTATCGACCGAGGCGACCTCATCGGGTGGCAGCGATCCACTACGCGACCTCGATGGCCCGCGTCACCCTGATCCAGGTTCTCTCAGTGGGGACGAACATGTGTCGGGCACTGTGCAGTGCGACTGCGCAGCGCCGAGGCGCCTGCTGCCGTCGGCCGTGATCGAGGGCGCGACCGTCGCAGACGCTACGGAGCAGCTCAACGGTACCCGTGAGGCTGTGGTGTTTTGGCGCGCAGGCGCGTGGTCGGCCGGGACGCCGCGGGCCACGCGCCTCTCCGCCAGCCTATCCAACGTCGTGGGGGTGGAGGTCACGTGTGGCCCCGGTTCGCCCGAGCCCCTGGCCTGCAACGCCGGTCAGTTCTTCACCGCCAACCTATCGCTACGCACGTCCGACCACCTCCTCGACCTGCAGGCGCCCGTGCGCGTCGACTACAGCGGGCCACCCGGTGTGGTTCGGCTCGACCTCGACCACGCGCCACCCGCACTGTCTCGGCTGCTCGTAGCCGGCACTACGCGACTGCATGGCATGCTGTACTGGCACACGCGTCCGACTGGAGACCTCGTCGTCCTTGACGCGAAGGGCACCTGGCGGCCGCTCGCGGGGCTTCCTGAGAAGACACCGTAAGCGTGGACACACGCTCGCCGGTGCGCGAGACGCGTCGACCAGTTGGGAGTTACGGTGGGATTGGACCCTTCGCTGCGCCCAGCGCTGGTCTTGTGCAGGTCCTCGAGCACGTGAAGCGTATCTGTTCGGTGAGTGCTAGCTGAGACACGGCTTGACCGATCGAGAGCCCGTCAGTCCGCCAGCCGGATCCCAGGTGGCAAGGACTCCCCGAAGACGCGACCCTCCTCGGCAGCGGTCAGCTCTCCTCCTTCTCGGATGAGCTTGATCCACAGCTCGGCATCCCGCGCGCGGCCCAGCGCTACGGCCGCTTGCTCGCGCAGCGCGGGGGCGAGATCGCGCTGTCGATCGTGGGTGAGTCGTGCCAGCTGGGCGACCGCGAAAGGCGCCGCCGTTCGGCCCTTCGGGGCTGCGCCGATGCGTTCGGGGAGATCGCTGAAAATGCGTTACGTCGCCCTGCGGGCGGAGGGTGCCGTTTGTACGGCTTATCCTCTGCATGGAGCCGGGGTGAAGCGATCGAATTCCGACGGCGCAAAGTCAGGTCGAAGCTAATCAGGCGCGGTGTACGGCGATATCATGTCGCTCGCACGAGCCTCCCTCTCTTCGCTTCCGCACAGCTTCCCCACCACCACAGGATCCGTCCCAGGCCCGCTGCTCTGCACAGAAAACTGATGATGTCGGTCGCGCTCTTCGGCATCTCCAGCTGCGCCTCGCCGAGCGATGAGCCGGTGCCCTCCGACTTCACTGAATCTGGCGACGAGATCTCGGTGCTCGCACAGCCCGTAGTGATCGGAACGGATGATCGCACTCTAGTGAGTGCCGCAAGCTCCACGGCGTATCCGTGGAGCGCCATGGCGGCACTACGTCCCACTGCCAGTGTCACCTGGGCCCACTGCAGCGCCTTCAAGGTCGGTCCGCGTCACTTGCTTACGGCCGCGCACTGCATCGACTACTGGTTTCAGGGAGTGAAGACGACGCAGACCGACGTCAACTCGACGCGCGTCGTCTACGGTCAGTTCGGAAGTGGCAACGCGTCCGCCAACATGCCCGTCAAGGCGAAGTTTGGGGTCGCGGCCATCATCATTCCCAGCCAGTGGAACTCCACACAGGGAAACTATGCCCACGACTGGGCGCTGATACGTCTGAACGACTCCGACTCCACGGCCGGCTGGTTCGACGCGTTGGCGCGCACGGACGCACAGATCGGCGCCACCACCAATCGCCACGCGGTGGGCTTCCCGCTCGAGCACACGGCGAGCTCGAGTGGCGGCAATGAGTACAGCGGCACGCTCGCCACGTGCGCTGCGTCCCCGCTCGCCAACAAGCATTGCGGTGGCTATCAGTACGATGCCCCGGTCTCCTCGCTCAACGTGGGCACCACATTCCTTTCCGTCGCGACCGATTGGGACCGAGGCCAGAGCGGCGGCGCCGTCTACGCGACGGAGACGAACAATTCACGGAAGGTGTTGCTCGGAATCATATCGAACAGCGGCACCATCAACGGCCAGCCGACCAACATTGCAGTGCGCATCAGCTTCGACATACAGTCGGTCATGTGCACCGACATCAAAAACTTTCCAAGCACAGCCTATCCCGCACACGCCTGCAACTCGCTCTGACGTCGCTCGCCCTGCTCGCGCTACCCGCTTGTCACGGCACCGTGCGGGGCGCGTCCTCCCCGGCGCCTGCCTCCTCCAAGGCCGAGTCTGTCTTCGATGATCGCAGTGTGAGACCCGCACAGCATGCGTGCGCGCAGAGCGAGCGCGCCTTGCACGATGAAGACGTGGCAGCGAATGGCGAACCGACCTCGGTCGTCCGTGCGCGGTACCGACGGAGCTGGCGGGTGCGCGTCCGCTGGACCGACTGGCTCAAGAACGACCGCGATTCTGACGCTGTCGTTGCATTCGTTCCAGGCTCGGTTGTGGCGGTCGGGATCCGGCGAACGGGCGAAGAGGGCGTGCTGGCCGAGGCCGGTTGTCCGGAGTCGCACCTGGCCCTGCAAGGCATCCTCTCCGTGCACACCACCGATCGACGGCTGCAGGGGCAATGGCCAGGTACGCTGCAGGTCGGCACACGACTGGCCAACGTGGAGCTCGCGCTCGGGTCCGCTGCACAGCTCGTGGACTTCCCGCAGCCGGACCGTGACCTCGCTCTGCGCCTCGTGTTCGGCCAGGACGGCAGCTTCGACGGTGGGTCCATGCAGACCATGGCGGGCTGGCCCGTGGCTGTCTTCGAGGCCCTCGACTGAGCGACTGCGCGCGCTGTCCGCCTACGGCGACCTGACTGCCAGGCGCATGCGCCGCGCGCTCACGTCGAGCGCGGGCGAGCTCGGTCGCGACAGTGGAACACCCGGGGAGCGGGGCGGCGCGCTCAGCGGGCGCGCAGCTTGGTGATCACCAGGTCGATCTCGTAGCTCGGCGCGTTGCTGAGGAACGGCTGATCGAGCGGAGCCTCGCCGCCCACGATCACGTTGACGGCGCCGCCGTTCGGCCCTTCGGCTCTACGCCGATGCGTTCGGGGAGATCGCAGAAGTAGTAGCGATTCTGCCGAGCGCCGAGCGCGGCACAGTAAGAGCCACTGTTTCACCGGGGCGTGGCCGGCGGTCGGCAGAATCGTGGTTGGACCAAGCTGCGGAGCCCGCACGAGGTTGGCTATGGGGGAAAGCCCACAGCCCTACCTGCCCATGGTCGCGTGGACGGTCTTGCAGGGCTGCTCGAGCCGGCGCCCGAGCGGGACAAGAACCCCTGAAGTGGCTCAGCAGAAACACGTCTGGTAGTTTGATCTCCCGCTTAGAATCGGGAGCGGCTTGCTCGTTGGTTACAACGATGACTCCGTGAGCAGCTGCATACGCGACCAGCCAGCCATCCGCACCGGTGGCGAATTTGGCTTTCGCCGCGTCGAGAACCGGCCGACGCTGAGCCCACATCATGATGTCGCCAAACTTCCCTTGTACCGACGGTTCGTCCACGCTCACGAAGAAGCTAGGCGGCACGTCGTCTTTCACCCACCGGTACAAGTCTTCTGTATCACGTCCGGCGAGAAGTTCGTTTCTCACTCGGTCTATGCTGAAAGCGCGCCCTTCCGAATGCCTCCGAATCAAGCCCTGCCAGAAGCCGGGGCAAATATCGAAGGCGTAGTAGCGGTTCTTGGCCGTGATGAAGACGTCCGAGTCGAAGACGTATCGGTTTCCTGAGGGCATCACAGGTCGAGCCCCAAGCGAGCGGCATACTCTTGAAAGGTGCCGCCGCGCAGACCGGTCAGGTCGTACGCCTCCTTGAAACCGATCCGGCCTTCCATCGCCGCTCGAATGACACGGCCTGCGAACAGAGCGCCGACTCGCGTGTTCTGGTTGTTGTAAAAGTCACCGCCTCCGGTGCGCGGCTTTTGGTGACGCTCTTGCTCTGTGTAGGCTTCGTAGAACGAGAAGAATGTGTCGCGACCGATCAGCCGCAGATCCCAAGCACGCCGCGCGGCAACAACAGGGCTCACCTTGAAGTTTCGCGCCAGTATGTCGAATGGCGTATCCGTTCGCTTCACGTCGCCCCACAGCGCTCTGAGGTCGCGAGCAGGAACGAGAAACTCCGCCGCCGCCGCATTGCACCAACTCTCAACTTCCGCTCCGTTGGGGAGCAATCCTTCGAAGCCGGATAGTCCCTCAACGCCAAGCCATACATGAGCCAGCTCGTGTACAAGCGTGAAGATTTGAGCGGATTTGGCGTCCGCACCGTTCACAAAGATCAGCGGCGCGTGGGTATCACTGATCGCGAATCCGCGAAACTCGGCCACGTTCAGCGAGCGGTGAGTGTTGTTGCCGACCACGCCATTGATCACCGTCATGATGCCGAGCTGTTCGAATCTTCGCCGGAGCTCAAGGATGGCCTCCTGCCAGGTTCGAACGGAGCCGGCCCATCCAACCTCGAGTCCAACCACGCGCCTCATCTCGGCCGCAACTACGTCTGGATCATCGGCGAGCCGGGCACTCCCGACAAACGACAGCGTATCGGCGCCATCTTCGACGAGTTCATCTCGCAACCAAGATTGGCGTTGCTGCATCACATAGATGGTGTCGAGAAGCTCAGGGCTGGGGCGAGCTTGAAGAGCATCCCCCGACAGTTCGAAAGTCCGGAATCGGCAGAGTCTCCGTCGGCGGTTCGGTCAAGAATAGATAGCCGAGCGGGGTGTGCGTTGCGGCGGCGAACTCCTCGAGCTGCTTGAAGGTGGGTTTCGCGGCGCCGCTGAGCCAACCCGACAGCTTCTCCATGCGCTCCATGAGACGCTCGACACCCTGCCCGCTTCGGTCGCAGGCCCACGCCAGCACCTGGGGTTTTACGTCAACGCGACCTGGCATGAACCGATTCTACTTTCGATGCTTGCATGTTGCCTCGAACGAGCTGCCGACGCCTCGCCGTACGCTCGAGCGAGGAACTGGGACCACTGCTTCGTGTACACCTCGCTCATGCTTACTTCCCAAAGGACTCGAGACAACCTTACTATTCACACGGGCCCCCCGGGCCCCCCACCGGGCCCCCCACCCTCAGCGGCCGCCACCCATCCGCTGCGTCCTCGCATCGCCGATGCGACGCGTTGGGTGTCGGAAGACTGCTTGCAGGCTTTCCGCGCCCGACGCGCTCTGGCACTTCTCGCCCAAAAAACAAAAACAGGACCTGCCACCCACCGCCGCCAGAGCACGTCTTCGGTAGGGCACATCGGGGCCCGTCGAGTTCAGCGTGTGCCAAACCGATTTGCTCCTGCAAATCGGTTTGCGCCGGAGGCGGCCGGCCCCACCGTGAGACACCGCCACACGCGAGCACGCAGAAGGCCGGCCACACCGTAGGACACCGCCACAAGCGAGCACGCAGAACGGGACGAGTTACTCAGAGTCCCGGTAAAAGACAGCCAACCAAACAGTATCCTGAGCAGGATCCGTCCACTTCACGCGATGCTTCACATGAGCAGGCAACACCAGATAATCGCCAGCACGCAGATCGAGCTCCCCCTGCTCCTCCACCTCCACGCGAGCGTGCCCCTGCGTCACCAGCACGAACTCGTCTTCTTCCTGGTCGTACCAGAAGCCCGGATCACTCGTGTGCCCCCGCGACACGATCCGCTCGATCCGGGCGCCCTTCCCCTCGGCCAGCGTCGTGATCAGCTCGTCCGGCAGCACGTGCGGGATCGCCAGCCGCAAGTTTCCGATCGTCATCAGCGATGCGCCTGCCGGGAGCAGCGACGGGGGCCTGCGTGATGGGCGTGCGCTCTCTTGCTCTCGGTCGTCTTGCGCCACGATGGCCTCCTATTTGCGCGCGCGGGCAGACCTCGCGGGCTGAGCCGCAAACCCCTTGGCGAGCTTCGCAACGGGAGCGCGCCGAAAGCAGTCCTGCCGGTGGTCGTTGACCAACCCCGTGGCCTGCATGAAAGCGTAAACGATGGTGGACCCGACGAACGAGAAACCGCGCTTTTTGAGATCTTTGCTCAGCGCGTCCGAGAGCTCGGTACGGGCGGGCCAGGTCCCACCATGGAGCGGGGCCTGCACGGGTGCGCCCCCCACCGCTCGCCACAAATAGGCGTCGAACGAGCCAAACTCTTGCTGCACCGCCTTGAGCGCGCGCGCGTTTTTGATCGCCGACACGACCTTGAGCCGGTTCCTGATGATGCCCGTGTCTCCCATCAGCCGCTCGACGTCGGCCGTCCCCATGCGCGCGACACGTTCGATGTCGAAGTCGTAAAAGGCGGCGTAGTACCCCTCCCGACGCTTGAGGATGGTGAGCCAAGAAAGCCCTGCCTGCGCCCCGTCGAGCACCAATTTGGCGAACCATTGCTGGTCATCCCGTACAGGCACACCCCATTCTTCGTCGTGGTAGCTGGCTAGCAGCTCGTTGTTGTCGGCCCAGTCACAGCGACGGCGCTCCTTCATCCAAGGATCGTTAGCGCAGCTCGCCAAGTGCTTGAGCGAATTCGACAACAGCCGGCGATCTTCTAGAGTGCCGAGCGCGAGCGCCCGCCCCACCCACGGGGAGGCGAGGCATCGAGCTCGCAAGGGAAAGAACCGTATGAGTCAGCCTCGCAAGGTCGCCGTCATCGGCGGAAATCGAATCCCCTTCGTCCGGTCCAATGCGACGTACTCCGAAGTGAGCAACCAGGAGATGCTCACGGTCACCCTTCGTGGCCTGGTCGAGCGCTACAAGCTGCGTGGCGAGCGCCTGGGCGAGGTCGCCGCCGGCGCCGTCATCAAGCACTCGCGCGACTTCAACCTCACCCGCGAGGCCGTACTCGACAGCGATCTCGCCCCCGAGACGCCCGCCTACGACGTGCAGCAGGCCTGTGGCACCGGCCTCGAAGCCGCCATCCTGGTCGCCAACAAGATCGCGCTCGGCCAGATCGAGGTCGGCATCGCAGGCGGCACCGACACCACCAGCGACGCCCCCATCGGCGTGTCCGAGGGTCTGCGCAAGATCCTGCTCAAGGCCAACCGCGCCAAGACCCCAAAAGACCGTCTGCTCGCCTTTGCCAACTTCAAGGCCAAGGACTTCGGCATCGCCATCCCCACCAACGGCGAGCCGCGCACCGGCCTCTCCATGGGCGAGCACTGTGAGCTGATGGCCAAGGAGTGGAAGATCCCGCGCGCCGCGCAGGACGAGCTCACCGCCGACAGCCATCGCAAGCTGGCCAAGTCGTACGAAGAGGGCTTCCACAACGACCTCATCACGCCCTTCAAGGGGCTCAGCAAAGACGGCATCCTGCGCCCCGACACGACGGTGCAGAAGCTCGCGGCCCTCAAGCCGGTCTTCGATCGCCAGAACGGCACGCTGACCGCCGGCAACAGCACCAGCCTCACCGATGGCGCGTCCGCCGTGCTCTTGTGCAGCGAGGACTACGCCAAAAAGAAGGGCTGGCCCATCCGCGCCTACCTGGTCGACGCCGAGACCGCAGCGGTCGACTTCGCGGGCCCCAAAAAAGAGGGTCTGCTCATGGCACCCGTCTACGCGGTGCCGCGCTTGCTCGCCCGCAACGGCATCAAGCTGCAGGACTTCGACTTCTACGAGATCCACGAGGCGTTCGCCGCGCAGGTGCTGTGCACGCTGCAGGCCTGGGAAAACGCCGCGTACTGCAAGGACCGCCTGGGTCTCGACAAGCCGCTTGGTTCCATCGACCTGAGCAAGCTCAACGTGAAGGGCTCGAGCCTGGCCACGGGTCACCCGTTCGCGGCCACCGGCGGCCGTATCGTGTCCACGCTCGCCAAGCTGCTCGAGCAGAAGGGTTCGGGCCGCGGCCTCATCTCCATCTGCGCGGCAGGTGGTCAGGGCGTGACCGCGATCATGGAGCGCTGAGGGCGCGTCGTGCACGGTCACGAACTAGACCGAGCGCGCCACTGACTCAGCGCTGCGCTTCCCAGTAGGGTGCCCCACCGAATCAGCGCGGCGTGCTTTGCCCGCCCCGGGTTTACACGTAGGGTGAGGGCCGCAATCGAGGTTTCTCCCGGATGCTGCCCCCTTTTCGTCTCGGCTTCGTGCTGCCCTCGATCGCCTTGCTGACCGCCGTCTCGGGCTGCAGCGAGTTCGTCGCTCTGGGCAGTGAGTGCCCCGTCGGCGACACCATCTGTGCGGCCGTTCGTCAGGACGGGGGCGTGAACAGCTACCCGCCAGACGTCTCTGCGGTGCCAGGAAACCGAGACGCAGGCTCGCCGCCGGCGAGCGACAGTGCCGTGCGCGACGCCGGCAAGATGCCCACCGTGCAGACCGACGGGGCGACGCCAAACGTCGGCCTCTCTGCGTTCGAGGTCGGCAACGGCGAGTTCTCCCTCACGGCAGGCGGTCCCGGCGACGTCACGACGGTGAGCCTCTCGGCCTTCACGACCATCGCGCCCTGGTTTACCTGTCAGCCCATCGGTGGCGGCAGCAACCCCACCACCGCGGTGCGCGCCGAGAACACGGTGACTCTGACCGGCACCGAGACACCCCCCGGCGAAGTGGTGCTGGCCCCCGACGCAGTCGACGACAAAGACACGTTCATCAGCATTCGACACCTCGTCACGCTAGTCGACATCCCCCTGTTGCAGCGGCTGCCTGAGCCTCTCTTGCCTGGGCACCGCTACGCCCTCGCCATCGACGTGCGCACCGGCAACACCGACGCCTTGTTGTCGCTCCAGGTCCGCGGCGGCAACGTGGGCGACTCGTGCGTCGGCGCGCAGGGTCAGACCATTCTCGCCGAGACCGACCCCGTCACGACGCTTGGCTGGCACACGGTCTGTATGCCGTTCACCGCACCGGTCGAGTACACGCACATGGTGCTGTCCGTGAAGTCCGACCTGCTCCGCGACGCCCGCCTGTTCTTGGACAACCTGCGTAGCGCCACCGCCCAAGACTGTCCGGGGCTCCTCTAGCGCCGCGCTCACCGGGCACCGCGCCTACCGGGGCTGCAAAAAACGCCCGCGCGCAGCGGGTCACCCCGTGCTTGGTCGCGGGCTTGGTGCTCGCGATGGTGCTCGACGTCGTGCTGGGCTAAACCGGGTCGCCTGACGCGCTAACCGCCCGGTTTGTGCGAGCTTGCATGAGAGGTAGCTTCGTCGTGAGCGTTCGAGAGAGAGTCCGCGAGATCGCCTTGGCACTTTGGGTGTTGGCGATGGTGTCGTTCTCCTGGATGTACACGATCGTGCAGGGTCCCAACGAGCAGACGCGCGCCTATCTCACCGCGGCCCTGGTCGACGATCACGCCATCACCATCGATCGCTCGATCGCCCGTTTTGGCTCCGTGTACGACCTTGCGAGCTTCGACGGCCACTTCTACTCGGACAAGGCACCCGGCTCGAGCTTGCTCGCCGCACCGGTGTACGCGCTCGCGCGGCTGCGCGATCGAGTCTTCGCTCCCGCACCCGAGGGCGCGCTTCGACCTCCGCTCTCCCCTGGGAGCCCCCCGCATTTTGGTGCCGAGGCAAAGTCGGCGAGCGAGATCGTCAACCTGGCGCGCAACTGGCTCATGCTGCCCTTTGCGCTCGTGGGCTTCTGTGCACTGCGCAGCTTGTTGCGGCGCCTGGGCCGCACCCGCGCGAGCATCGACCTTACTTCCATCGCGTACAGCATGGGCTGCGCGGTACTGCACTACAGCACCGCGTTCTACGGTCACGTCTTGGTCTCCACGCTGCTCGTCGTCTCGCTCTGGTGCATGGCGTGCGCGGGTGTGTTTGCGAGCGACTCGGCGCCGCCCAGCGCGCGCGCCTCTTCCCCCTGGCGCTACGGCACGCTCGCTCTGGCCGGGTTGTGCGCGGGCTTTGCAGGTCTGACGGAGTATCAGGCCACGGTGGTGGCCGTGTTGTTCTTGGTGCCGGTACTCGCGCAGCGCGAGCGGCGTGTCCCGGCCACACTCGCGTACCTCGCCGGCGCCGTGCCCTGCGCACTCTTACTGTTTGCGTACAACAAAGCGGCCTTCGGTGGGCCGCTGTCGCTGAGCTATCAGCACCTGGTCGGCGCCAACCTGCAGAGCCTCCACGGCAACGGACTCGCCGGCGCCACCTGGCCCACGCGCGAGGCGATCCTGGGCCTCTTGTTCAGCGCGCACCGCGGGCTCATCACCACCTCGCCTTGGACCGTGTTCGGTTTGTTCGGCCTGTACGTCATGAGACGCGCAAACGTCCGTTCCCTGCGCACTACGCTCGTCTTGTGCACGGCGTACCTATTCTTGGCGGTGGCCAGCTCGAGCGTGTGGCACGGCGGCTGGGCCTTTGGGCCGCGCTTGCTCATCCCCGCCATGCCGCTGTTGGCCATTGCAGCTGCCTACGCGTGCGACGCTCTCGTCGACAAGCCGCTCGTCGACGCCATCGCACGCGCGTTCGTGATCTTTGGCGTGCTCTACCAACAGCTCGTCCAGACGACGTTCTCCGAGCTGCCTCCCGAGCTGCAGTGGCCACTGCGCGAGTCCGTCGCGCCCGTGGTCCGCTCCACCATCGTCACGCCCAATCTCATGTGTAAGGTCATGCCCTGGGGCCAGCCCAACCTCATTCCGCTGCTCGCCTCGTTGCTCGCACTCAGCGTCTTCATCGCGTGGCCTCGCACAGCCAGTCTCCGCAACAACCTCACGCGCACGGCCGCAAGCTTCGTCCTGACAGGGACGATGTTCTGGGGACTCTGGAGTATCGAGCCCAACAGTACCCCGCAGCAGCAGCTAGAGTTCGCAGGGTGGATTCGGACCTTTGTCCCTGCGGAGACAAGCTGCGCCACCTTCCCGCCTGTGCACTGAGTGCGCACCGCGTTGGTGGGACCTAACTTTGTGGAGACGGAGCGAACACGAGCACGAACACGAGCACGAGCACGAGAGCCAACGAGCGCGAGCACGTGAACGAACACGCGGGACCCAGCTGGGCAGCTGACCCCGAGAAGCCCTGCCGCCCGATCTGAGCTCCCCGGGAGGCTGCCGAGCGGACGTGTTCGTGGTCGGTCTCGTGCTCGTTGCCTCTCGTCCTCGTGCTCGTGTTCGTGTTCGTGCTCCCGTCTACTGCGCGCTGCCGACCCCGCACCGCGACGCACCCTGACTATCCTCCGCACACCAAAGCGCGAAGCGCCCTTCTCTCTTCCCAAGAGAGTACCCCTCCAGCGCCTCCACGTTCAGATCCATGCTCAGCACGCAGCCGTAGAGCTCGGGCTTCAGGTACTGGGCGTAGCGCTCGTGGTGCCTCCACAGCGGGACCGGCAGCCTGCGCGTGACGGCGAACGGGGATGCGACTGGGCGCGGGAACTCCGATGGATTGTAGCCTCCGTGCACGACTTGGACCCATGACGCGAGCTGACGGTACACGGGCTGGTCAAAACCCTCCGCCAGTCTGTCAGCTCCCCCGAGCGCGATCGTGAGCACCTGCTGGCCCTTGGGGCAGACGGCGAGCACGTTCTCGAACGCAAACATCTCGCGCCCAAACGAGCGGTACGCCAGTGCCGTGCGCAAGGGTATCAACGCGCCGAGCAGCGCGGCGACCAGCACGAGCCAACGTGCGCGCATGCCTTCGGCGATCGCAGGGCTGAGCAACAAAAAGAACGCCGCGACGGGCGCCACCCGGCCACACGCAATCCACATGTAGACGGGCTTGGCGAAGTGGTTGGGCAACAGCATGTACAGACCCAACAGCCCCAGCGCGAGCACGAGTCCGCGACAACGCGCGGGACGCGCTGCGCCCACTGCGAACAACAACAGCACGAGCCCCAGCATCGCCTCGAACACGGCAGTGTCTCCACTGCCGGCGAGCGGATTGACGGCGTACGCGGGGAGGCTGAGCACACGATCGCGCACCCACTCCGGAGAGAAGCGCAGAAAGTTGGGACCCAGTAGCTCGCGTGTGCCAGCGGCGGTCACTCCGGCCGCCGACGACTGCCAAGAGTACAAGAGCACGCTCGGCAGCAAGCTCGTGGCCGACCACGCGATCGCGCGCCAGCCAGGCCGCGCGAGGCACCACAGCACGAGCGTACACACCCACAACATCACGAGCGGCAGCGGATGACCGAAGTAGCAGGCCACGCTCAGCACACCCACCAAGAGCGCAGCACGAGCGCGGGGCGCGCGCAGTAAGGCATCTTGCGCGACCACGGCGAACAGACAGACAGCGACCCCCGCATCGAAGGAGTGGTAGCCGAGCGACCACGCCGTGGAGTACGCGAGGGGCATGGTGAGGAGGCAGAGCCAGACCGTGCGTTGTGTCGCGCGACACCACAGCCAGCCTGCGACCGGGAAGGCCAGCACGTAGGCCGACAACACGAGCTTGTGCGCGAGCTCTACGCCCAGCACGAACGAGAGCAGGTACGAGAGCCCGTAGTGCAGCAGGTAAGACACGGGGGCGAAGGCGTGCCGGTAGTACGCGTGTAAGGGCGACGCCGAGTCAGCGAGCTCGTTCCAGATGTACAGCGCACTCAGGTGGTTGGGCTCATCGAGCAGCGGCAAAAACCGAGACGACCACACCGGCAGCACGAAGGCCGCCGCGAGGACGACGGACACCAGTGGGAACGCACGGTCCTCGCACCCCCAAAACTTGGCCACCGTGACCTACGAAGCGACGGGTTCGAGCGCGATGATGACGCGCTCTTTGTCGATCACGTCTTCTTTGACGAACAACAGGTGCGGCTTGGCGCTCTCGCGCACGCGCTCCACGCTGACCGCCAACGTCTCGCGCGCGATGAGCTCGCTGAGACTCTCACTGTCGGCGACCTCGCCGAGCACGCCATCGGCCGCCACCACCAGCCGGATGCGCTGGCTGACGTCGAGGTTGGCTTGTTTGCGGAGGTTCTGGATGCGGTTGACGAGCTCGCGCGCGAGACCTTCGGCGTGCAGCTCTGCCGTCACCGTGGTGTCGAGCAACACCGTCAGACCGTTCTGACTCTCCACTGCGCCCGGCACCCGCACCTCGCGCGTCAACAAGATGTCTTCTTGGGTGAGCTGCTCGCCCTCGATCTCGATCGAGCCGCGCTCGCTCAGGCCGCGCAGGTCGTCGCTGGTGAGCGCCGCGAGCCTCGTCTGCACCGCCTTGAGCTTGGGCCCGAGCCGCTTGCCCAGCGTGCGGAAGTTGGGCTTTGCGCTCACCTTGCACAACGCGGAGTCGTCCTCGATGACCTCCACGGCCTTCACGTTGAGCTCGCCCGTGACCGACTCTCGGAACTGCTCGATGGCGGCGCGCAGCTTGGGGTCGGCGCTCGCCACGGTGGCCTTGGCGAGCGGCCTGCGCACGCCCAGCTTCTCGCGCTCGCGGATGACCAGCCCGAGGCCCACCACGTCGCGCACCGCCTGCATGCGCACCTCGAGCTCGAGGTCGAGGCGAGCCTCGTCCACCTCGGGGAAAACCGAGAGGTGCACGCTGTCGCCCTCCTTGCCGAGCCCTGTGTCGACGACCAGGCGCTGGTACAAGTACTCCGTGAAGAACGGCAGCACGGGTGCCATCGCACGCGTCACCGTCACCAGCACGCGGTACAGGGTTGCGTACGCCTCCTGCTTGTCGCGATCGACCTCGCTGCTCTCTCCGGCCTTCTTCCAGTAGCGACGACGCCCGCGCCGGATGTACCAGTTGTTGAGCTCGTCGCTGAGACGCACGAAGGCAGGCACCAAGTTGCTCAGCTCGTAGCTCTCGTACTCTTCTTTCATCTCCTTGATGAAGTGCTGCACGCGCGAGAGGATCCAGCGGTCGAGCTCGCCCGCGGGCGCCACCTCGAGATCTTCGGCGCGCGGCGACCAGCCGTCGGCGATGGCGTACGTCGCGAGGAAGTTGTAGGCGTTGAACAGCGGCAAGACGATCAAGCGCACCGTCTCTTTGACGGCCTCGCCGGAGGTGTCGTTGGCGTCCTTGCCAAACCGCATGGGCTCGGCGCGCACCACGGCGCTGTTGATCAAGTAGGCGCGCAGAGCGTCCGCTCCGTAGCTGTCGATCACCACCGCGGGGTCCGGGTAGTTCTGCAGACGCTTACTCATCTTTTTGCCGTCGGCCGCCAAGATGAGCCCGTTGACGATCACGTTCTTGAACGCGGGTCGTCCAAACAGCGCCGTCGACAACACGTGCAGCGTGTAAAACCAGCCACGCGTCTGGTCGAGGCCCTCGGCGATGAAGTCCGCGGGCAGGTTCTGCTCGACGTACTCGACCTTGGAGGCGTCGAAGGGGTAGTGGTTTTGCGCGTACGGCATGCTGCCGGACTCGAACCAACAATCGAAGACTTCTTCGATGCGGCGCATGCGGCCCTTGGGGCTACGGCGCGACGGGAACGTGATGCCGTCGATGGTCTCGCGGTGCAGATCTTGGAGAGAGCCCTTGGCCAGACCGGCCAGCTCTTCGAGCTCGTGCGTGGAGCCGACGCAGACGATGTCGGTCGGGTCTTCATCGTTGCGCCAGATGGGCAGCGGCGTGCCCCAGAAGCGGTTGCGGCTCAGGTTCCAGTCGCGCGCGTTCTCGAGCCAGTTGCCAAAGCGGCCCTTGCCCACGTGCTCGGGCACCCAGCGCACCTTGTCGTTGTTGGCGACGAGCTGATCGCGCAGCGGCTCGACCTTCATGAACCAGGTCGACATCGCCATGTAGAGCAGCGGAACTTCGGTGCGGTAGCAGTGCGGGTAGGCGTGCACGAGCACGTCTTGGTCGACGAGCTTGCCCTCTTCTTTGAGCTTGTGGGCGATGCCCTTGTCGGCGTCTTTGGCGAACTGCCCTTTGAAGTCCCACACACGCTCGTCGAAGATGCCCGTCAGGTCCATCGGACGCAGCACCGGCAGGCCCTCGCGTAGACCCACCTGATAGTCGTCTTCGCCAAAGGCGGGCGCCTGATGGACGATGCCGGTACCGGCATCGATGGTGACGTAGTCGGCGGCCACCACGCGGAAGCTCCAACGCGTGCCGTCTTCGCGCGTCTTGTAGCTCTCGAAGTAAGGCAGCAGGGGCACGTACGGCCGACCGACCAGCTCCTTACCCTTCACGCGCGCGAGCTCGGTCGTTTCCCCGACACGTTTGCGCTCCTGATAGTCAGACAGTCGCGAAGGCTCGAGGTAGGCGACCTCACAGGTGGCGTCGACACGCACCTTCACGTAGTCGAACTCGGGGTGCACCGCGAGCGCGAGGTTGCTCGGAAGTGTCCAGGGCGTAGTCGTCCACGCCCACAGGTACGCGTCTTCGTCCTCGAGCTTAAAACGAACCGTCAGACTGGGGTCTTGGCGACGCTTGTGACCGTCCTTTTTGGTCACCGGGTCGCGTTCTTGGGGACCTTGCGCCACCTCGAAGTTGCTCAGCGGCGTGCCCAGCGCAGGCGAGATGGGCTGGATGCGGAAGCCCTCGTAGATGAGCCCCTTGTCCCACAGCTGCTTGAAGACCCACCACACGGTCTCCATGAACGAGGCGTCCATGGTCTTGTAGTCGTGCTCGAAGTCTACCCAGCGCCCCATACGCTTGACGGTCTTCTCCCACTCCGCGGTGTAGCGCAGCACGCCCGCGCGACAGGCCGCGTTGAACTTGGGGACGCCGTAGGCCTCGATGTCTGCCTTACTGTGCAGCCCGAGCTCTTTTTCGATCAGACTCTCGATCGGCAGGCCGTGCGTGTCCCAGCCAAAACGACGCTCGACGCTGTAGCCACACATGGCCCAGTAGCGCGGGACGATGTCCTTGATGGTCCCCGCCAAGAGGTGTCCGTAGTGCGGGAGGCCGGTCGCGAACGGAGGGCCGTCGTAGAACACGAAGGGCTTTTTGCCGTTGTCCGCCAGGCTCTTCTCTTCAATCCCGTAGCGCTTCCAGAGGGCCAGAATCGCCTGCTCGACCGCAGGCAGCTGGAAGTCTGTGACCGGTGATTTAAGAGAGGATTTGCTGCTGTTTGCGGAGGACATGGGTGTGCCTCGGACCATAACCTCGATCGCGCCGGCTGGCACCCCCAGGCCCGCACGCCCCCGCCCCGCTCGCACAGACCGCGCGTCGACCCGCGAGCGACGAAGCGTGGCGCCGGTTCAGAAGCTGCCGATGACGGAGAGCGTGCCGACGTTTTCGTTGCCGAGCGCAAGGCTCGGCACGACCGTCAGCTGGGCCTGCGACGGAGCCGCGCGTTTGCGCCTGGCCAGCAGCACAGCCCCGGTCGCAGTGACGCCGAGACCCACGGCTGCGACCGCCCAGAGCGCGGGCCGCGTGTTCTCGGCCGTCTGTTTCGACGCGCGGATCTTGTCCGGGTTCGTGCAGCCGGTGCTGTTGAGGCAGCCGTCGTACTGCTTGATGCGGTGCGGAATCCAGGCGAGCACGCCCACGGAGGCGGCGGCGACTGCCACGCCCGAGACGATCATAAAGCGGGGCAGCATGAGGTTCGGATTGTCGGCGGCTGCCTGCGGAGCCTGCCAGGCTCGCTCGGGTGCGCGCGCTTCACGGCCCTCGCGCTCCTCGATGGCACTGCGCAGCGCCTCCGCGCGCACCTGGGCCACCGCGGCCTCGGGGGCATCGGGCAGCGACTCGACGTACTTGTCGTAGGCGCGCACCGCACGCCGGTCGTCGCGCAGCCGGTCTGCCACGACGCCGATGTTGTACAGCAGCTCGGGGCGTTTGCTGATGCGGTAAGCCCGCTCGAAGCCCGCCAACGACTCTCGATCATGACCGCGTGCGTAGTTCTCGCGGGCTTGCTCGACGTCGCGGCGCACCTCGTCGGTGAGACCGTCTTCGTTGCGCGAGAGCTGATTGCCGCCGGACTGCGCCGTGGCTTGCTCGCTCTCGACCAGTGCCTGCGCTTGCGGACGGAGCACGCGGGCGCGCTCGACCATCTCGCCGTGTTCTTCGGTCGCGGCGTGCTCGAACGCGTCGAGCTGCTCGAGCGCCTCGCGACCCAAGCCCAGCTTGATGTCGGCGACCGCCAAGTTGAACATGGTGCTGGCCTTGGGCAAGAGCTCGAGCGAGCGCTTGAACTGGGTGCGCGCTTCGTCCCAGCGCTGCGCACGACTCGCCTCGACGCCACGCTCGAAGGTGGTGCGTGCCTCTTGTTTGGCGTCTGCACGCACGGGCGTGGCGGGCAAGCCGAGGGCCAGCATCAGCAGTCCCAGGCCCAAAAACCAGCGCAAAACGTGCAAATGCACCCTCGGGCGCGCGGGCAAAGACAGACGCACTTGCACCCTCACCGAGTGATTGGATGACCTTACTTCCACTCGGACTCGACCTCTTCTGACTGCGTCGAGCCCCCCGCAGGGCGGGCTCGTGGTTCGCTCTCGCCGCGGCGTGTGCCTGCGGCCTCGCTGGGGGTGCCGGCGCGTTCGCTGGGGCTCGACCCACGCACCGACGTCGCGCGCTCTGCGGCAGCGCGGTCGCCTCGTCGTCGTCCACCAGAGGCGCCACCGGAGGCCGCCTCGCGCGGAGCGCCGCGCACCGGTGCCTGCACGGCCGCCGCGCCTTGAATCACGGCCCCTGCCGCCGCATTGGTGGCTCGCTCGGTCGTGCTCTCCACCACGGGAACCTTGGTCGCGTCCTCTGTGCCCTGCGAGGGAGAAGACGGCACCGCCTCGACGCCAGAACGGACCGTAGGCGTCGCCGTGGGGCTCGCGCTCGGCGCTTGTGGCAAGACGGGCGGCGCGTCGCTCGCCCTGGGCTGGCTTGGAAGCTGCGCGCGGTTCCAAGCCCAGACGCCGACCAGCGCGCCCACCAGTGCAAGCACGCCGAGCCAGAGCAGCCAGGACGAACCACCCCCGCCGCGCATACTGCGCGCCAGGCTGTCGTCGGACCCTCTCGAGGTGCTGGGCGTGGAGGTGCGCGGTGTGCTGGTGAACGCGTTGCCGCTGTCGGTCCCGGGGAAGTGCTCGATGGTGGTGGCAGCACTGCGCTCGCCACTCTGCCAGGACGAATACTCGGGGAGACCGATGGGGTCGGGATCGAGCGGGACGGCCACGCCACTCGCGCGCGCAGCGGCGTGCAGGGCCTGGGCAAAGCTGCGCATGTCCGGGTAGCGCCGGGTGAGGTCTCTGGTGAGCGCCCGCGCCAAGGTGCTGGAGATGAGCGGCGGAAGGTCGGGCCGCACCTGGGAGAGTGGCCGCACCAGCCCCGCGATGACCTGCATGGCCAGCGACTGCCGGTCTGTGTAGTTAAAGGGCGAACAGCCGGCGAGCGACTCGTAGAGCACCACGCCGATGGACCACACGTCGGCCTGCGGCCCGGTGACCTGCCCGGCCGCGTGCTCGGGCGCCATGTAGAGGGGGGTGCCGATGACCGTGCCCGAGCGCGTGAGCCGCAGGTCGGACACCACGCGCGCCAGGCCGAAGTCGAGCAGCTTGGGGCGCATGGGATGGCGCGGCAGCGCGCTCATGAAGATGTTGGACGGCTTGACGTCGCGGTGGACGATGCCCGCCTCGTGCAGCACCGAGAGCGCGCCGACGATGGGGAGTAACCACGTGAGCGCCTGCTCGACCGAGATGCGGTTTTGCGACTCGAGCACGCGCTCTAGCGAGACGCCCTCGAGCAGCTCCATCACGATGAACGGAGAGCCGCCGTGGAGACCCATGTCGAGCACGTCGACGATGTTGGGGTGACGCACCGCCGCGGCGATACGCGCCTCGCTCAAGAATCGCTCTTGCAGGATCGGCGAGTCGTCGCAGTCGTTGAGCATCAGCTTCAGCGCCACGCGCCTGCCGGTGAGCTCGTGCGTCGCCGCATACACCATGCCCATACCGCCTCTTCCAATCAGCGATTGGATACGATAGCGGCTGCCGATCACTTGACCGAGCGGTAGCTGGGGTGAGGGACTCGACATGAATAGGCTTGGGAGCGGACGAAGCGCGCTCGAGAGCGCGCGAGCGAAGTGACAAAGCGAAACGTCAGACGAAAGGCGTCAACGGGGAGATGCGTACACTGTCCCGGCTCCCGAGTCACGGTCTCGCGACTGACTCGGATTTGACTATCGACGCTAACGCTACCAGGAGCCGTATACCACAATCCAGGTGAGTGCCTGGCACTCAGCATCCGCTCGGGAATTCCAGCGGCTCTTCGGCAAAATGTGCACCCGCGGCGATTTCATCGAGTAGCAGCGCGCAGCTCCAATTCTTACCTCCTGCTGCCATCGGACTGAGCGGAGCGAACAATGCCGTGTTGAATCGGGCAGGACACGCCGACAAGTTGGCGCGTGTGCAGCCCTTGTTGGCGCACTCGAGCTGGTACATGTCTTCGAGCTTGTCGAACAAGGCGCGATGCCGTCTGCCGCTGGCGATGATGCCGTCGGTGAACTGGCTTGCGTCTCGAAGGCGTACGTAGTCTTCGCTCTCGAACGCACCCGCGAGCGCGATGGTGACTCCGGGATGCCCGTCGAGGTCGGGGTCGTTGACGCGACAGTCAGTCGCAAGCGTCGGGGGCAAGTCGGAGCCCGGACACGTGCACGTCGCCTCGGCGTCACCCAGCCAGACTTGCGCTGGTCGACGCGGGAGAGTTCCGCCCGGAACACAGCCGCTCGGCGCTCGTTCTTCGTATCCCACGAACGTGGAAGGGCCCTCGGTGGAGAACGCTCCGTCGCGCACGACCAGGTTCCAGCGGCGCACCGGCTGCAGCTCGGGGTGAACCATCTGGACAAAAAGCTGGCTGAACGGACCTTTCACCACGCCGTGGTCGCGGCAGCGCTGGCCCGTCATGAGCAGCTTGCCGCTCGTGCCGTCGGGCTCGATCGAGACCAGCATGATGAGCTCGTTGGAGAGCGGAGCCAGCGTCCCGAGGGTTGCGTCCTGACCATGAAATCGCACCCGAACGGCGTACATTCCGAGCAGCGGCTGCAGCTCGGCCGACACCGCTTGCCCGGCGTCTGCGACGGCGGCCTCGAGCGGCAGCGCAGCGCCGTCCTCGAGCCCCGCATCGACCACGACGCTACCGAGCAGCCCAGCGTCGCTCGCGGGCGAAGCTACGGTGGTCGTTTCGTGGCTCGCGCACGAGGCAGCGTCGGCGCGCGCCTCCGGTCGCACGAGCGAAGACTGGCAGCGCTCGCTCTGGCTGGCAGCATCGGCAAGCTGACCGTAGCGCGGAGCTTCACAAGCACTCGTCGACAGCGCGAGGCACGATGGCAAAAGAACGCGGAACAGCGCGACCGCTCGAGACGACGTGAGGATGGCGGCTCGCGGCACAGGGCCGTCGTATATCACGCACGCTTTAGCCCGCGACGCCGCGCGACTTGGCCGAAACGCTCCATTCTTTAGCTGACCTTACCGTGTTTCCGACGCTCGCCCGGCGGGGCCCCTCGCACCGCGCAGCGCGGATACCTTTACAGCAACCCGTTCGAACGACAGATTCTCGCGATGGAAGTACCCGCTGTGACATCCCTCTGGAGCCCCGCCCGTGGTCGCACCGCCGTCGTCTACACGGCGATGGTCGCGCTCGCTTGCCTCGCGTTCTGGGGCATCCACCTGGCGGGCGGCAGGCTCTCTGCGCCTCCGCCGGCCAGCGTCACGAGTGGGGCCGTTGCAGCACACGGCCCGAGCGCCGTGTTGTTTCACGTACTGCTGGCCCTGGTGGTCATCGTGCTCGCCGCGCGCGCCTGCGGGGCCTTGTTTGCGCGCCTCTCGCAGCCGGCCGTGGTGGGTGAGGTGATCGCGGGCATCGCGCTCGGCCCGTCCGTCCTCGGTGCCCTCGCGCCCAGCGCATCGCTGTATCTGCTGCCGCCCGACGTGGCACCCTACTTGGGCATCTTGGCGCAGGTCGGCGTCATCTTGTTCATGTTCCTGGTCGGGCTCGAGCTCGACACATCCCTGCTGCGCGACAAACCACACGCCGCGCTCGCCATCTCGCACGCCAGCATCATCGCACCCTTCGTGTTGGGCGCGCTGACCGCGCTCTGGCTCTACCCACGTTTGTCCAGCAACGACGTTCCGTTCGACCTTTTTGCCATGTTTATGGGCGTGGCGATGTCCATCACCGCGTTCCCCGTGCTCGCGCGCATCCTGATCGACCGCGGCATGAACAAGTCGCGCTTGGGAGTGCTCGCGATCAGCTGCGCGGCCGTCGACGACGTCACCGCGTGGTGTCTGCTCGCCGTGGTGGCCGGCATGGCCGAGGCACGCGCCAAGGGCGCCATGCTCACCATCGCTCTGACACTTCTGTACGTGGCCCTCATGTTTGGCGTGGTCCGACCTCTGGTCAGCCGCTACGTCCGGCGACTCGAGACGCAGCCCGAGTTCTCGCGCACCGCCATCACGCTGGTGTTCGTCGCCCTCCTGCTCTCGGCGCTGATCACCGAAGCCATCGGCATCCACGCGATCTTTGGTGCGTTCTTGCTCGGCGCGGTGATCCCCCACAACGGAAAGCTGGCCGAGAGCCTCACGGTCAAGCTCGAAGACCTGGTGGTGATCGTGTTTTTGCCGGCGTTTTTTGCCTTCACGGGCATGCGCACACAGATCGGTCTGGTCTCCGGCCTGAGTCACTGGGCCATGTGTGGCGCCATCGTGTTGGTGGCGTGCCTCGGCAAGTTCGGGGGCACCTTCGTCGCGGCGCGGCTGTCGGGCTTACCCAACCGCGACTCGGCCAGCCTGGGTGCGCTGATGAACACGCGCGGTTTGATGGAGCTGGTCGTACTCAACCTGGGTCTCGACCTGGGTGTCATCTCGCCCACCCTCTTTGCGATGATGGTGTTGATGGCCATCGTGACCACGTGCATGACCTCTCCGCTGCTGACGTTGTTTCAGGGCACTCAGCACGCCCAACCCAGCTGACTGCACCGCCTTTGTTTGGCTGTTGACGGTTCGTGTCAATTTCCGAGACGTCCCGGTCGTTGACGTCTGCTCGCGCAAAGCGCAAGCAGGTCGACAGCGAGGCTTGGCATGACTTCTCAGCTTCGACGACTCGGTCCTCAAGGACTGCGGCGCAGCTTGCCCCGACAAGAACGACTTCCAGCAGACCTACGCCCTCGCCATGACGCGCACCTTCCAAGACCGCCCATCCGGTCTGATCGAGTCGCTGCAAGACGCGACCATTACGCGCTTCCTTGCAGCGGGCAACAACAACTGCACCGGTACCGCGCTGCTCCAACAGGTGCCCGTGGACGTGTTTCAGGCAGACCTGCTGAGCTTTCGTGAGAAGGCCAAAGAGTTCCCCCTGTTTGGCACGTACTTGCCGACCGGCACCAAACACACCTGGCTAGGCGACGACGGTTTTTTCACCGCCAACTCGGGCGGCGTCAGGTTGGTCGACTGGGTCGCCAAGATCGTCCGAGGCGAAGCACCCGGCAACGCCGGTCCCTAAAGCAGACTGTTTTAGGGCTGCGGGGGAGCTGCTACGTAGAAGACGCCGGGGTCGCCCTTTTTGATGCGCTCGTCGACGAGCTTGAAGCTGCCGTGCTCGTTGGCCCAGGTCTGCGTCAAGAACGACTTGTGCAGCATCACGCCGCTCGCGTCGGTCCAGCTGAGACTGATCTCGGAGACGGCGCTCTCTTTGTCGGCGGCAAGCGCCTGGTACAACAGCTCCACCTCGGCGATGCTCACGCTCTCACCCCAGTTTTGCCGTCGCTCCTCGAAGCGCTCTTTGTACTTGGGCGAGACGTTGTGCGCGGCGATGTCGACCTGACCCCAGCGGGCCGCGTCGTTGAGCGTGTACACCGACTCTTGAAAACGAGCCTGCGGCGTGAGGTTGGAGAGCGTGCAGCCCGCACAAAGCGCGAGCGAGAGGCAGACCGTCTGGAGCGTTGTTTTGGTCATCCGTGCATCGCCTGTTTGCGTGGGGACAGGCAGACGCGATCGCGACCGCTCTGCTTGGCGTGGTAGAGCGCCTTGTCGGCCAGCTCGAACAGCTGGGTGTCGTTGCGTGCGTCTTCGGGGAACTCGGCCACGCCGAGCGAACAGGTGACGCGCACCGGTCCCTGATCACTCTCGAACGAGCGCGCCTTGAGCTCCTCGCGGACGCGCTCGGCCAGGAGCAGCGCACCCCGCGCATCGGTCTCCTCGCAGAGGATGCAGAACTCCTCGCCACCAAAGCGCGCCACCACGTCGGTCTCGCGCTTGAGCGCGCGCAAGATCTCGCCGAGACCGCGGATCACGTGGTCGCCCACGGCGTGCCCGTAGGTGTCGTTGACACGCTTGAAGTGATCGATGTCGGTGACGATGAGGCTGACCCGCTTGCCAAACCGCTCGGCGCTCTTGAGACGTTTGGCGAGCTCGTCGAGGAACGCACGTTTGTTGAGGCAGCCGGTGAGTCCGTCGGTGGTCGCCAGTTGCTCGAGCCTGCGCACGCTCTCGGCGTTGGCGAGCGCGACCGCGAGCTGGTTGCTCAGCACCTGCAGCGTGGGCCGCACCGCTGCGCTGAACGCTTCGGGACGCCTGGCCGCGAGCGCGAGGGTGCCCACCGGGTCTTCGCGCACCAGCAGCGGCAAGATGAGCAGCGACTGCATGCCGCGCAGGCTCTCGCTGCGCGTGTACACGACCTGACGCTCCCCGTCGAAGCCGCCACGAAACGGCAGGTAGTGCCTGTTCTTCACCGCCATCGCAGTCAACGAGGTGTTGTCGCGGAAGCTGAGATCTTTGAGCTCGTCGGCCCCCTCGCCGACCGCGCGGCGCACCGAGTGGCGCTTGTGCTCGGCATCGTAGCGAGTGACCGCGGCAAAGTCGTAAGGTGCGATCTCGGCGGCTGCGGCCAGGCCGGCCTCGATCACGGCCTCCTCCGTCAGCGCCGCGCCCAGGGCCTGCGATGCGTGGTGCAGCACGGTCTGCTCGCTCTTGGTGCGCTCGAGCTGCACGAACACGCGCTCGTTCTCCATCGCGCGTAAGACGTGCCGCACCGCGCGCTCCACGATGTCCTCGTCGCGTGCGCTGAACGGGCGATCGACCAGCCTGTCTGCGCACAGCGCGCCGCGCACCTTGCCGCCCTCGATCACCGGCACGCCGAGGAACGCGCGAACGTGGGTGTTGCCGCGGTAGTAACAAAGCCCGCGAAAGCCCTGCTTCACGTGCTCGATGTTCATGGTCATGGCGCGCTTGAGCACCGCGCCCACCGCGCCCTCCGCGCCGGTGAACGGACCGTCGGCGATGTCGGTACTGTCGGTGACGATCTCGGCCAGCCGAAACCGCTCGCTGTTGGCAGACGTGTCGTCTGCACGCGAGCGCGGCTCGCTGCCTTCGTGATCGGCGTCTGCGCCATTGCCCTCGAACAAAAACAACGCGCACGTGTGCAGCTCGAGCGTGCGCTTGAGCAGGTCGAGCGTGTAGTGCAGCGCCTGGTGCACTTCTTCGACACTCGCGCGGTACAGCCGCTGCTCGTCGCGCTCGGCGCGCTGGCTCGGTGCGTCGAGCAGGCGGTAGCGGCGCGCGCTGGCGAGCGCCTCCCGCTTGTCGTCGTCGAGGGCACGTTTGCTCTTCTCGCGCACGCGCTCGATCTCCACGCGCGTAAACAGTAAGTTCATCAGCCCGAAAAATACGATGAACGTGGCGTGCAGAAAGTAAGGCTGAGGGTCGACGCGCCGCTCGGTGAAAAAGTAGAGCGCCGCCTCGAACACCACGGCAGCGGCTACCAACACGGTCCCGGTGGGCTTGGTCGCGAACGAGGCGACGAACGCGACCAACACGTACACCAGCGGGTACAGCTGTCCTGTGAGTCCTCCCGCCGCCTGCACGATGGCGTGCACACCGACCAACATCAGCAGCGAGATCTCGAGGTCGAGGCTGACCGTCAGGCGCTCTTTTTCTTCAGCCTGGAAGCGTGCGCGCGCGCGCCGCACGAAGGTGGCGAGCCAGGCCAGGGCAGACAGCACCTGCAGCGCGGTCAGGGCCGCGAAGGAGAGGCTCGCCGCCCCCCCCACGAACACGCTGAACACGCCGCAAAGCGTCAGCAGTGAACACCCGAAGGCGACCAAGAACCCGTAAGAAGACCGGGCGTTCCTGTGCATCGCAACGGCGGCTCGTACCAGAACGGTCATCGCGCGAACGGCTGCCCTTCGACCCAACGGACTCCACCGGAGGCTCTGACTTGGTTACCGGATCGCCCGAGCGAGCGTCAAGTTCGAGGTCGGGCCCAAAAAAG
>JBEGTL010000037.1:0-27605 GCA_041179425.1 Pseudomonadota bacterium | reverse complement strand
AGTAAAACGTGGCGCACGCCCATGTGCGCCGAGTCTCCTCCCATCGTCGTTCTCATCGTGATGGGTGCATTGACCTCGTTTTGGATCTCAGCGCCTGCCAGAGCCGCTCCCGGCGACGTAGGCTTTTACTCGTGCGCGGGCAGCATACCGGGCTGCGACTTGTTGCCAAGTGCCGATTCCATCCCGCCCGCACACAGCATCCTCACCACCCAGGACAACGCGAGTGTCTTCGTGGGTGTGGGGACACCTAAGACCGGCGCGGTTGTGCAGTTTGACCGCGCACCGGATGGGTCCCTGTCTTTTCATGGTTGTGCTGGCTCCGGAGTTGACGGGTGCACGCCCACCAACACACGGTTAGTGGGGCCGGTTTTCGTCGCGGCGGTAGGGCAAGATGTCTACGCATATGCCGGAGATGTAGTGGTCCACTTGGCGCGCACGTCGACTGGGGTCCTAGCCACACGTGGATGCGCCTCGGTGGCGGCCGAGGGTGGATGTCGAGGCGACGGCGCGGCGACTACGCAGCCCCGCGCGCTCGTCGCCACATACGATGGAAAGACCATGTACGCGATCGGCGCCCAAATCATCCGCGCGTTCTCTCGCGCGGACTCGGGCGAGCTCTTGCAACGGAGCTGTTTGTCGAGCTTCGTGCAAGGGTGCGATCCATTGCCGTTGACCTCCATTCAAGACGCCGCGCTAAGTCGCGATGGGACCTCGTTGCACGTTGTCACGAGCGCGGCGTTGCACGTGCTCCAGCGCGACTCGAAGGACGCACTCGGCCCGCTTGCGCGAACCGGCTGTTTCGGTCGGGAGCCAGGATGCCGAAGTAGCCTTGCCGACGGCGCGCTTGATGATGCACGCGCCGTGGCGATCATGCCGCAAGGAAACGGCGTGTATGTCGCGGGGGGGGGGAGCCTCGTCCACTTCACCCGTACGCAGTCTGGAGCGCTATCGTATACCGGATGCCTGGGCAACGGCATTCCCGGCTGCCGCACGATAGCCACCGACGCTCTCACCGACGTAACCGGGCTCGCGATTTCCCCCGACACGATCAGCGTCTACACCGTATCGCGGCGAGGCACGCTGGCACACTTTCGGAGGAACACACGCGGTCAACTGCGATTTGCAGGCTGCGAGGGAACGAGCGTACGCGGTTGCCGCGACAGTCCTCGGCCGCGAGTGGTCGCCGGCTCGCATGCGCTTGCCTTCGAGGCCGAGTCGCGCGATCTCTACGTGGCGTCTGGAGGCGCTTTCGCCGTCTCCCACTACCGTCGCGCGCTGGTCCAGGCCAGTGATCTCTATCCAGGCGCCCGGTCGCTCGTCATTCTTACCCTTGACGATCTCATCTGGGGTCCACACACGGCACAGCGTCTCAGTCGAGTCCTGACGAAGCACGGCATCAGGGCCACCTTCTTCGCCCGCGGAGACTTCTTCGCTATTGTGCAGGCAGGCGGGAGCTTCGCCCCCGCTGGAGGCAAGTCGTTGGCGACACCCGGTTGGAGTACTTGGCGCGGGCTGCTCTCGCCATACGAGTTCGCCAATCACACGGTGGATCACGGATACATCGCGCGCGACGTTCCAGCGGAGCAGGCCCACCAGCTAGCATGCGTGGAGCCGAGCGTCTCACGCGCTTTCGAGACACCGACTCTCGCACTGCGCAGCTTTCGTGCACCCGGTTGCGACGCTCACGCAGCACTATTTGACACCCACTACTCCGAGGGACTGATCGATCTCCTATTTTCATCGACCAGGTCGTCTTGCACGAGCAACGATAGGCCTCCCAGCGGGATCTTGGCGGACAGCTCCATTCCCTATCTCTCCTCGCACTCGGTGCGCGCAGGGTTTGCGCCAACCGCTCCTACGTTTGAGCCGCCGCGCGACGGGCACGGCCCACTGAATTCGCTTGGTCCCATCATGCGCCGAGAGCCACGGCCGTACGTCCTGCGGCAGGATGAATCCGGTCGCACACTGGTCGAGTTCCCATTCGTCTATCCCTCCGACGGAGCCGCTGCACTGCTGAATCGCGACTACCACTCAATCCCCGCACTCTGGGGCAACGTCTTCGATGAGATACACCGCGCCGGCGGGGTCATGGTCGTCATCGCCCATCCTTGGTACCAAGCTGGAAACGGCAACCCGTATGAGGACCCTGAGTATCGGCCTGGACCTGACGAACTCGACGCGTTTCTCACCCATGTCAAGTCCACACCGGGCGCTGTCACGGCGACGCTCGGGGAGGCGACTTTCCGCTACCTGCAGTTGCTTGAGCGCTAGCATCGCAATGCTTTGCTAGCCAAACTGCGGGTCTCGCGATACGAGGTCGCCCCGTTTTCACTTGGGCATTGTACGAACAGTTGGGGCATGCCGGGGTCGGTGACACACGTAGGACAACGCGTCTTGTCCTGATGGAGCCGTCGTCTTGTGCCGAAATGCCGTCTGCTTATGCGGCCTCGCGGTGGTGGGAGCTCAGCAGTCCGCCGAGACGCGCCCCCGCCGCCGCACTGCATCTTCGGTAGTGGCGACAGGCGCCGGTGCGATTAGCGCGTTGCCGAGCCCCCTGATGCTAGCTCCTCGCGCGAGAAGAATGTCGGATTGCCCAGGCGAGTGAGGCTCCAGCGAAGCGCGACCTGCACTGCCGCCGCGGCCTTGGCCTCGCGCTCGCAAACGACGACGCGAGTGCAAACGCGGTAAGGCAGTACTGGGAGCGTTCGGCCGTACAAAGGACACGCAGCGACACGTGCGCCGCGTGGTGCGGTTCTACGAAGCCACCAGGCCGCACGTGGCGTTGTGCACCGAGCGCAATGTGCGGTGCGGTGAGCTGTATCCGGTTGGCGGCGCGCCGAAAGAAAACTACTCCAAGGCAGGGATCAAGTGATTACGATCAACGATGGCGCCGGAGGCGCTGCAATCCAAGCCGCGCTCGATTCGAGTCCGTCCGCCAATGTGCTCGTCCTGGGGACCCAGGCTCTGCTGGAACCACTGCGTATGACGAGCGGTCAGACGTTGTCAGGCGAGGGTCCTCAGCAGACGCATCTGGTTGCTGCGAACACGTTTAACGGTCCCGGAATCTACGTGCGCGCGCGCGGTCGAGGCCCGCGCATAGACCAAGCACTGGTCTCAGGGCCCGGCGGCGCGTACCGGATCCAGACCGACGCCTACGAGTTTATCGATCTGCGCAACGCGGATGCTCTGGACCTACCGGCGCACCCTACACTTTCGATCTCGATGTTCGTTCGACTTGATGCCGCCCCAGCCACGTCGTCCGGACGCTACCCGTTTCTGACCTGCGGATCGCGTAGACTGTGGGCGGAGGGCTATCGGCTAACACAGGAGCTTGCTGTCACCCCCGCGGGAGCTTTGCGCGTCGAGATCGCGGTGTCCAGCGGGCCCATTGTTGTGCAGAGTGCGGCGGGAGTGCTGCCGGTCGGCTCCGCGAGGCACGTTGCCGTCGATTACGATGGGGCCACGTTGCGCGTTTGGTGCGGCGTTCCTGGGCAACGGTCGACGCTCGTCGCGGTATCGGACACTGTGCCAGCGCGCGGCGGGATCGTGCAAAACCTCGAGGACACGTGGACGCTCGGACACATGACGCAAACGGCATGGGAGACAGCTACGCTACGCGCTGCCCCCGATATCACGGTGGATGGCCTGCAGATCCACACCTCGAAATATGCGGAGTTGTTCACGTGCCCGGCGACGAAGCCGACGCCAACGTCTCAGACGTACTTCACGCTCAACTTCGATGACGTACGTGGCGACTGCATCGTCGGCAAGACACGTCGAAATGTTGATGTTTGGATGCCTCTGGAGCGCGTCATTCCCGTCGCGGGTGAGCAGATCTTTAGCGCTCGCGTTCGCGAACTGGAGCTTGTCTCGAACTTGGGAATACGCTCGAAATGGGCGCCGATGATGCGGATTGAGAATGTGGGTATTCACGGGGGGCGCGCACAGCTGACGTTGCAGCACTCGTTCATGAGCAAAGTCGATTCGGTCCAGTGCAGTGGCACCGGACGGCATCGCTACGGGATCGCGCTACTCGGAACCAGCGGCATCTGCAGTCTTCGTGACATTGGAGTCGCATGTTACGGATACGGCCTGATCATGGGCGCCAACAGTGTTGTGCAAAACGTATTCATCAACGGGCAACAGAAGGCCGGCGTTTTGATTGTGGGTGGGGACAAGGACGCAGGCACCTCGATCTACGGCGTGTCTGTGACGGATGAGTTTCAGGCCGCGCCGAGCGAGGCCGCGTTCATGCTGTCGGATCTAGACACGTGCGAGATGTTCGGCTGCGCCGTCGATTTTCGAACGTTCGATTCGCCAGCGATTGTCGCTGACTCGCGGATGCGTGAGGGGACACCTAAATTCACCGGGACGATCGCGTTGAAGACCGGAGGCGTGGCGCCTGTCGTAAAGAGCCTGGGCGCCTCTGCGCAGGCTATCGACCTGACCGGCTGCGTCACCAAGGGCAGACACCCGTCGTCTTAGCAACTCAATCGTGGAGGTGCGGCCCGGCGTGGACCGAGGCACGCTCGCCTCGGTGTTCGAGGCGCTCGGCGCCGTGAGCGCGCCATGATCCCGGCCGGTGTCGAGATCTTCGTGGCGCTCGCGCCCGTCGACCTTCGGTTTGGGTTCGACCAGCGAGCGAAGGAACCCTTCGGCCTGGCGCAACGCCAGGCTAAGCGCCACGCGCACCGTCAGCGCGGTCTCGATCGCAACGCACGAGTAGACGCGCTGACCGCCCGGGCGGCCGCGCGGCAGCTCGCGCCACGACCGGATGGCGTCCTCGCTCAACCACACCGTGATGTCGCCACGTCGGGGGCCGGTTGAGGAGGAAGGCGAGCGACTCGGGACCGTACAACGAGCGAGCTGTGCGTACACATTCAGACAGGAGACGTCAGATGAAAGCAGACGTTGAAGCGGTAGGTCCCGACGGAACTGAGCTCAATCTTCTCACGACAGCATTGGGCCACTCCAATGCGGCTGTGCGAGCAGAAAGCGCTTCGTTGTTTCTGCAGTACCACTACCTATCGAGCGTAATCCTGCGCGACTTCGGATTGTCCGTGTCCCGCTACTGGAACATCCCACATCCCGATCCCATGCCGTGGATCCTGTCACGTGCAGGTGAGGGACTCGTGCGCGCCTTTGCCGGGGACCTCCGTTCACCGAACAAGCTGGGCGATCCAGACCCGGAACCCGACCGCAACTTCTCGAAGGCAGCTCGTGCAAGCGCGATCAAGGCGCTGTCGGCGCGCCTGAAGACCGCGCTCAAGACGCTCGAGCAGCAAGTCGCCGAGCTCGGTGGCTAGACACGGTTCTGTTGCGTTGATGAAGCACAAGTAACATGAGAGCTCGGCCACCAGCGCCGAGCGCTACGCAGCCAGTCCGCAAAAGGCCTCGGCCGCGGGCATCGGGCCGGGCGAGGAGCGGACGCAAGTTCGCCTTTCCGGGAGCATGTGAACCAGCTCGATGCCGCCGAGCACAACGTGTGCGGTCCAGAACGACTTGAAGCCGAGCATGGGTCGGATGCGCCGCTTGATGCTTGATGCTGCGGTGGTCCTGCTCGACCACGTTGTTGAGGTACTTGCACTGCCGCACCGCGATGGGCCTCTTGGACTGGGAGTCGTTGTAGTCCGCGATGCCCGCCTTGTCGGCGCCGCTCTTGTCAATATTGATCAGCGACGGCCTGCAGTTCCGAGCGGTGGCTTTCGCGAAGAAACGGCGCGCAGTCTCGCGGTCCCGATGCGCCGTGAGCAGGAAGTCGACTGTGCGTCACCCTGCGTGTCTACGGCGCGGTACAGGTAGCGGTCCTGACCCTTCACCTTCACGTAGGGTCTCATCCATCCGCCACCGCCGACCGACCGGCGCCTTCCGCTCCTTGAACGCGGCGGTGAGCAGCGGCGTGCAGCGCTGTACCCAGCGGAAGATCGACGTGTGGTCGACGAGCACGTCGCGCTCCTCGAGCATCTCTTACAGGTCCCGCTAGATCAGGCTGTATCGCAGGTACCACCGCACGCTCTGCAGGATGATGTCCCTGGGAAACCGGTAGCCCTTGAGCTTCAGGAGCCCGGTCTACCACGAGCGGGCTCTGCGGCCTGCGAACGCAACAGAGCCAGATTGTCCTCATCCTGAAGTGCCCCACCTCGACGGGCATCTTTTTGCTCCTGCTAACGTATGTCGACTCGTCGTCGATCGATTTGAGAGAGGGGACTTCATGCCGAGTACTGCATTCAACCCAGAAGTTCATGGCTTCCGTTTTCAAAACACGTTCCGGACCTCCGCCAACCGCATCGGTCCGCTGCCCGACATTCATTTTGGCGGACTGTGCGGCGGCATGTCGTACGCAGCGCTCGACTACTTCTTCGCGAGCAAGCCCACCCCTGACGTGGAGTTCCGGCCGCTCGTCGGCGACACGCTGGAGCAGTTCATCTTCGCTCGCCAGAACCAGTCGACGCTCGGTAGCCCCACGAACCTCGTGAAGTGGGGAGAGCTCGTGGTGAATCCATTCGGCGCGCGCAACGCGGAGTTCTATGGCTGGGGCATCGCGGATCGGCTGCCCGAGCTGCGCGCCGCGCTCGACAGCGGCCGCCCCGTTCCGCTGGGGCTCAAGGGCGCGGATGGACATGGTGATCACCAGGTGATCGCGGTCGGCTACGAGCTGGGCCGTTACCGCGGTGACAAGGGCGCGCACGTCGAAGACTTCTCGATTCAGCTGTGCGACCCGAACTACCCGCGCAAGCGCGTCTCGCTGCGTCCCGATCCGCGCGCCCAGAACTTCTTCATCGCGCTCGACACGGCGCCCGACCAGGTCCTGGGCCGCTTCCAGAGCTACTTCATCGATGGCGCCTACCGACCGCAAAATCCGCCGACGATCGCGCCGCCGACGCAGTACCTGAACGATGGTCTGGTGCACGAGGTACACTTGGAGATCGCGACGGGCGGCGACGACCTGCGCGGCGGCAACGACAACGTGACTGTGACGCTGCACTTCGCGGATCGCTCGACGCAGGTCGTCGGCAACGCGAACCGCGGCCAGCGCTGGATCGACAGCGACGCACAGCGCTTGCCGATCGTGCTGCAACACCCGGTGCAACGCGAGCAACTGGTGGGCGTCGAGCTGACCACGAGCTTCGGCGGCGGCATCGGCGGCGACAACTGGAACGTGGACGAGTTGCGCGCGTTCCTGCTGGTGAACAACGACTTTGGCGCCCCGGTCTATCAGGGTGTCGGCGCGCCGCTGGTCCGCTTCACGGGGGAGAACATTCCCTTCTACGCGCCGTTCGAGGGCTCGAGCAAGGCCGTGCGCGACCTGCTGGTCCAGCTCGGCACGGGTGGCGATGACCTGCGCGGCGGCAGCGACAACGTGCACGCCACCGTCACCTACCGCACTCCGGGCCGAACGCCGCAGGTGTTCCAGAACGTCAACAAGCTGAAGCGCTGGGCCGACAACAGCAGCGTCACCGTGCGGCTGCCGCTCGAGCGCGCGGTCGACGTCGAGGAACTGGAGGCGCTAACGCTGCAGACGACGTTCGGCGGCGGCATCGGCGGCGACAACTGGAACCTGGACCTGTTGCGCGTGCGAGCGCCCACCCAGCTGCTGTACGAAGGGCAAGGCTCGCCGCTAGTGCGCTTCGATGGCAACAACCGCCCGCTGCGCGTGGAGCTGCGTTCGGCGCTGCATCGCGGCAGCTGGCGCGCTCGGCCAGGGGTCGTCCGCCACCTCGCTATCGGCCCGAGCGGCGCCTACGCGATCGGCAACGACAGGAAGGCCGGCGGCTACGGCATTCATCGCTTCGACGGCAACACATGGCAGGAGCTCGGTGGCGCAGCCGTGCGCGTGGCGGTCGATCGCAGCGGCTCTCCTTGGGTCGTCAACGACGCTGGCACGGTGTTCAAGCGCGTGGGTGCGCAGTGGCAGACGGTCGAGAGCGCGGCGCGCGACATCGCGTGCGGTGCTGACGGTTCGATCTGGGTCATCGGCCGCACGGCGGTTCCCGGAGGCTTCGACATCCTCCGCTACACGGGTCGGGGCTGGAGCGCGATCGATGGCGGGGCCGTGAGCATCGCGGTCGCCCCGGACGGCGCACCGTGGGTGCTGAACGACCGCAATGAGATCTTCCGCCGCGTGGGCAACCGCTGGGAGCTGCTCGACGGGCGCGCGACCGACATCGCCATAGGCGCCGACGGAAGCGTGTGGGTCATCGGCGTCGATCGCACCCCGGGCGGCTACGGGATCCTGCGACGCAGCGGGCCGATCTGGGCGCGCATCGACGGAGGCGCGACGAGCATCGCTGTCGACCCACAAGGCTCACCGTGGGTGGTGAACGATGCCGGCACGGTCTTCAGTCGCTCGAGTTCGGCCTGAGCGCAGGCACTATGGACGCGGCCAAACATCGGCACAGACGTACCGCGGGGCCTGGTCTTGAAAGCGCTCAGAGTGGAGCAGGGCCATGACTGCCTGCTCCTCGGTCTAAGCGAGCTAGCGGTGGCCCCAGGCCTGCGACGTCGCATGGCTGACCTTACGCAGCCATATCCGGGAAAATCCTGAGTCGTTGAAACTGTTTTCGAGTAGCGCTCACACTCGCGCAGTCTCATGGGACAAAAAGATTCACAGCGCGACAATCGGGAGGTAGCCGACCCTGCATTTGTCCGTATTCCGATGAACCGGCCGCTCAAGGCAACACGCGTCCCGGCCCGCGCACCGGGGCGATGGAGCACACTCATGTTGATTGCAGAGAACGTTCATTCGGACATCGACGAACCGTGCCCGGCAGCTCCTGCGATCCCGCCGGTAGAACCGGTCGGTCTCTATCAAGCTTCTGGACGCCTGGTCGATTCCATCACGAGCAGCGTGGTCAAGGCGGATCCCGAAGCGACGCTCGCGAACGCCGCCTTCTTCGCGCTGATCGCGAGCGGCAAGTTGGCCCTTGCGGGTGTCGACGCGGCGCAAGCGGACGCCTACGCGAATGCGCTAGCTGACCTCGCTGTCAGCGGAGCGGAGCAGTACGCCCAGTTCCGCGCGCTTGCGAACCCGACGACACATATCCTGGACATCGCAGCGCTCGAGCAAAGAGTCACGAGTCGCGTGTTCACTGCGGCACGCGCGCGCGGCATCACTTTGCTCGTTCTCTTCACCGATATAGTCGCTGCGGCGTCTCGCGTGGTGGCTCGGGCCTATGACGTGGCTTGGGCGCTCCACGGGCCGGCCGCCTACCGCCAGGCGCACCGTGCGGATCTCGGCTGGATCGCGGTCGACGCGGAGCGCGACTTTCCTTCGCGACCTGTCAATACGGGCGCGACTGGCTGGCCGATGCGCGACATGAACTTCGCGGTGCCGAGCGGTGGCAGGGCGGCCCCCATCGCCGTGCGCATTCGCTACGCGATCAGCGGCGCGCGAGATTCGGTATCGACGAGAACCATGGGCCACCTGCCCGAGGACGAGCGCCCCCCGCGTCTGGGCGACCGTCCGGTCGTGCTCTTCGTGCATGGTCACAGTTCGCGACTCGAGGAAGGCGGCGGGATCGCGGACGCACTCGAAATGGAGCGTGCGGGTGGGGTGCACGTGATCGCGTTCGACTTTCCTTCCTGCGGATACTCTGGCTACACAGATCCCGAACAGATCGCTCCCATCGCCGCGACTCGCTTCGTCCCGGATCACCCGGAAGAAGGCGCCTTCGGGTTGCTGGAGTTCTTGGAGCGATGCACGGTGGCTTTCGTCGAGGCCCTGCACCAACGCTATCTGGCGGACCAGCAGCCGGGCATCCTGCATCGCGTTGCCGCAGTGATCGGTGGCAGCCTCGGAGGCAACATCGGCCTGCGCCTTTCCGAGAAGCTCGTCACGCGACCCGAGTGGCTGCCTCTGGTCGTCTCATGGTCGCCTGCGAGCGCGCCCCCTTCCCTTGGACGCGCGGACTACCTGATTCCGAGTCCGGGCGAACACACTGATCCGGTTGCAAAGGAGGCGCTGGAGCGTACTCGCCAACGCAGCACCGCGTCAGAGGACGCCGGTTCGCGAGGCGATTTCATCCGCCTGCAAATGAGCGGAGATCGCCTGATCAACGACGGCACACCCGCATTCCAAACCGTCACGCGCATCCTGGGCGCACTGGCTGGCGCTCCCATCGATGCGGTCACCGGGGGGCTACTCCCGTTTGGCTTCCTGCTGGGGTCCGCGGCCGTGGAGGTCGCAGCCAATATCGTCCCCATCACCCAATCTACCCAGTGGCTCCGCTCTGAGTGTCAAACTGACCCCGACGCGAACAACAAGCGCGCACTCATCATGGCCCTGAACCTGCATGAGACCTATTGCAGCATCCGCCGGCGCATGCACTGGCGCGTGGCTTTCGAGCAGCTTCTGTTTAGCCATGGCGACGGCGTGCGTGCCACGCGTGGTCGGCCGTGTTTTCAGCAATCAAGGATCCCCACGCTTCTGGTCGCCGGCGCCAACGACCACACGAGCGGGTGGGAGATCTACAACGCCGTTCGTGGCCTTGCACCTGGCATGGTGAACAACGCCGGCACGACGATCCTGCTGCAGGACACAGGCCATTCGATCCATGACGAGCGGCCCCAGTGGCTCGCCCGTGAGATTGTCAGGTTCTTCGATGAACAGCGGCATCCGCTTCCTGCTGGGCTGAAACGGATGCTGGTCCTGGAGAAGAAGATTGGCAGTGTGACGCGCCGCATATACGTGCCTCCCGCGAAGCAGTACGTCTGGGACGCACAGGGATGGTCGGCTGCGTCAGCGTTTGACGAGATCTACGTCGCGGCCACGGCAGAACCCAACACTGTAGCCGCAGTGCTCTACGTTCGACGCGAGGGAGCGCGGATTGCCGACGCGTTTGTAGGCTCACGCGCGCAACGTGCGGGAGCGGCTGCGCAAGGTTTCGAGCCGGACGCGACGCACGAACTCGGCTTCGTGTTTTCTAGCCACGGGCTCGGAACGGTCCCGCTATTACCTGCGCTCGGCACCTCGCCCTTTCCGATGACAGGCTGCATCTTCCCTCGTTGGATCCAGCTCCGGTCGGTCGCCGGCCACGCCTTGGTGGAGTCGAGTGACCGCAGCAGCTTACGAGACTCGGGCGGTACTGTTGCCGGCCAGCGCTTCGAGCTCTACTTTCACTCCCGCTCGCACGTGTCTCTGCGCTCGCGCTCTGGATTCTTCATCCAAGCTGCCAACGGCGGCGGCGCTGGCGTCAACGTGCAGGGCCACAACCCGCGCCAATGGGAGACCTTCGAGCTGATCGAGAATGTTGGCGGGGTTGCTCTTCGTTGCTTCGACGGCGTGCACTTCCTCTGTGCCGAGAACGCTGGCAAAGAGGCGCTCGTCGCCAACCGGACACGGCCGGGGCCCTGGGAGCGCTTCGAGATTCTACCAGGAAACCTGCCAGGTCAGAGTGGCGTCGTGGTGGTCGCTCCACCGCGTTGAATCGAGGAGGAGATCGCCGCGCGTGAGGTCTGCAGACGTTGGAGGGAGGGATGATGGTACGCATCAGTGCTCGGCAATTCGGCCGCAGTGCGTGGTCGCTTTTGGTCATGTTGTTGGCGAGCGTCGGTGCGGGTGCACCGGGCGTAGCGCGCACCGACCTGACGCCCGCCGAGACGCAGGCAACATTGGAGCTAGTAAAATTACTGCAGAAGCAGTTCTCTGATTCCCAAGTACATCTTCAAGATGCGACTTTCCCCGGCATCGAGCGGGCCGCTAGCCAAGCTCGCCGGCCTCCTACTTCCGCCCAAGGCCGATCTGCGCACGCAGGCAAAGGCCGATAACAAGAAAGCGGCGGATGGGACGAAGCGGGAAGCGGCGGCAGGAGCTCAGGCCCTGTCGGCCCCGGCGAGTTGTCGCGCCAGTAGCTCGTATGATCTGCGCGCCCAGGGACTCTCCACACCGGTTAAGGATCAAGCGCAGCGCGGGAGTTGCGGAGATTTCGCTGCGATGGCTGCGCTCGAGAGCAACTGGAGGAAGGTCAACGGCGCCGAAGCGATCGTCGACCGACTCATGGAACGAGGCCGCGCCTTTCAGCTCGATGGGCCTTCTATCCGCTCAAGACATGTCGACCCTGCCGCCCTCGACGGCGGGGTGCCGCCTGCCATAGTTTTCGGAACCGACCTGACCCACCAGGCTCCGCGTCGGTGAGATTCGTGGCGCAGTGGACTTCATACGAGTACGTAAATGGAACTGCGCTCACGGAACAGCTAGACATCCTGAGTGCAGCGCCAATTGCACGACTCGTTTGTGCGTCGTGAAAGGGGATCTCGATTGACGAAGCTGCCGGGGCTCCCTCGGGTTCCTTGGAGGCTCGCCGGTTCTCGTCCCGCGGCCTTCATCGCTGCGCGTCTTGGGCTGCCGGCCCTGACGTTGGTCCTTATCGTGGGCTTGATGCACGCGACGGCCGACGCGCAGATTTCTTTCCCAGCTTGGTATGTCATGAGGGACCTCCGAGCCCTGCGTGACCGCTACGATTCATGCGGCAGTTCCTCCCCATGCCGCTACCTGACTGCTTGGGAGCTGCACGGACCTGGGCAGTCCAGGTACGACTATCGAGCGATGTACCAGCACCAGGAAGACATGGGCAGTCCGGTGCCGTGGTTCGATGTACCCGGCGAAGGAATCCTCTGGCCCGCTCAGTATGGGAACTACCTGGCGGGTTACGGTGCTGGCTACGGGCTCGGCCCCGGCGGCTGCACCGCCATGCATGCAGGCGGTAGCGCATTCGCCGTGTCCGAGCAGATCGGGGACGGGGAAGTGCCCAGCGGAGACACCGTGGATGGTTCCTATTGGATTGATCAAGGCTGCCGCGCAGGAGCGCTCGCCGCAGAGCGACGTCTCAACGACTTGCTCGAGGCAATCGAGCGCAATCGAGAGATCCGTTTCAGGAGAAGGCGCGCAGCTTCCATGTGGGGCGATCCCCATATCGTCCCGCGTGATGGCTTGCCGTATTCGTTCCAGGGTGCCGGAGAGTTCATCGCAGCGACCGCTGAAGATTTTGAGGTCGTGCTGCGGCAGGAGCCGTGGCGAGGGAGCCGGGCCGTCGCCGTTACGACCGCGGCTGGCGTGAGAGTGAATGCTGACGTGGTCAGTATCTACCTGCAGCAGTCCCCTCTTCCGAATCGCATTGTGGTCAACGGGTCACGACTCGAGGTCGGGCCCGGGCCGCAGACTCTGTCTCTGGCGCACAGTCGTGTTTCCATCGATGCGGCGGGAGAGCTCGTCACGGTCGAAGCCGCCGGTGGCGCCATCCTGGTCGCCATCTCCGCGCGACCGCCAGCGCTCTCCATCACGCTCGAACTCAACGATGATGTGGCTCTTCGTACGCACGGGTTGTTCGGCAGGCCGGACGGCATCGTCGGCAATGAGTGGACCACCGCCGATGGCGAGACCCTGAAGCAGTATGAATCGGAGCAGAGCGGGTGGGAGCTCCTCCACCGACGCTTCGGAGAAAGCTGGCGCGTCGCGCCTCGCGATTCCCTCCTACAAGGCCAGTGGCCCGCGCTCCACGACCCAAAGTTTCCTTACGTCCTGCGCGATCTACCGGTGGTGCCCACGGCAGTCGCTGAAGCCGCATGCAAACGATCGGCGATCACGGGTGCTTCGCTGCTCGACGACTGTGTCATCGACGTTAGCAGTACCGGAGACCTCCGCTTCGCGGAGCAGGCGCGCGTGATCCAGCAACTGCAACGCGAAGACACGCGTCCATCGCCCGCGACAATCGCAACCCGGGTCGCGCCGCCGGAACTTCCATGCGAACTCGACCGGTACGAGTGGAGGCTGGTCGGTGGAGGCTGTCCATACGGACACGTCAGCATCGATCGCTCGAATGGGTCGTGGCTCTATCAAGAGCACGGCTGCGATAGCGTCCACGGCAAGGTGAGCGTTCGCGGCGGCGATGTGCTTGCCGAAACCACCGGTTCCGGTTGGGACATCAACTACACATTGCATACGTCTCGCGGCACTTGCGATCGGATCCGCGCCGACGCCGTGTGCCTTCCAGGCAGCCGGTGCGCCGGCAGCCGGCAGCGTCTCGAGTTCGTGCGAGGATCCAAGCGCAGCCGGTAACCGGGCGCCCGTTGCCAGCCACATCAAGTGTATCGCGGGTGACGATGGCGTGGCACGCGCACAAGCCCCAATTGCTAACTTAGATCTAGCGCCGCTCGCCACGTGTGCAGCTCGTTTTCCGACGAACGGCCGCGGCGAGGGGACGGAGCGCCGCGCGACCTCGGACAACTTACAGCAAGGAAACGACTCAGCGTGTCTCGCGCAGCTCGATGAAGCTGACCCAGAGCTCAGGCGCTGATGCGCCGGTCGGCGTGTCGGTCGCGTAGATGTAGATGTAGCGGACGCTATCGTAGCTGGTGCTCGAGGTGGTAAACATGCTGGTGGGCGAGGTCGAAATCAGCGAGCCGCTGATGCACCACCAGGAAGACATCCTGCAGGGCGTCATCGCGTCATCGACTTGCGCGTCGGGCATACAGAGCAGCTTCCTCGATTCTGCAGGCGGCTTCGTCCGCACCTTCATCGGGAAGGTCACAGGCAGCCTGCCGGCGCTGTTTTGCGGCACCAAGGCACCGAGCGAAGTGGCCGGCCTGCAGGACGACCTCCGCGCGGCGGCCACCAAGAGCTGCGAAGCCGCCAAAAAGAAGGGCATGGTCACCAAGACCACAATGATCCCAAGTGGGAGATCCTGGAGCCTTTTCAGAAGTACTGGCAGCGCCGGAAGGGACCCATCGTCGTCGACCCGAACGGTGTGGCGGATGCCTACGACTTCGACGATGCCGCATGTCAGAAGGATGAGGTCGCCAAACAGAACGCGACCTACGAGCCCAAGCGTGGCTACAAGTCCGCGCGCGTCTGGCGGTACGCGCAGAACGGCGACCTGTTCATGTACTCGTGGGGCTTTTCGTACAACGACCCGCCCTGGCTCAAACAAAACGATCGTGGGCTCACCTACGTCGAGAACTTCAAAACCGCAAACCTGGCCGCGGCACCTGATGACCTGTGGAAGCTCGGGCTCGCGCAGGCCGAGACGTACCACGACTGCACGACCAACTGGACCGAGTGCAGCAACGAGGCGATGTGGAAGATGCGCTGGAAGGCCCGGCCGAGGCGGCTGCACGATCCGCGCGATCTGGCGGTGCGTAGCCTCTCGCTCATCGCGACGGCCGAGCTGATCAACGTCATGCACAAGTACTTTGCCAAGCTCGTGCAGTACGACGAAGGCAGGCTCGGCGGATACGCGGCAGGCAGAGGCGGACCGCTCGAGCTGATCACCAGCTTCTTACGCGGCAACTTCTACGATACCGCGATCTTCAATCGCAGTACGCAGTTCGGTCTAGACATCTTCGGCACGATCGCCGGCAACACCGTCGGCAAGGTGCTGTCCCAACAGCCGGTCGAGCCCGAGAACACGATCATTCACTGACGAGGTACGCAATGCGTCGAGCCTACACGAACAGCCGCGCCGCTCGGCGCCGCCGGGGTGCGGTCTTGGTCGAGGGACTGGTCGTCTCTGCGATGCTGGCTCTCTTCCTGGCCTGCGTCGTTTTCGTTCACGCGCTCTACACCAACAAGCTGGCGAGCATTGCGACCGCGCGTGAGCAAGCCTGGACCCGGGCACTGCCCGGCTGCTGTGGCGGCCTGGCCATGGGTCTGCTCAACAGCGTCGGCGTCATCACAGCGCTCAACGAGGTCGACGAGTCGTCCGACAGCATCGACCTGCCCGACTGGATAGTCCGTACAAACGGCACCCTACCCCGCAGCGCGGCGTATCACTTCTTCGGCGCAGTCCGTCATCGCGCGGCACAGGCCCGAAGGGCCGAACGGCGGCGGACGGATGGCTCGAGCGCTGGTCCAGATGATTCACGATGCGCCCGATCTCGAGCCGCCGTTCGGCCCTTTGGGGCTGCGCGGATGCGTTCGGCGAGATTGCAGAAGATGCGTTGCGTTGCGCTGGACAGTCAGGTTTCACCTTGCAGACGGCTAGGGCCGAGCGAACCTGACTGCTACTGCCGGCGGTGGCGCATCTCTGACTTTGCGACTTGCTCGCACGATCGTCTGCAGTGCGTGATCAGGCGGGCGAAATTGCCGGCGTGTTCGCGCTAACGCTTCACCCCCCCCCGAGTTGCGCGGGGTTTTGCGGGGGGTAGCGTTTGTAGTGCGGTGACTTCTGGTGGCCGCTCTACAAGGACACGAAGATGCCTGGGTCGGATTGGTTGATGGAGAATTGGACGTACGTGATGGCCGGCTTGGCCATCCTCGGAGTCGCGTCGCAGAGCTTCGCGATTGCAGGCGGTGATCAATTCATCACGATCGAGCGACGTTGGTTTGGTAAGCAGATGGCGGACGGTCGTACCGTCGCGCTGCACGGCGAGGTGGGCGTTCAAGCGCGAACGTTTGGGCCCGGTGTGCACATGCTGATCCCATTCGTGCACAACGCGAGCAAGCACAAGTTCATCACCATCGGAACCTCCAAGATCGGCATCGTACGCGCGATCAGCGGCTTTCCGATGTCGGCCGGCCAGTTCTTCGGCCGCACCGTGGAGTGCAACCTGTTTCAGGACGGCGAGGCGTTCTTGATCAACGGCGGACAGAAGGGTCAGCAGCTGACCATCCTTCCGCCCGGTGAGTACCAGCTCAATCCGCACCTGTTTGTAACCGAGATCCACGACGCCGTCGTGATCGCGGAGGACGAGGTCGGACTGGTCGAAGCGGTGGCCGGTCAGCCGTGTCCGGTCGGTCGCATCTTTGCCGAACCAGTGGACTGCGACTGCTTTCAGGACGCGGATGCTTTTTTGCGCAACCGCGGCCAGAAGGGTCCGCAGATCGCGGTCATACCTCCGGGCAGCTATCGCATCAACACCGCGTTGTTCCAGGTCACGAGCCAGGCCGTGACGGTGATCCCCAACGGTCACATCGGTCTGGTCACGGCCATGGACGGTTCGCGCATCCCCGAGGGCAACCTGCTGGGCCGAAAGTTCGAAGGTCACTCCAACTTCGAGAACGGCGACGCGTTCGTGCGTCTGGGCGGTCAAAAGGGCCATCAGCTCGACGTGTTGATGCCTGGCACCTACCGCATCAACACGCTGCTCTTCGTAATCAACGCGGTCGTGCCCTGGACGCACATCGCGTCCGACGCGGTCGGCATCGTGACGGTGCTCGAAGGCAAGCCGATCATCGATCCGGGCAAGATCGCGGCCGAGGAACTGGCGCTCGACGTGCACAACAACTTCCAGAATGCGGCTGCGTTTCTTGCGGCGGGCGGCCAGAAGGGGCTGCAGATTCCTCTTCTTCGTTCGGGCAACTACGCGATCAATCCCTGGTTCGCCTCGATCGCGCAGGTGCCGATGGTCGAGGTGAAGATCGGCGAGTGCGCAGTGGTCACCGGCTTCGTGGGCGAAGAGGGCGAGGACACCACGGCGGCCGACGTCAACGCGAAGATCGTCGCCAACGGTAAGAAGGGCATCTGGGCGGAGCCGCTTGGACCCGGCAAGCACCCGATCAACACCATGGTGTGTAAGGTCGACAAGGTCCCCACCACGCAGATCCTGCTCAACTGGGCCGACAATCAATCGAGTGCACACAAGCTCGACTCCAACCTCAAGACCATCACCTTACGCACGGCCGACGCGTTCAACGTCAACATGGACGTCAGCGTCATCATTCACATCGCGATGGCCGATGCGCCCAAGGTCGTGGCCAACCTCGGCTCGGTCGACAACATGATCTCGCAGGTGCTCGAGCCGGCCATCTCTTCGCACTTTCGTAACTCCGCGCAGTCGGTCAAGGCGCTGGACCTGTACACCAAGCGCGCGGAGCTGCAGGCGCGCGCCAAGGAACATATCCAGAGCGTGCTGCGCATCCACCACATCGAGTCCAAGGACACGATGATCGCCGACGTCGTGCTGCCGCAGGCGCTCACGCGCACCGTGACGGACCGTCAGATCGCCGAACAGGAGCGCATCACGTTCGTGACGCAAAAGCAGGCGCAAGAGGAGCGCAAGATGCTGGAGAACGCGACCGCGCAGGCCAACATGCAGCCCAAGGTGGTCGAGTCCGAGCGCGGCGTCGAGATTGCCAAGAACCTGGCCAACGCGGAGATCGAGAAGTCGACCGGTGACGCGCGCGCGCTCGAGCTGCGCGCGGAGGGCTCAGCCAAGGCGACCAAGCTCAAGGCGTCCGCCGACGCCGAGGCCATCCGTGTCACCGCGTCTGCAGATGCCGAGGCGATCGAGAAGAAGGGGCTGGCCGAGGCCCTGGTCATCCTCGAGCAAGGCAAGTCCACCGCCGAGTCCTACAACCTGGAGGTGAAGGCGATGGGCACCGAGGTGTTCGGTCAGATCTAGATCATTGAGAAGATCGCCGACAACAAGCTGAAGCTGATTCCCGATGTCTACGTCGGCGGCAGCGGCGTGGGCCAGGAGGGGGCGCAGAACGGACTCATGTCCATCGCGCTGCTGCAGTATCTGACCGGTCGCGGCTTGCTGCACGAAGCGCCTGCTCTGCCGACCAAGTAGCCGCTCGACATAGCCGACCTCTCCGCCCCGATCCGATCATTGCTCCGGCGTCGAGGTACTGGGTTGAACGGGTGGTCCCGATGGGCTTGGCTTGACTAGCCCTGGCCCGCGCCCTCCACCGCGCTTCAGCCAGCCTCGGGCCCTGCGGCTCGGCCACACTCGTCGATGAACAGGTAGTAGAGCCGCACGAAGCGCTCGCTCCACCTCTTCTTGCGCTGCTCGCGGCTCGAGATCGCGAGCGGGACGGACACGCCGTCGACCTCGGCACCCGCGCAACGAAACAGCCGACTCGCACGCTCGAGGTGGTAGTCGCTCGTGACCAGGACGATGCGCGGGCGGCGCACCGTCGAAGTACGCGGATTGGGCGCGCGCGTAGAAGAAGAAGACAGCTCGCGACGCAGGAGCTCGACCGAGAAGCGGGCGTTTTCGATGGTGTCCCACGAAGCACGCTCGCGCAGCAGCGCCTGCTCGGGGACGCCTCGAGAGGCGGCGTACGATGCCATCACGTCGGCTTCGATAGCCTCTGGTGTACTCGGACCACCAGAGAACAATAAGCGTGGCGCACGGCCCTGCTGAAACAGCAAGACCCCGCGCTCGACCCGCGCGCGTGTCTCGTACTCGAGCTCGCTACCGGCGAGAGGGGGCCGGTGCCCCAGCACCACGATCGCGTCGGCCACGCCGACCTCGCCGCCGTGCAGAGGCGTGGCCTCTTGCGAGGCCTGACCCGCGCCACAGCCGGCCGAGACGATACTCAGCACGATCGGAAGCACTCGCTCTAGCGCCCCCCGAGCGAGCGAGGCGCGCGTGATCGTGCGGACGCTTTTACGCAGCACGGATCACAGGGCGAGCGCGAGCGGAAGCAGCGTACGGCGCTCGACCGAGCTGTCGTAGAGGCGCATGCGCGCGTCGACACCCACGATGTCGCCTTCGCTCATGGGGTGCCAGATGTTGTCGCCGCTGAGCGGCTGACTGGAAAAGATGAGGTGGTTGACGAAGCCGTCGTGCGTGGGCGCTTCGCACGCTGGCGAGAGGCTCTTGCAGCCGTTGCGGTCGGAGCAGCGCGTCTTGTAGGTGGAGTAGTGCAGCTCTTTGCCACCTTGATGCGCGACCATACTCGCGCCATCGGTGAGGATGCACGTGAGCAGGCTGGGCTTGACCGTGCCGGGCAGGTCACAAAGCTCGCGCACGTTGGCGAGCGCACGACCGAGCGCGGCCGCGATGTCGTGGAGCGCGAACTGCGAGTCGAGCTTGCCGTAGCGGAGCAGCTGCGTGAGCACGAGGAAGAACAACACCTCGCTGTCGGTCTCGCCCAGGATGAAGCGGACCAACCGCGGCGAGACCTGCGCGAGCAGCTGCTCGCGGCGCTCGGTGAAGTTGGGGATGTCGCCGTTGTGCGCAAACACCCAACGCCCGTGCTGAAACGGGTGACAGTTGAGGACGTTGAGCGGGCCCTGCGTAGCTTTGCGCACGTGCGCCAGCACCGTCTCACTGGCAACCACGCCGCTTACGCGCTGAAACACACGATCGCTGAGGGCGGAGCAGGCGCTGCGCATGAGGTGAGGCGTGCCGTCGACGTAGTACGCCACACCCCAGCCGTCTGGGTGCTGCTCAGAGAGTCCGCAGAGAGCGTTGTCTGCCTGCACCAGGGACCTGTGGACCTGGCTCTGGATGACGCTGCGAAAACCGAACAGCCTGCACATCGTTGCGCTCCCTTCAGCGCTGCCGAGATCTTACCAATCTCAGTACCGGTAATGTTCCGGCTTGTACGGGCCCTGCGCAGAGATTCCGAGATACTCGGCCTGCTTGCCGCTCAGCTTGTCGAGCTTGACACCCAGCTTGGGCAGATGGAAGGCGGCCACCTTCTCGTCGAGGGCCTTGGGCAACACGTAGACCTTACCCTGCTCGTAGAGCTTCGTCTCGTTCCAGAGTGTGAGCTGAGCGAGCACCTGGTTGGAGAACGAGCAGCTCATGACGAAGCTCGGGTGGCCGGTGGCGCAACCGAGGTTCACCAAACGACCGCTGGCGAGCACGATTAGCTTCTTTCCGTCGGGGAAGATGAAGTGGTCGACCTGCGGCTTGATCTCCTCGCGCTTGATCTCGGGGTTCTTCTCGAGCCAGGCGATCTCGATCTCGCTGTCGAAGTGGCCGATGTTGCAGAGGATGGCTTCGTTCTTCATCACCTGCATGTGTTTGCCGGTGATGACATCGATGTTGCCCGTGGCGGTCACGAAGATTTCGCCCTGCGGTGCAGCCTCGTCCATCGTGGTGACCTGGTAGCCTTCCATCGCCGCCTGGAGCGCGCAGATGGGGTCGACCTCGGTCACCAGCACGCGCGAACCGAGCGCGCGGAGGGCCTGTGCGCAGCCCTTGCCCACGTCACCGTAGCCCGCCACCACGGCGACCTTGCCCGCGAACATGACGTCGGTCGCGCGCTTGATGCCGTCGCCGAGCGACTCGCGGCAGCCGTAGAGGTTGTCGAACTTACTCTTGGTGACCGAGTCGTTGACGTTGATGGCGGGGCAGTACAGCTCGTTCTTTTTGGCCATCTCGTAGAGACGGTGCACGCCCGTGGTGGTCTCCTCGGAGATGCCACGGATGGCGTCGGGCCCCTTGAACATCTCGGGGTACTTGTCGTGCACGAGCTTGGTCAGGTCGCCGCCGTCGTCGAGGATGAGGTTGGGACCCTTGCCACCCTCGAACGCCTTGAGCTGTGCCTCGAGGCACCAGTCGGCCTCTTCGAGCGTCTGCCCCTTCCATGCGAAGACCGGCACGCCCGACTTGGCGATGGCAGCCGCGGCGTGATCCTGCGTGGAGAAGATGTTGCAGCTGGTCCAGGTGACCTCGGCGCCGAGATCGCGGAGCGTCTCGATCAGCACCGCGGTCTGGATGGTCATGTGCAGACAGCCCGCGACGCGTGCGCCCTTGAGTGGCTTCTGCGCTCCGTACTCCTTACGGATCTCCATCAGACCGGGCATCTCGGTCTCGGCGATCTGGATCTCTTTGCGACCCCATGCGGCGAGGCTCAGGTCTGCAACTTTGTAATTCTCGGCCATGTCTCTCTCCATTGCTGTGCGTGCGCGTGTCGGTGCGGTGGATGGTGTCGAGCTCAGAGAGCTCTGCGAGTGCTTGCCTTGTGAGCGTTGAGCGAGTGGACCCGGCTGCGCCGAGCCACCATGAACTGCCAGCCGAGGGCGCTGTCGAGACCGTCGCCACAGCGGCCCTGCCCGATGGCGTGCACCTGTGTGTCGAGCAGACCGGCGCGCCGTGCGAACTCAGCGAGCTCTTCGTCGCCAAAGCCCAGCCACAGGTCGGCCTGCTGCTCGCGCAAGAGCTCGTCCTCGTGGGCGATGTAGTCGACGACGATGAGCGCGCCGTCGGCCTTGAGCAGACGCGCGAGCGCGGCGATGGCCGCCTCGGGCTTGGGTGCGTGGTGCAAGACGCGCGAGGCAAACACCACGTCGGCGCCGCCGCGCGCGTGCACTTGTTGGTGCACGGTCTCGCTGTCGTACGCGTCGTTGACCAAGGTGACGTTGGTGTAGCCACGACGCGCCAGCCGCTCGCTGGCGAGGCTCAGCTGGACGTGCTCGCGATCGACCGCGATCACCTCTCGAAACAGCGGCGCGAGCACGTCGAGCACGCTGCCCGAGCCACAGCCCGCGTCGACCGCGAGGCCCGCGTCGCGCATCAGCGGGGACAGCGCAGTGAGGTAAGCCGGCAGCTCGCCCGGAAGCTCGTTGGGGACGACCTTGCTCTCACTCGCGTTGGCGAAGAACGCACGGGCGGACTCGTCGCGCTGCGCCACCAGCGCGGGCACACGCAGCAGACTGCCGTCGGCCATGCACAGCGCTCGACCTGCCTCGACGCCGTCGGCTACGACGGGATCGTGCATCGCCTGCTCGGACAGCCGCACCAGCACGCGTGTGCCGTGCTTGCGCATGGCCAACAGCCCTGCTTTGCGCAGCGGAGCCACGTGCCGAGACACGTTGGGCTGCCCCTCGCGCAGCAGCTCGGCCAGCTCGCCAATGGCTAGCTCTTCTTCGCCAGCCAGAGCCAACAAACGGAGCCGCACCGGCTCGGCCAGGAGGCGATAAAGCTCCCAGCGAGCGGGCGCGATAGGGGCGGATGACTCCATCGCGATTGGTATATTCCGTTATTCACATGGATGCAAGTTCCCTCTTGCTCGCTTGTCGGCCAGGAGCCGTGGGAGAGCGAGTACGTGCACGCCTTACGTGGACGTACTCGAAAACGAGGACAAGCACGGCGCACGCGGACTTGAGCGAGTCTGAACGGTCGAGCGCGGCACCAAGCTACGGCAACGCGGCGCGCACGGCGGTGCAGGTCGCGTTGGCGGCCACCTTGATGGCTCGAAGAGTCGCCGAGGTCGGCGCGAACAGGGGTCGGCCCATGTCCAGGGTGTCGCGTTGCGTGGTCGTGCAGTCGGCGCCTCCAGAGATGTGACAGCCCGCGATGTGGGTATCGAAGTTGCTGAAGTTGACGGTGCCGTTGAGCTCACTGCAGCTGGTGCCGCTGCCAGCAGCGGTGAGGGAGAAGCGCGTGGCGGAGTACCCTCGATCAGAGCGCGTCGTCCCAGTCATGTTGGCGCGCGGGAGCAAATAGCCGCCGCCGCTGGTGTAGTTGGCGGTGACGCCGGCTTTGCCATCCGAGTCGATGTCGAGCGTGGGCAACATCGCGACCGAAGGCCACGGGTCGCTCGCGGGATTGGTCAGGTTGGCGCCGACCTGAAAGGAGGTCGACGGCATGCTGAACGCGGCGCCGAGCAGGAACCCGCCCGGGGACGAGAGGGTGGTCGACACCGGCTGAATGTAGGGCGGAATGTGGTCGAACAGCGTGTTGGGAAGTGTGAGCTGATAGAGCTCGTTCGCCACCAGCGGGTTGAGCGAGAAGTCCGGGAGCACGAAGCCGCACGGCTGCAGCGTCCCGACCAAGTTGTTGCCCGATTGCGTACCGGTGAAGCGCGACCACAGCACCGACGTGCCCGAGCCGCCGTTGAGGACCCCCGTCGGCCAGGTCACCGAGACCGTGATCTTGATGGCGTACGTGCCCGTTGCATCACACGCCGTCGCACAGCTGCGCGCGTTGCAGATCGCAGTGCCACCGTTGGCCGGGCACACGTCGTTGCAGGACGAGCAGTCGTTGACCGTGCCCAGCTGCGTCTCGCAGGTCAGCGGCGTCGAGTCGCAGTCGGCGAAGCCTGCTGCGCAGGCCGGCGGCGTCTGCGCGTCCGTCGCGCTCGCATCGGAGGGCGGGGCGACGTTTGCGTCGGACACACGAGCGTCGCTCGGAGCGCTGCCGGTAAACCGCCCTCCTGCGTCGTTCTCGCTGCCGCCGTCCGTTTCCTGCCCGGCGTCCGCCCGGCTCGCGTCGCTCGACGAGCCGCCGTCGTTGGAGACACTGCCATCGTCGTCGCCGGGCCCGCCCTCGATCGCGCCGTCGCCTGCGTCTCGCAGGGCGCCGTACTGACCGTCGAGCAGGTCGATGCCGATGAAGCCGCAGCTCGACAGCAGGAGCGCAGCGAAGATCGGAACAGAGCGCACGCGCCAAGGCATCGTCTCTGGATCATCGCTCAGTCGGTGGCCGGGGACGGGGACGAAGATCGGTCTTGCACGAGCATGGGGGCGCGCGAGAGGACGCGCGCAGTCAGTTCAGTAGCTCTTTGCCCACACGACGCGCTGCTTGCTGGGCTTGCCGGTAAACGGGCAGGTGCCCGCCTCGCTAGCCTCGAGTGGGATGCAGCGCACCGTGACGCTGAGCTCGTCTTTGATCTTTTGCTCGAGCTCGACATCGCCCGAGAAGTGCGTGAGCGCGAAGCCCCCGTGGATGGGCGCCGGGGCGTTCTCGTCGTCGTCTTTGCGCGACGGCGTGAAGAACTTGTAAAACTCCTCTTTGCTGTCGATGCGATGCGTGTGCTGCTCGCGGTGCGCGAGCGCGCGCGAAAACAGCCCGTCGTGGATCTCTTGCAGGATGCTCGCCACGGTGCTCACGAACTGTGCGCGGGGCACGGCGCCCTTCTGCTTGGGCGGCTGATCGCGGCGCGCCATGAACACCGAGTCGCTCTGGATGTCGCGCGGCCCAATCTCGAGCCGGAGCGGCACACCCTTCTTGACCCACTGCCACAGCTTGTCGCCGCCGCGCAGGTCGCGGTCGTCGATCTCGACCCGAATGGGAAGGTCACCGTAGCGCTGCGCGCGTAGCTCTTTGGCGAGTGCATTGCAGTAATCGAGCACGTTTTGGCGCTCTTCGGCCTTGTGCGTGACGGGCAAGATGACCACGTGCACCGGCGCGAGCTTGGGCGGGCAGATGAAGCCGTCGTCGTCCGAGTGGGTCATCAGCAGACCGCCGATGAGACGCGTGCTGACGCCCCAGCTGGTGGTCCACGCGTGGGAGAGCACGCCCTTGTCGTCGAGGAACTGAATGCCGCTGGCCTTGGCGAAGTTCTGGCCGAGGAAGTGGCTGGTGCCCGCCTGCAGGGCCTTGCGGTCCTGCATCATCGCCTCGATGCAGAACGTCTGCACCGCCCCGGGGAAGCGCTCGCCCGCGGTCTTCTCGCCCTGGATCACGGGCATGGCCATCCACTGCTCGGCAAACTCGGCGTACACCCGGAGCATCTGCATGGTCTCGGCCACGGCCTCGTCGGAGGTGGCGTGCGCAGTGTGACCCTCCTGCCAAAGGAACTCGGTGGTGCGCAAGAACAGCCGCGTGCGCAGCTCCCAGCGCACCACGTTGGCCCACTGGTTGATGAGCAGCGGCAGATCGCGGTAGCTCTGCACCCACTTGGCGAACGAGGCCCCGATGATGGTCTCGGAGGTGGGGCGCACGACCAGCGGCTCGTCGAGCTCACCGGCAGGGACCAGCTTGCCGTCCTTGCCCGCCTCGAGCCGATGGTGGGTGACCACCGCGCACTCCTTGGCGAAGCCGTCGACGTGCGCGGCCTCTTTTTCCAGGAAAGAGAGCGGGATGAACAGCGGGAAATAGGCGTTTTTGTGGCCTGTCTCCTTAAACATGTCGTCCAGCTTGCGCTGCATGTTTTCCCAGATCGCGTAGCCCCACGGCTTGATCACCATGCAGCCGCGCACCGGTGCCACCTCGGCGAGGTCCGCTCCGCGCACGACTTGCTGGTACCACTCGGCGTAGTTCTCTTCTCGGGTGGGGCTGATGGCGGTCTTGGCTTGGCTCATGTGGCCGAGTGGTACCGTCACGAACGGTCCGGCGCACCCGTAAATTTGCGGATCCCCCGGGCACCGAACAGGTAGGCATGGGCGCCGCCCGCGGCGAGGGCGCGCCGCGCGGGACGGGCACCCCTCGTCACTTCGACAGGTACTAGACTCGGCAACGCTTGCGATCCACGGTGGGAGCGTGGCAATCCGTGAACCGACACTCGGGTTTGGATACTCGAGCTGCCCCAACGACACCTTCGCGTTTCACGCCTTGGCGCACGGTCTCGTACGCGTGCCAGGCGCCAACTTCTCGATCTACATGGACGATATCGAGGCGCTCAACCGGCGCGCGCTGGGCGAGCTGTCCGCACCGCGCTTGCCCATCACCAAGGTGAGCGCGGCCCTTTCGTCGTACTTGCTCGACGAGTACGTCATCCTCCGCGCGGGCGCGGCGCTCGGGCGCGGCGTGGGTCCGCTGGTGGTAGCTCGCCCCGAGAGCGGGTTCAGCTCGCTGGCCGACCTGGCCGGCAAACACATCGCGGTGCCGGGCCTGCGCACCACCGCCTACTTGTTGCTCAACCTGTTTGCTCCCGCAGGGCTGCGCATCACCCCGCTGCGCTTCGACAAGATCATGCCGGCAGTCGCCGAGGGCGAGTTCGACGCCGGCCTGATCATCCACGAGAGCCGCTTCACCTACCCCGATCACGGGCTCGCGCAGGTCGCCGACGTGGGCGCACTGTGGGAGGCCCACACCGAGCTGCCGCTTCCGCTCGGCGTGATCGTGGCGCGGCGCGATCTCGGGCTTCCGTTGTTGCGGGAGCTCGAGCGCGGCATCGCCGACAGCGTGCGCTACGCGTTCGCACACCCGGACGAGAGCCGCCCCTACATCCGTGAGCACGCCCAAGAGATGAGCGAGCAGGTCTGCGCGCAGCACATCGAGCTGTACGTCAACCCGTTCTCGGTCGAGCTTGGTGCGCAGGGCATCACCGCCGTCGAGACGTTGCTCGCGCGCGGTGCCGACATCGGCATCTTGCCGACCGCGCGTAAGTCCCCCTGGATCGACTGACGCACTCGAGCATGGACGCTGTGCTCGAGGTGCGCGGTCTGACCAAGCGCTACGGCGACTTCGTGGCGGTCCACGCGCTCGACCTGACGGTGGGGCGCGGCGAGTTGTTTGCGCTGCTGGGCACCAACGGCGCCGGCAAGACGACCACGCTGCGCATGTTGATGGGCATCCTGCGGGCGAGTGCAGGCAGCGCGCGCGTGCTGGGCCTCGACTGCTTCAGCGACCGCGTCGAGGTAAAACGCAAGGTGGGCTACTTGCCCGACGAGCCGGCGTTTCAGGACTACCTGCGCGGTCGCGAGCTGGTGCGCTTCGTGGGCCAGATGCACGGCTTGTCCGAGCTCCAGATCGAGCAACGCGCGACGCCCATGGTCGAGCGCCTCGAGCTCACCGACGCCATGGACGAGTTCGCCGTCAACTACTCGCGCGGCATGAAAAAGAAGCTCGCGTTGGTGTGCGCCCTCTTGCACGAGCCTGCGCTGCTCATCCTCGACGAGCCCACCAGCGGCCTCGACCCGGTCGCCATGCGGCGGCTCAACGAGCTGCTGCACAAGCGCGTCGCAGAGGGCATGACCGTGTTGCTCAGCTCCCACCAGCTCGATCACGTGCAGGCGCTGTGCGACCGCATCGCCATCTTGTCCGCAGGACGGCTCGCCGCGGTGGGGACCCTCGACGAGCTGCGCACGCGCGCCTCGGCAGAGAGCTCGCTCGAGGAGATTTTTTTTGCAATCAACGACGGTGTGCCGCCGCCCGACGACGAAACCAAGCCGTTGTGAGTCCCGTCGAGCCCGGCGGCGAGAGCGACCGTCGAAGCGCGCCCTCGGGCGCGCGCGCGCACAAAGGCCGGCGCACCAGCGCGG
>JBEGTL010000036.1:0-28234 GCA_041179425.1 Pseudomonadota bacterium | reverse complement strand
CCGCGTACGCGGACCACGGCTATCAGCAAAGATTGGATATGCGCCGGCAGCAGCCACCCCATGGCGGAGGAACTCCGTGGGAGCAGCCCCACCACCACGCGGTACGACACAGAAGCAGAGCGCGAGTCAGTCTAGCTCAGACTGCATCCGATCTTTGGCCTCGTTGAGCTGGCGCAGCAGCTCGCGCGTGTCGACGCCCGACTCTGCGCTGCGCAGCACCGACTCGATGCGCTCGACGTCTTGTTCGCGACGAGTCCGCAGCTGCGTGACCATGTCGTTGAAGGCGTTGAACACGTCTTTGAGCTCGTCGCCTTTGCGCAGATGCCCATCGACGCGCAGGTGCCCCTGCGCGACGCGCGCCAGGAGCAGCCGCATCTTGTAGGCGGGCCCCACCATCTTGTGCGTGATGATGATGCCGGTCAGCCCGAGCGCGATGGTGAGCGCTGCGATGCCCGCGAGGATGCCCACCAGGATGTCGCGATCGCGATCGCGACCAAAAGCCTCGAGCCCGGCCGCCACGCCCGGGTCGAGATCGGGCTGCGTGGCGAGCTGGATCTGGAGAGCCTCGGTCTGCCCCTTGGACTCGTGATAGGCGAGCGCGCCGAGGATCGACGCGACGACCATCGTGACCCCCACCACCATGCTCGTGTACTTGAGCTGGAAGCGGCGATCGAGCAGGTAGTTCCTGAGCTTCCGTTTCGGTGCCCCAGGCATAGGTCGAATAGACCTCGCTGCGATCCCCATCGATTCCTCCCCTGCTGTGTACATTCTACGCAGCTCGCGACGCGGCACACCAGTCCCGCGCACAGCTGAATCTCGAGTGAGACAGGATCAGTCGGCGCGTGCGACACCTGCCTGCAACGCCTGCGGCAGGCGTCGAAGTGCGCCCGTGAATGCCGCCTCGACAGCCTGCATCTTGGCCTGCTCCGACGTGCCTCCCCCCGACACCGTGGCGGCGCCAGAGAGCATCGCACGCATCGCACGTCCAGGGTACGTACCCACGATGACCGAGACCTGCGCCCGCAGTGCGCCGTCGGGTCGCTGCTCGATCTTGGTGATCGCGCTGTCGAGGTAGTAGCCGATCAGCTTGGTCTTGCGCAGCACGCCCGCGGCGGCCGCTTGGTTCTCGTTTTCCGGCGCGAGCCGCACGCCGTCTAGCTCGGACACCTGCTTGACCACCAACTCACGCAAGCTGCGCAGAGCGGGAGCGGGCAAGCCTGCCTGCGCGCTCGGTGTGCCCACGGCCACGTAAAAGGTGGAGCTGCCCACAGGCTCGTCGGCGATGCGGGCGTTCGCAGTCGACGCGGTCTCGAGCGCCGCGATGGCGTGCTCGACCGCACCCCGCACGCTGCTGTCGCGGTCCTTGCGCGCCGCCCGTAGAGACGCGAGCGCCGTCGGATCTTTGAGCAGCTCGAGCGCGCCTGCGCTCGCGGAGCGTACGGCCGGGTGGTCGTCCTTGAGAGCAGAGACCAAGGCCTTGATCGCAGCGGGTTCGGACGCACGCGAGCCGAGCGCCAGCGCGGCCTGCGTGCGCACACGAAACTGATCCGAGCTTGCCAGCATGCGAACGAGGAAGTCCGTGCGCGAGTCGGCGTGCACGCGTGGGCTACTCGCGGCGAGCGCCCAGCAGAGCACCACCACCCCCAGTGCCGTCGTCCGGCGCAGCCAAGCCTTGCTCAGGTTCGCGATCACCCATCCTCGAGACAGCGCAGAAGAAGCCGTGGAAGCTCCACCGTCGACCCACCCAAAGCGCCCGCGCCAAGCGCCACTCGTACGATCATCGCAGCCGCCCGCGTCCGCTCGCAACGACGATATGGCGTGCGTTTCTGTGCGCAGACCCTCGCAGCAAGCCGCGCTGCAACCCGAGATCTGAATCTGAGTTAGGCTTCCCGTGTGCCGCTGCTGACGTACCGCTCACCCAAGATCACCCGAGCTCGTTCGCGTACGGGTACCGGCACGGGCACGCGTGCGACCCGGAGGTCGTGGTTGGCCCTGTGGCTCGGCCTCGCGTCGTGCGTCGCCGTGTTCGGCCCGTTCGCGAGCGCACAGGCCGAGCCCATCGTGCGCGTGCGTGGCGAGAGTCGCATCGAGCTCGGCGTGACACACGCTGACGTCGGCGTATCCATCACGGGCGCGCTCCGCGACGAGCTGGGCGCCCCCCTGTCGGGTCGCTTGCTGGCGCTCGAAGCCGTGCCTCTGAGCGACCCGGGCGAGCCCTGGCGTATGCAGCTCACCACCGATGCCGAGGGACGGTTCTCGCTCGAGATCGCCGACCCTGAGCACGACTACCGCTTGCTCGCCACGTTCGCCGGCGACGAGACGCACCGCGGCGTGCGCGTCGAGCGGCGTGTCGAGCGTGCGCGCTCCGACGTACGTCTCGAGCTGCGCTTACCGTTCGGCCACACGATCGATCTCGACGCGCCGGAGCTGGTGGTCGAGGCGATCGCCGAGTCCGACGTGGGGGGCAACGGCGTGGCGATGCGGCTGTGGGACGAGGCCGGACGCGAGCTCGGTCGCGGCACCACCGACCGGGCTGGCCACCTGCGCGTGCGCGTGCCGACCTCGCACATGGGTGCGCCCGGGGCAGGCCTGGTGCGCATCGAGTCACTGCGCGACGATCGGCGCGCCGAGGCACAGACCGAAGCGCGCGTGGTGCGTCGCCGCGCCGTCTTCCTCGATCTCGCAGCGGTCGCCAGCGAGATCGAGGCAGGTCAGCCGGCGCGTCTGCACGGGCAAGCGTACACGCGCGGTGGTGACCGTCAGCGCGCCCCACGCGGCGCGGTTCCGGTCGGCCTGTACCTGGGCGATCGACACCTGGCGACGGTGATGACCGACGAGCTCGGCCGCTTTGCAACGGAGCTCTGGGTCGACGTCGAACAGGGGCCGCTGGAGATCACCGCGCGCACCGAGGGCGATGCCACCGGCGCGTACCCTGCCGCCGAGGCACGCGCGTCGCTGCGCGTGCTCCCTGCGCGACCCGTTCCGCTGGCGTGGCTGCTCTCGGCAGCCGTGCTGGTGGGCAGCGCGGTGATCTTGGCCGGTCGCCGACGCAAACGAGAGAGCGGAGACGTCGAGGCGGAGCCCCGCGTTCGCGAGCCGACCGAGCCGAGCATCTCGCCCGCGCGTGCACACGGGCGGCGCGACCGTCACCAAGTCAGCGGTCGCGTCATCGATCTGCGCGGCGAGCGGGGGCTGTCCGACGCCGAAGTGGCGATCGTGCACGCGCAGGCCGAGGCTTCGTGCGTGCTGCGCACCGATGAGAGCGGGCGCTTCGAGTCCCCGGCCCTCCCAAACGGCCGGGCCCACGTCCGCATCAGCGCCACGGGCTACATGAGCACCGAGATCGATCTCGACCTGCCCCATCGCGGCGAGTGGAGCGCCGTCCAGATCCGACTCGAGAGCCTGCGCGCGCGTGCACTGGCGGCCTTTCGCGCACTGGCCTTCCGGACGCTGCCCTCGCCCAAGGCGTGGGGAATCTGGACGACGCGCGAGGCGCGTGAGTGGATCACCGAACGGGCACCCGATCAACGCAGTACCATCCGCAAGCTGACCAGCGACGTGGAGCGTGCGTGCTACGCCCGCGAGCAGCCCGAGCCGGAAGCAGTGGCCACCATCGAAAAGGCAGCAAGCTCCGTGGCAGGCGAGCTGCGCGCACGTGTCAGTGCACGCAGCGAGCGCGAACGTCGCACAGCGCGTTGACTCGCCGGAAGTCCCGTTCTTATATGCGGACTCGCTGCTTCTCTCCGCCTACGCGCGGAGGGCCAGCCGCCCTTCTCTTGGTCTCTCTTCGCTCGCGCGCCCGAGGGCGCGCTTCGACCCGCTCGCGTGCGGAAAACCAGCTGCTTCGACCGCGCGCGGTCAACCGCCCGCTTCGATCGTCACTCATCTCGAGGTGCCATGGATTCGACGCTCATCATCGCGATCGCGACCGCCGCCGTGCTCGCGGTCGTGCTTCTGATCGCGCTGCGCAGAAAGCCCGAGCTCCCGCCCGAGACGCGCGATGCGACCGACAAGGCAGGCCGCTTGGCCCAGGCGCCTGCTGCGCCACAAGCAGACAAGCCTGCTGCCGGCAGGGATAAGCCCAAGGCTCTGCCAGTCGGCAAGGCCACGCGCATCGGCCTCGGCCCCGAGCTCTCGGACATCACGACACCGATCTCCGAGGCAGACCAGATCGGCACGCCTCCACCTCCTGCCTCGCGCGCCAAAGAAGCCGAGCTGGCGCGCGGCGCCAAAGCCGACGACGTCGCCTCGTTCAAGCGCGGCCTCGCGTCGACGCGCGGCGGCTTCGTGGCGCGTCTCTCGGCGCTGTTTCGTGGAAAAAAACAGATTGAGCCGGGGCTGATCGACGAGATCGAAGAGGTCCTCATCGGTGCAGACATCGGAGTCAGTACGACCCAGCGCATCCTCGATCGGCTGCGCGACCGCATGTCACGACGCGAGCTGACTGACGAAGATCGGGTATGGGCTGCCATCCGCGAGGAGGCGGCTGCGATCTTGGAGCGATCGGGCGCGGGATTGTCGCTCCAAAAGCGGCCTGCCGTGATACTCGTGGTGGGCGTGAACGGCGTCGGGAAAACAACGACCACGGGTAAGCTTGCAAGTCGGCTCAGCACACAGGGCTCGAAGGTGGTCTTGGCCGCGGCCGACACCTTTCGTGCGGCAGCGGTGCTGCAGCTCGAGGTATGGGGCAAGCGGATTGGCTGCCCAGTGGTGCGTGGCAAAGAAAACGCTGACCCCTCGTCAGTCGTCTTCGATGCAGTGAAGCGCGCCGAAGCTGAAGGAGCCGACATCTTGCTCATCGACACCGCCGGCCGTCTGCACACCAAAGCTCCACTGATGGAAGAGCTGAAAAAGATCGGACGCACGGTCGAGAAGGGCCTCGGTCGTCCGGCAGACGAAATCTTACTGGTGCTCGACGCCACCAATGGTCAGAACGCGCTGCAGCAGGCAGCGCTCTTTCGCGAGGTGCTGCCCATCAGCGGCATCGTCCTCACCAAGCTCGACGGCACTGCGAAGGGCGGCGTCGTGCTCGGCATCGTCGACGAGCACAAGCTCCCCATCCGATATGTGGGCATCGGCGAACGCGTGGAGGATCTACGCGAATTCGATCCTTCGAGTTTCGTCGAGGCGCTCTTCGAGCGGACCGAGTCGGAGCCGTCTGCAGCCTGAGAGGCTTCAAGCGTTGATTGTCCGACTTTCACCGTGATATAGTCGCCCGCGCCTTGCGTGGAACGACGGATTCCCCAGCGATTTCGAAGGCTTGCGCCTCGATATTCGCGGTCAAAACCGGCTGATTCTGAACTAGTGACAGGCCGCTGAAAAGGTCGCTCTGTGCGGAGTTCTAAAGAGGTATGCATGACTAAGTCTCGAATCGTGGCGTGTCTCGCGCTCGCCCTTTGCATGCAGGTAAGCGCCACCGCGACCGCCCAGGACATGAGCTTCGACCTCGAGGAGACGGAGTCCGCCGGCGGCAAAGCAGAGGCCGGCAAAAAGGGCGGCAAGAAGGCAGAGACCAAGACTGCTGCGCCTGCCGAGCCTGAGAACGACACGGGCGAGGACACGGGTGCAGCAGAAGAAGGTGCCGCAGAGGGCGGTGCCGAGAGCGGCGGCGGTCTGATCGGCGATCTTGCGACAGACGATCCCAACGAGCCCAAAGAAGCTGCCGAGGGTGGACCCAAGCCCACGGAGGTCTCCGAAGAGATCTACGCGGTGCAGCAGGTCTACGCGCTGCGCAACAATCGTATCGAGCTGATCCCGTCGTTTGGATACTCGCTCAACGATCCGTTCGTCAGCCACGCCAACATCGGCGCCGGCCTCAACTACTGGATCACGAACGTGCTGGCCGTCGGTGCGAACCTGAACTGGTACCAGGGCCTGGAAAAAGAGTCCGATCTCAACTTCCACGTGCGGCGCTCGGCGCGTCTCGGCACGCGCCCCACCGAGTTCCAGTTCGGTGCCTCGCTGAACATGACTTACGTACCTGTGTACGGAAAGTTCTCCATGTTCGGCCGCTACATCTTCCAGTGGGATGCGTACCTGATGGGCGGCGTCGGCGTCATGCGCACGCGTCCGGTTCCGGTCGTCGACCCTCAGATCCGCAGCTTCGACTACTCGTACAAGATCTCCATCCTCAACCCTGCTCTCGGCCTTCGTGTCTTCTTGAGCAAGTGGCTGACGATCTACGGAGAGCTGCGTGCCTACCCGTATCTCGAGAAGCTGGAGAGTCTCAACGTTGGCCTCGGTGAGAACGCCCGCAACGTCAAGAGCAAGTGGCTCGACGACTCTCCCACGCTGGTCTTCAACGTTGTCGCTTCGGTCGGTCTGACGGTCTACTTCCCGTTCGGCTTCGACTACAAGCTGCCGAAGTAAGCCCGTGAAAGCGCTCACGATGCAGACCAATACATCGCAATCGAGGAAGTCCATGAATACGGCATCGCGCTGGCTGATTGCACTGGGGCTCGGCTTGGCTACGGCGGGCGGAGTCGTCCACCCTCCCCGTGCCGAGGCCCAGGAAGTTCAGGTCACGGGTCCTCTCGCCGGCGCGCCTGCCGTGCGCAAGATGCGCATCTACCGCGATGGCCGCTTCCAGTTTCAGCCCGAGTTCGGTGCCACGCTGGTCGACGAGTTCACGCGCACGATGTTTTTCGGCGCCCAGATCGGCTACCACTTTACCGACTGGCTCGGCATCCACGCGTTTTTCGACTACGGCCTCGGTCTCGACACCAACCTGACCGATCAGGTGAGCAAGACCGGCCAGCGCACCGACTACAACGCCTTGAGCCTGCCGAGCCCTGCGGGCTTTCCCAAGCAGATCGGTCAGATCACGATGCTTACGGGCGTGCAGGCCACGTTCATCCCGCTGCGCGGCAAGCTCTCGCTGTTCCAGGCAGCGTTCGTCGACACGGACTTCTACCTGTTCGGCGGTGTTGCCTTCGCTGGCGTGAGCGAGCGATCAGACGTCAACACGAACGGCGACGCGACGTGTCGGCCCAACACCCTCCGTCAGGCGCGCGCGGACAACAAGTTTTCCTCGGTCAACGAGGACTGCCTCGCCACGCAGAGCGACGAGTACAGAACTTCTCGCATCGCGATCGCGCCCACCTTCGGCGTGGGTCTCTCGCTCTACTTCACCGACTACCTGGCGATGACCCTCGAGTACCGCGCGTTCCCCTTCAAGTGGAACACCAGCGGCACCGACGAAGGCGGCACCGCCAAGGACCGCAGCGCCGACTCGAGCGGTCCCTTCCCGGACGGCAAGATCGACTCGTCCGATCGCACCTCGCAGTTCAACCAGATGTTCAAGCTCGGCTTCGCCTTCTACCTCCCCTTCCACGGCGAGCTGACGGAATAGCCTCGAGCCCTCTCCACAGACAAAAGGCGCAGAGCATCGAGCTCTGCGCCTTTTGTCGTTCTTGGGCCGTGGGAAGCCAGCGGTCTGTGCCCAAGCGCGCCCTTCCGGCGTGCGAGCCAAGACCAACGACGCTCAGCGCCGGCGCGGCGTGCCGGACGCGTCGAGTACGAATGCGTCGGGCAGCTTGCCCACCTTGGCCGCGTCGAGCGCCCAGCTGCGCTGGCCAAAGCCGTCGAGGATGCGCGCCTTGATGCGCATGCTGTCTTCACGCACGAGCGTGTCGACGAGCGCATCGCGCGCCACCTCGGCGTCTTCTTGCGCGAGCACGGCCCCCACGGCGTGGAAGCGCGCCGTCTCGTGGACGTCTGCCAAGAACGGGCGCACCGCCTCGACCACCGCCGGACCACGACGCGTCTCGAGCTCGGACAGGATCTGCAGCTTGCGTTGCGGATCGCGCTCGTACTCGGTGTCCATCTTGCCGAGCATATCGAGCAGCGTGCTGAGGACCTCTTCGGCAGGCAGCACGCGGTCGAGCATCTTCAAGGGCCAGGAGAGCGACTCGGCCTTCGCGATGTAGCGCTTGAGGGGCGCCACCGAGAGCGGGCCCTTCGCGACCACCGCGTGGAACACACCCTCTTTCTCTTCCTGATCCGTAATGGTCGGGTCGGTGTAGAAGGTGAAGCGAACGAGCAGCGCCTGGACGGCCTCTTCGCTGTCGATCTTGGTGAGCGCCTGGATGGCTTCCCAGCGGTCGGGTGCCATGCCGCGCTTGTCGGCGACCTTGGGCGCGAGCTTTTGCACTGCGCTCAAGGTGCCCTTCTTGCTGAATAGATCGAATAGTCCCACGGCGCTGACGATGACTTAGCTGCGCGGACTGTCAACTCTCCACTCGCGCGCCCGTCCAAGCAGGCCGCTCGGCGCGCAAGAGAAGAGTCGCGCGCACGAGCGAAAGTGGACGCGCTGGGTCAGCACCCGGAAGAGGACACACCCAACGGACTGGGCCCGTTGCGTCGCGTCACTTGATGAGGACGGGCTGCAGAGTGACCTGGCCGCCCTGCGTCTGCACCACGAAGCGCACGCCACGCGCTTCATGCTTTTGCGCGAGCGCTTGTTCGTTGCCCTTGAGGCGCTGCGTAAAGCGGTCTTCGGGCACGTTGAACGACTCGCCGATGCCACGCTTGGCAGCGGCGTACTCGTTGAATACGCGCTTGTAGTAGGCAGCCTCGGGCTCTTTTTCGAGCTTGGCAGCCAGCACCGCGTCTTCGATGGGCTCGCCCGGACCGGCAGCTACGCTGCCGGTGGTGGTGCCTGCGCCAGCCGCTGCCGGCACTGCGCCCGCCGGCTGGTCGTTGAATGCATTGTCCTTCCAGTCGACGGAGCTCGCCGCTTGCGATGGACCTGCTTCGTCGTCGTCTTCGGCCGCGGCCTCGGACACGCCGGTAAAGACGTTGAGCAGCTGGTTGATACGGTATGCGAGGCCGCCCAGATCGGGATTGCTGGTGTCGAGCCGCACCTCGGTGTTGCCGTTGATGACCGCCAGCACGCCCTCTTCGATCTCCTCGATGGGCTTGACGATGGTGTTGCCCACCATGAAGCCGTACGCGAGCACGACGATGGAGAACACCAGCGTGAGCGCGAGGATGATGCGCGTGGGGCTTGCCGCCTCTTTGGCTCCCTCGGTGCGATCGGCCAGCACGGCGTACGCGACACGTGTCGAGCGCGACTCGGGGAGCGGCGCAAGCACGCCCGCGAACTCGGAGTCGCCGGCCTTGGCGACCCACGGCGTGCTCAGCTGTCCGCCGATGGCAGCGGCCGTGACGGCCTTGGCCTCGCCGAACAGATAGCTGCGCAGCTGCTTGGAAACCGTCTCGGAGAGCGACGAGCTGTACACCTTGTCGTCGACCAAGAAGGCCACGTCGCGACCTCCGAGCCGCTTGCCCTCGCTCTGTGCGAGACCGTTGGAGAGATCGTAGCCAACCAGCAGGCTGCCCACGATCTGCCCGGAGTCTCCACGAATGGCCGCCGTCGAGATCTCGAGCAGCTTGCCTTCGTCCGGCTTTTTCCACACGTCGTGGCGCGCTTCGCCGTCGCGCACGGTGGCGCGGACCGCGGGCAACGACGCGTCGAGCTGACTGCCGTACATCCGATTGCGATCGGAGTCGCGGGCCAGTACCTTGCCCGTGTCGTCGGTAATGACGACGATCACCGGCCGGCCACGAGGGCCACGCGCGGGATCGCCAAACCAGCCTGCGCTGCGCTCTGCTGCTTCGTATGCACGCGTGCGTCTGCCCTCCTCGTCGAGCGCAGAGAACACATTGCGCAGGTCAGAGTCGCCCGCGCGTTGCTTCACGTCGTCGACGAATTCGAGAGCCGTCAATCGCAGCGAGCGATCGAGCAGCACTTGGTCGTTCCCAATCTGTGCCAGCAGCTTGCTCGTGACACCGTGGCGCAGATCGGAGCCCACGACGGTGTACGACACGAGCCCCAGCAACAGCACGGCGACCAGGTTTCCCGCGATAATCTTCAGCCGCATGTCGGCATCTCCCCCGCGCGCTCGTTGGTATCACCCACGCCCGTTCCTGGTCAAGAGTGCGAGGAGTTTAGAGGGCTTGGACGAGCTCAACAACAAACGCGCATAGGCTCTCTGTCACGTCATCGAGACGCCGCAAGGATCGCCCCAAAACTCGCAGAGTGTGCGGACCGCTGACTATGCTGGCGCGACGCCCCTCGAGGCGCCCCTCATGACTACCCCCGTCTATTGCGAAACCGCGGACCTCGTCGCCGAAGCGTCGAAAATCGCAGACACCATCGGCCTGCCGATCCTCGCCGAGCTGACCCCCGATCCGCTGGGCCGAGCTGCCGAGAGCGCCCAGAAGGGCGGGCTCGCCGCTGCGATATGCGTGCATATTCCAGAGTCTGCCCACGCGATCGACGCGCTTTCCGAGGTGGCCGACCCGGGCCGCATCGTGCTCGGCGCGATCTCCAATCGCGACCCGCAGGCCTACGGGCTGGCTGCGGACCTGGGGCTCGTCTGCGTGCGCGACGTGGCCCCTGTGCTGTCGGCATTGACGCTGCTGACACACGGCGCCGAGCGCGCCTTCCGCGCCAGCTCTTGCAAGCTGTCCACGGTCGATCACCTCCGGCTCGAGCGATTCCGCGGCGCGGGGGACCCGGGCAGCGACCGCGGCGTCACGCGCTCCCGCGCCGAACCGCGCGCCGCAAGCGAGCGGGGCGCGGGCCGGCTGCTCTCGGACGGCATCGACGGCATCTCGTATCAGCGCGGAGACGGAGCCACGATCCGGCTCGGCCATGGGCTCGCTGTCGCCGAGGCGTTGCGCGCGCTCTCCGCGGCAGAAAGCTTCACCGACAGCGTCGTGTCGAGCACGCCGCCCGGCGATGCGGCCGCCACACGAGACGTGCTGTTTGGACCGCCACGCCTGCTGTCCGACCCTGCGAGCAAGGCCGCCCTCGCACCGTTTGGTCTCCCCATGCCGCAAGAAGAGCTGTGCTCGAGCCCGTCGCGCGCCTCGGCCGAGGCGGCTCGTATCGGCTTTCCCGTTCGCATCTCGCTGGCCTCGCCCGACTTGCGCGTCTGGGACTTCCCCGAGCTGTCCGCCGACGGCGTCGACAACGCGGCCCGTGTGCGCGACGTGTACCGTCAGCTGGTGACCGCGGCACAGCAGCTGGCGCCGGAGGCCCGTGTGCTCGGCGTCACCGTCACCGCCACCACGCTCGCACGCGCGCTGATTCGTGTCAGCGCCAAGCCGGCACCCCGTGGACGCGTGCTGCTGCACGTGGGTTTCTCCGACCCGCACGGCGCCACCGCCAAGGACGCCATCACCACTGTTCTACCGGCCAGCCAGCGCGGCATCGAGCGCGCGCTGCTGCGACTCACCGGCGCACAGCTGCTGCTTGGCGAGAGCGAGCTCGAGCGCGCGCAGAACCTCTCGTTGCTCACCCAGCTGTTTGCCAGCGTGTCCGCCTTCGTCGACGTGTATCGCAAAGAGGTCGAGCGTCTCGAGCTGCACCCTGTCGCCCTGCTCGTGGGCGGTGGCGCCGAGGTCCGCGAAGCCGCGATCGAGGTGACCGACGCATTCTTGCGCGAGCTCGCCTGAACTTTGTCGGTCGCCGCCGACCTACAGCAAGGGCGCGAGGTAGCGTCCGGTATACGACCGTGGCTCCGCCGCAACCTGGGCGGGCGTCCCCTGCGCGACGATCTCTCCACCGCGCGGGCCGCCTTCCGGCCCGAGATCGAGCACGAAGTCGGCAACCTTGGCGAGCTCGAGGTGATGCTCGATGACGATCGCCGTGTTGCCCAGGTCGACCAGCCGCTCGAGCAGATCGATCAGCCGCGCCACGTCGCTGGAGTGCAGCCCCGTCGTCGGCTCGTCGAGCACCAACAAGGTGCGTCCAGTCGCGCGACGCGCGAGCTCGCGCGCAAGCTTGATCCGCTGTGCTTCGCCGCCCGAGAGCGTGTTGGCCGGCTGGCCCAGCGCCACGTAGCCGAGTCCCACATCGTGTAGTGCGCCCAGCTTCGTGACGAGCTTGGGGACCGCCGCGAACACGGAGAGCGCCGCTTCTACGCTCATCTCGAGCACGTCGGCGATGTTGTACCCGCGGTAGCGCACGTCGAGCGTCTCGCGGTTGTAGCGGCGTCCGAGGCAGGTCTCGCAGCGCACGAACACGTCGGGCAAAAACTGCATGTCCACCCGCACGACGCCGTCGCCCTTGCACAGCTCGCAGCGCCCGCCCTTGACGTTGAAGCTGAAGCGCGCGGCGCTGAAGCCGCGTGCGCGCGCGTCCGGCAAGGTGGCAAAGAGCTCGCGGAGATCGTCGAAGGCACCCACGTACGAGGCCGGACTGGAGCGCGGTGTGCGTCCAATCGGCGCTTGATCGACGTCGATCACACGGTCGAACAGCTCCGCGCCGCGCACGCCGTCGGGCGCCGGCAGCGCGGGGCCACGCCGCCGAAGCTGGGCCTTTACCGCAGGCAGCAGCGTGTCGATGATGAGCGACGACTTGCCGCTGCCGCTGACGCCGGTCACGCAGCTCAGACGCGCGACGGGCAGCCGCAGCTGCACGCCCTTGAGGTTGTGGGTCGAGACGTGATCGAGCTCGAGCCAGCGCTCGGCCGGTGGGCGCGCGCGCGGGATCTCGATCCGTGTGCGCCCGCTGAGATAGCCGCCGGTCGGCGAGTTGGGCGCCGTGGCCAGCTGCTCCGGTGTCCCTGCGGCCATCAGCTCGCCACCCAGCACGCCTGCCCCGGGCCCCAGATCGACCACGTAGTCGGCGGCGCGAATGGTCGCCAGATCGTGCTCGACCACCACCAACGAGTTTCCTTGATCGCGCAGCCGATGCAGGCTCGCGATCAGCCGTTCGTTGTCGCGCGCATGCAGTCCCGCCGACGGCTCGTCGAGCACGTAGAGCACCCCCACCAAGCCCGACCCGATCTGTGTGGCCAGCCGGATGCGCTCGATCTCCCCTCCCGAGAGCGTGGTGACGCTGCGCGACAGCGCGAGGTAGTCGAGCCCGAGATCGACCAGCGCGCCCACGCGCGAGGTGATGTCTTTGAGCAAGCGGCGAAGCACTTCTCCGCTCGCCTCCTCGGCCGGATACGCCTCGAAAAAGGCGCGCAGCTCGAGCAACGTCAGCGCACCGAGCACAGGCAAGGTGACGCCGTGCACGCGCACGTTGCGGGCGAGTGGAGACAGCCGCGTGCCCTCGCACTCGCTGCACACCGTCTCGCGTGCGAAGCGGTAGGCGTCGTCTTCGAGGTACGCGAGCGCATCGACCACCTCGTCGCTCGCACCACGTTTGCGACGCGCGAGCTGCATGCTGCGTTGTTTGAGCGTCGGGATGACGCCTGGCCACTCGACTTCCGTCTCGCTGCGCGCACCCTTTTTTTTGCCGGTCGCGCCGAACAACACGCGTTTTGTCGTCGCCTCTGGGAGCTTGTCCCACGGCTTGTCCAGGTCGACCTCGAGCGCCGCACTCAGGCTCTCGAGCTCACGCTGATAGTACGCGCCTTCGGGCCGTCCCCACGCCGCCACGGCGCCCTCGGCAATCGACAACGAAGGGTCGGGCACGACCAGCTCGGCGTCGAACTCCTGCACCACGCCTAGCCCCCCACAAGCAGGGCACGCGCCCTCGGGACTGTTGAACGAAAACGTACGCGGCGAGAGCTCTCCGTAGCTCTCGCCGGAGTCGAGGCAGACCAGGTTCTCACTGGCGAGCCAGTCGAAGCCCTCCTCGCTGAACAGCCGCACGAAGCCGCCGGTCTGTCGGTAGGCCAGCTCCACGGCTTCACTGATCCGCGCTCGCGCCGACTCTTTGACGCGCACCCGATCGACGTGCACCTCGAGCTTGTGGAGGCCGCGCTTGACGCCCGCGATCTCGTCGCCGAGATCGCGCTGCACGCCGTCGATGGCCACCCGCACGAAGCCCTCTTTGCGCAGTCGTGCGAGCTCGCGTTGGAGCCCTGCCTCGTCGACGTCTGGTAGGGGCGCTGCGATGGTGAGCCGCGCATCTGCCGGCAACGAGAGCGCGCGGTCGACCACCTGCTCGATGGTGAATGCACGCATCTCTTTGCCGGTGCGCGGACTGTGCGCGGTGCCCGTGCGCGCGTACAAGAGCCGCAGGTAGTCGTAGATCTCCGTCAGCGTACCGACCGTGGAGCGCGGGTTCCGGCTGGTGCCTTGCTGACGCACGCTGATCGCTGGCGACAGGCCGTCGATGCCGTCGACGTCGGGCTTGGGCATCTGTCCGAGGAACTGGCGCGCGTACACACTCAACGACTCGACGTAGCGGCGCTGCGCCTCGGCGTAGATGGTGTCGAAGGCGAGCGATGACTTGCCCGAGCCGCTCGGCCCCGTGATCACCACCAAACGATCGCGGGGGAGCGCAATCGTCAGGTTTTTGAGGTTGTGCTGGCGCGCGCCTCGCACCACCAGGTCAGCCATCGAGGCCCACCGTGAGGCGCTCCGCGAGGGCGAGTGCGGCCTTCATGCCGTCGGCGTCTGCGGTGCGGGTGCGCGCCGCATCGTAGGCCACGCCGTGATCGACGCTGGTGCGCAAGAACGAGAGGCCCCAGGTGGTGTTCACCGCCGCGCCCCAGTCGAGCAGCTTGGAGGCGATGGTCGCTTGGTCGTGGAACATCGCCACCACACCGTCGATATCGCCACGCTGCGCGGCGCGGAACACGGACTCCGCCGGCACCGGCCCCGACAAACGCACGGAGTCGGCAGCAAACAACGCCTCACGCTGCAGGGCAGCGATGGCCGGCTCGATGACCTCGATCTCCTCGCGCCCAAACAGGCCGCCCTCGCCAGCGTGCGGATTGAGGCCGGCGACGACCAGCGTGCGGACACGATCGGGGAACAGACGTGTGAGCGCAGCACCCAGGTGACGGGCCGACCGCACGACCCGGGGTGCCGTGATGGCCCGCGGTACATCGGCGATCGCGAGGTGCGTGGTGACCAGCGCCACGCACAGACGTGGACCCAGAAAGAGCATGGTCACGGCGTCGTCTGCGCGGTCGTCGAGCTGCGCAAGAAACTCGGTCTGCCCCGTGAACGCGTGGCCCGCGCTCGAGATCGCAGCCTTGCTGGTGGGCCCCGTGACCAGCGCGCGGGCCTGACCACGACGTACGCAGTGGGCCGCACGCTCCAGCGCGAGCAGCTGGGCCTGGCCCGTCTCGGGCGTGGGCACGCGTCGCTCGATCAAGCGCGGAGCGACGCGGCCCGTGTCGATGAACCCGACCTCGCCCGGCCTCAGCGCGCCCAGCAAGCTCTCGTCGCACTCGACCAAACAACTGTCGTCGAGCCCGAGCAGAAGCGTCTCTGCCCGGAGCTGCGCAGCGTCGCCAAAGATCGCACTCGTCGTGCGGTCTTTGTGGGCAAACGCGGCGCTCAGGCTGACGGTCGGGCCGACGCCCGCGGGATCGCCCGCAGAGATGGCGATGGGTCGAAAAGCGCCCTCGGGCGCGCGGTCGAAGCGCTCCCGAAGGCGCGCGAGCGAAGAAACCGTAGGTGGCGCGTGATTCACGGAGCTTTCATTTTATAGCCCGCGCCGCGCACCGTTTCGATCGGATCGGCCGACGACCCCAACTTCATGCGCAACCGGCGCACGTGAATGTCGACCGTGCGGCTGCCGCCGTAGTAGTCGACGCCCCACACGCGATCGAGCAGCTGCTCGCGGCTGAACACCCTGCCCCGGTTCTGGCTGAGGAAAGCGAGCAGCGCGAACTCCTGGTGGGTGAGCTCGATGAGCCGGCCGTCGACCGTGACCTCGTGGGCCGCCAGGTCGATACACATGCTCTGGATCTTGATGCGCTCCTTGCCGGCAAACTCGCTTCGCTTCCACTCTGCACGCCGGATGCGCGTGTAGAGCTCGACCGGCACGTACGGCACGAGCACGAAATCATCGAAACCATCGTTGGGGTCGAGCCGCTGCGTGGCGTTGACAGTGACGGCAATTAGGGCTGGTACTTCTGCAAGCGCAGGGACCGCCCGAAGGCGCATCACCGCCGCCCGGCCCGCCTCGATCTGGTCGATCGCCTCGACCAGGATCACGCTGGGCGGATCAGCTGCAAAGTCGTGTGCTTCCAGGTTATCCCACAAGTCGACCGAGCGGACTCGGCAACCCAACTCCCCCAGCGTGGACATCCCACCGTCAGGTCGTTCGAGAACCGCTGCGCCACCAACAACCAAGATCCACATGCTGGCCTCTAGACTTTTTCCGGTTGGAAACGTGGTGAGACTAGCGACGGGGTACGTGGGGCGCAAATGCAACCATGCGAAAACTGCTCGGGATTTCGCTTTTGTTTCGTAATCGCAACCGATCGAAATCGGAGTCCGAATCGAAGTCAGCGCGACGTGCGACGAGACGCTCGCGGAATCTTTCCGCGATTGCTACAAACCATGGAACTTGGCCCCGTCAGCTTGGAAAATGGTGGTTACCCCCCTTGGGGCGCAGTCCGGCGCGCTCGAGGTCGAGGTGTGGGCGGACAACTGGCTTTCTGCACTTCGTGCAGGACGCAAAGAGCAGGGGGAGGACGGCGGCGTACCGCCAGGTGCAAGCTGCGCGATGTCTGAGTCGGGTGTCGTCACCATCCTCGACGCACGTAACCGCCGCCGCTTCGTGCTCTCCCCGGCGCCGGATGCCGACGCGCCAGGTCCCGACCTCACCGACGAGGTCGCACAGCGGAGCGCAGCGCCTGAGCGAAGCGCCGAGACAACACCCGCGACGCAGGACGCGGGACCTGTGCCCAGCGCGGCCGGCGCGACCGAGTCTGCCGTACCCGTCGCGACCCCCACGCCCAGCGCGGCTGCTGGTGGAGAGGCGACGACGAGACCCACGACGCAGCCACCGCCATCGGCGGCCCCGGAGGCCAAGGCCCCAGCGCCACGTCGCGACCCAAGCGCACCCGCCCTGGCACCGGCGCCCACGCCCCCCCTCACCGTTTCGTCGGCACCGCCCCCGCGCGCGGCGAGCGCACCCACCTTGCCACCGGTCGGGCTGGCGGCGATTCGGGCAGCGGCCGAGCTGGTGCAGACGCAGTCGCCCGAGGCAACCCAGGCCAAGGTTGGGACCGACGACGCGGGGTCCAAGGTAGGCGTGATCATCGACGCCGCCCCGGCCGCGGTGCAGTCCGTCTTGGCGCCTGCAAAAGCGGCGGTTCCCGCGCTCACGCACGTCGCACCGGGTCCTGCCCAACAAGACGATGGTGCGCTCGCGAGTGCCCAACTGCCGCGCGCCGAGGCCGCGGTCGCCGCGGCCGCAGACTCGAAGGCGGCCGACCCGGTACCGGCAGCAGCGCCAGCCGTTGCCGCGCACGCCGAAGGCACGAGCGAGCTCGACGACGACGACTTCGCCTGGGAGTCGGCGCGCGCATCCGTGTCCGAGGTCGTCGGGCCGATGGCCGCTGCGCGCGCGGACACTCCGTCCAGCGCGCCCGATCAGCCCGCGCAAGACGGCGCGCCCCTGGCCGACGACCGCTCGTCGCCACGCGCCCGACAGACGCGCGCCTACTCTCCCCAGCGTGCAGAAGCTCTGCGCCGCGAGTTCGAGACCTCGCGCGCGCTCGCCGGCGCCACCGGTGGCGCCAGCAGCAGACCGCCCCCATCGGGCGACTCAGGCAGCATTCTGCCGCGGCCGAGTCTGCGCGCCGTCCCGCCCGTTCCGCCCGTTGTTGCCCTCGCCCAAGGCACGCTGCCCGGCAGCGGCGCCCCTCCCGCGACGTCGCCCGTGGTCGCGGGCACAGACGAGTCCCGTCCGAGCGCCCCGGCGGGGGACAGCATGGCCGCGCCGAGCAGCCCCGAGAGTCCCAAAGCCCGCGTGTCGGTACCACGCGTTTCTCATCCACAGGGCTTGGCGCTGCTGGTGTCACGCGATGCCGAGCCGACGACCGATGCACCGCTCACCTACCGCGAGCGCTCGTACTGGGTGGCGCCCTCTTCCGATCACGCACGGCTCGAGGCTCTGCTGCAGGCCGAGTACATCGTGCTGCGCCGCGAGTTGCTCAGCCACCCGCGGGGCCAGCTCATTCACCTGGCGGCGTTCGACCACGTCTTCGACGACCAGCCCACGCGCCCGCCCCTCGCCACGCTCGAGTGGAAAGACTGGCGTGGCACGGCCGTGTTCAGCGTGACCACGGAGCCCGAAGAGGGCGAGGAGCGCTCGGCCGTCCTCGAGCGCCCGCCGTCGCAGCGCGCACCCGAGTCCGAGTGGCCGTCCCCTCTCGGCAGTCGCGTGCGGGACCAGGTCTCGAACAAGCCGTCACCCGCATCGACGTGGCCGGTGCCTGCGGCGCATCGCGCACCGCAGCCTCGCCGGTCGGTGCCGCGCACCGAGTCCAAAGTCCCTCCCCGCGCTGTCCCCGACTCCCAGCGTGCCGCCGCGAAGCCGGCGTTCGACTCGGTCTGGCCGCCCGTCGCAAGCGCCAACGGGGTGAGCTCGTGGCCAGCCATGCCGATGGGCCACGACTCGTCTCTGGCAGCTTCGACGCGAGAGCCCACTGGCGAGGTCGATCATCGCCTGGCCGCGGCGTTCGAAGCGATGCCCGAGCTCTACTTCCTCTCCACCCCCGTGGCCGGACTCGAGTTCACCATCGAGCTGGTCACCACGCTGGTGCCGTGCGAAGCGGTCAGCGCTTGTCTGTACGACATCAACACCGACGAGTTTCGTTTCGTCGCGCTATCGGGCGCCGGCGCCGCCACGCGTCGTGCGAGCGCAGTGCCTTCGCAGGCGGGTTTATTCGGCGCTGCCAAGCGCGCGCCGAGCGAAGCGCTGGTCGTCGCGAAGCCGGGCGATGACTCCCGCTTCGACGCGCAGGTCGATGGCCGTGAGGGCCTCGACGTGCGCTCGCTGGTGTACTTGCCGGTGCGCTTTGGCGGGCAGCTGCTCGGCATGCTGCAGCTGATCAACCGCAGCAAGGATGCGGGCTTTACGCCCGCCGACGTCTCCGTGCTCACCTACGTCGCCACGCAGCTCGCGGAGTTCTTGCTCAGCCGTCGCACCCTTTGAGGGTCGCGCTGCCGGGCAGCTCGCAGCGGACCAACCTCAGGGCTTTTCGGCGAGCAGCGCGCTCAGCTCGCGCTCGAGTGCGGCCTTGTCGGACGCCTTGAATCCGGCGTGGACCTTGCGCACCACCCCCCGTTTGTCGATCAGGTACGACGACGGCATCTTGGGCGGGGCGTAACGATCGGCGACGGCGCCAGCACTGTCGTGAACGACCGGAAACGAGAGCGGCGACGCCTTGAGAAACTTGGCGAGCTTCGCGGGGTCTTGATCGAGGCCGACGCCCACGACGACCAGTCCCTGCTCGCGGTACTTGCGGTAGAGGGCATCGAGCACAGGCAGCTCGCTACGACAGGGCGCACACCACGACGCCCAGAAGTCGACGAGCACGACGCGCCCCTTGAGGTCGGCCAGCTTGACGACCTTGCCATCGCGATCGGCGAGCCCGATCTCGGGTGCGCGGCCCCCGTCTCCGACCGCCCACGCTGTGCCGCGTGGCAGCGCAACGAGGACCCACACAAAGGCGAGAGCAGAGAAGATTCGGCGCTTCATGGTCGGCTTAAGATACGTCATGGGCGGCGCGACATTCAGACAACGATTCAGAGCTCGAGCTCTTCTTTCAGGTACTTGTTGAGCCCCTGCAAGCCCTCTTTGTAAGCGTGGCCATTGATGAACAGCGTGGGCGTGCCCTGCACACCCACTGCGGCCCCATCCTTTTTGTCGCGCTCGACACGTTCTTGCGTGGCGGGGCTCGCCAGGTCGGCATCGAACTTGGTCATGTCGAGGCCGGCGCTCTTCGCCAGCTCGCGAATCTTTTCGGGGCTCAGCTCGCGCTGGTGCTCGAACAGAAGATCAGCCAGCTCCCAGAACTTGTTCTGTGCCTGCGCCGCAACGGCTGCGCGGGCAGCGGGAGCGGCGTTTTTGTGGCCGTCGAGCGGGTACTGCTTGAAGACCAGGTTGACCTTGCCGTTGAACTCCTCGAGCACACGAGAGAGCAAGGGGTGGGCAGCGCCACAGTGCGGGCACTCGAAGTCGCTGAACTCGACGATGCTCACCTTGGCCATGGGAGCCCCGCGTACGGGCGCCGCCGCGGTGTCGATGTTGACCCTCTTTTTGGGGTCGAAACGCGCGCCGAACAGCTCGAGCAGCTCGCCCTTCTCGTACCCGTCGGAGACGAGCCGCACAAGGTAGCGAGCGCTCGGCACACAGGCCCCACAGGCGCGGGACTCGGCCACACACACCGCGACGCTGACTGGATCGCCACAGGGCGACAGCACGTCGTTGACGAGCTCGAAGAACGTGCGTCGCTCGGGCTCGGTCAGCGCGCTGGTGTCGACCCGGTCGAGCTTCTCGACCTTGCTCGACTTGGCCGGCTTGGTGGAGTCGGCCGGCCCCTGCGCCAAAGCGCTTGGCTTGCCCTCCGCGCTTGACTTGCCTTCTGCGCCTGGCTCGCCCGTGCGTTTGGCGCTCTCCTGGCCGTTGTTACAGCTTGCCCCGAGCGAAAAGAGGCCGAGCAAGGCCAACGAAAGGAGACGTAACGAGAACGAACGCATGGTGGTGGCGCGGATGCTAGCAGCGGGTAGATCCAATCGCAAAAGCGGTCGCAGCTGCTCAACTTTCGCTGTAGGTCATGAGCTGTTCGCGGACCACGTCGTCGGTGACGCCGACCTGGATGTACTCCTTGAGCACGTCGGCCAGCGCAAGCAGCAGCTCGTCCACGCCCTTGTCTTCGATCAGCTTGGCAAGCAGAGCTCGTGACTCACGACTGTCGTCCTCGCGAAGGAATTGCCGCACCTTATCCATGGCGATGTCGCCTCGGAAATCGATGTAGGCGTTCTCCAGCAGATAGCGAACTAGTTCCCTCACGAGGGCCCTCCCAACGGGACAACGAGTGATTTCGAAGCGCGCACCAGGGTGCACGAACGAAACCGAGTGCAGGTTTGTAGACCCCCCTGAACCACCGGTGCAAGGGGGAACCACAGTTTGCTACGGGCCGCATCTGAGCGCTCGTTTTTAACCAACGAGTTCGCCCCGTGTTCCCAGTCGACGCAGCTTTTCACGAGGCGCTGTACGCTCTCTGCGGAGAGGAAGGCCGGCCCGCATGTTGAACGAAACATTGATCGAACGAGCGCTCTCCTGGTGGGTCCAGGACCGCGGAGAAGGGGCTCTGCGCGAGGCGCGGCGAGCCTTCGAAGAGGCCACGGGCACCATCGAAGAAGCCAGCCCCGACTACGAGCCCAGAATCGCCCATTTTCTGGAGCAGCACGTGTGCGAAGCGCACGACAACCCGATCGTCGGCTTTGCCGCCAGCCAGAACGAGCTGTCCGACCTCGAGCGGCAACAGCTCGCCGGGTGGCTGCGCAGCCATCGCTCGCTGTTCGTGTTCGAGCGCTTCGACAGCGAGGGCGGGCTGCTTCGCGACTGCGTGTTTGGCGGCAGCTACCACGTGTGGCCGAGCGACCGCGATCGGCAGCTGAGTCCCGGCGACCACTTCGACGCGCGGCTCGTCGCCAGCGGCGACCTGCTCTTCGTGAGCCCCGGCCGCGTCTACCATCCGCGGGAGGCACTCGAGGCGCTGCGCGCGCTGCTCGGACAACTCGACGTGGACTCGCTCCCGCGCGCAACGTTGCTCAATGGCCTGCTGGCCATGCGCAGCCGCTACCTCAAGTTCGAGAGTGTGCGCGCCGAGCACGTCTACCAAGCCCGCGCGCTGGCTCCCGTGCACCTGCCGCTACGCGGCCCGTGAGCCGCAAAAGCCGCGATTTAAAGCGCAAGCCTCGCGCGCGAGCACGAACCTTGCGGTCGGAGGACCAGTAAGCCGGGTTCTGTCGCCCACAGCCGTCACCGACTGCGAGCTGGCGGTCATTCATCTGGGACGCCCGTTGCCGTGCGCCTCGAGCGACGATACCCGGACGCATCGGGCGGGCAGCCCTCGAACGCGTCCCTATTCCGTCTTGCTCCGGATGGGGTTTGCCATGCGACCCACGTCACCGTGGATCCGGTGAGCTCTTACCTCACCGTTTCACCCTTACCGCGCGGGCTACGGCTCGCCCGAGGGCGTGCCACAACAAGCGGGCGGTCTGTTCTCTGTGGCACTTTCCTCGAGGTCACCCTCACTCGCCGTTAGCGAGCATCCTGCCCTGTGGAGCCCGGACTTTCCTCCCGCGCCACCGACCGAAATCGATGCAGCGAGCGATCGCCAGGGCCGCTCCGACCCGGCGCATTGTGGCGACTGTTGCCGGGACAGCAACCTTTGATTTCGCCCGCGGGCGGCTCGGCGCCCCGGCACCGCTCGGGTAAAGTCGCGTCATGCGCATCTTCCGAATCGAACGCGACGGGGTGGCCAGCTACGCCCGCGCCACAAACAGCGACGAGCTCGAGCTGCTGAGCGGCGCACCCTGGGCAGGAGGCAGCGTCACGGGCCAGCGGGTCAGCCGCCAAGGCGCCGTGCTCTTGGCGCCTGTCACGCCGTCCAAGATCGTGTGCGTGGGTCGCAACTACGCAGCGCACGCCAAAGAGCTCGGCAACGACGTGCCGAGTGAGCCTCTCTTGTTCCTCAAGCCTCCCACCTCCCTGCTCGGGCCCGACGGCGTCATCGTCTCCCCTCCCTCGAGCGAGCGCGTCGAGCACGAAGCAGAGATCGGCATCGTGATTGGCGGCCGGCTCAAGGGCGTGGGCGAGGCAGAAGCGCTGCGCGGCATCTTCGGCGTCACGTGCATCAACGACGTCACCGCGCGCGATCTGCAGCGCAAAGACGTCCAGTTCACGCGCGCCAAGAGCTTCGACACCTTTTGTCCGGTCGGTCCGTGGATCGAGACCGAGCTCGAGCTCGACGCGCTCACGGTCACCGGCCGGGTCAATGGCGCGGTCCGTCAGAGCGGAACCGTGGACCAGATGGTGTTTTCCATCGCGCGTCTCATCTCGTTCATCTCCCACGTGATGACCCTCGAGCCAGGCGACCTGATCGCCACGGGCACACCGGAGGGAGTGGGCCCGCTCGTCGACGGCGACGTGGTGGAGATCGAAGTCTCAGGCGTGGGCGTGCTGCGCAACACCGTCAGCCGCGCCACGCGCTGACGTAGGAGACTCGTTGCCGATCCGAGCGCGCTGTCGAAGCGCACCCTCGGCTGCCCGAGCGAGGAGCGGCGTCAGAGCAGGTCGATCGCCTTTTTCAGCGGCGAACCGCTGCGAAAGAACGTGCGCATGAGCCGGGTCATCGTGGCGTAGGTGCGCCTGCGGTACGGAAACCAAAGCGGCTCGCGCTTAAACATCGGACCGCGGTTGTAGTCGACGCTGCGCGTCTCGCACATGGCCTTGAGCCCTTCGTCGCCATGGATGCGTCCCACACCGCTATCTTTGATGCCCCCGAACGGCAGCTCCGGAGATGCGTACGCGGTGAGCACCTCGTTGATCATCACCGTCCCCGCTTGGAGGCGCTCGGCGATACGCCGCCCGCGCAGCCTATCGCGCGTGAAGACGTAGTGGATGAGGCCTGAACGCGACTGGTTGGTGGAGATGAGCGCTTCTTCGTCGCTCGCTACGCGGACGATGGGGATGACCGGACCGAGCACTTCTTCGTTCATGATGCGCATGTCGTCGCGGCAGCCGCTGAGCACCGTTGGCTCGTAGAAAAAGCCGTCGCCAGGTCGCCGCTTGCCGCCGGTGCGCAGCTTGGCGCCGCCGGCGAGCGCATCTTGCACGAGCGCATCGACGCGGTTGCGATGCGCCGCCGAAATGAGCGGACCGAGATCGACCACCGCCTTGGCTGGATCGCCCTGGCGAAGCTGCTCGCTGAGCGTGACGATGCGCTGGACGAGCGCATCGTGCAGGCTCGCGTGCGCGTACACACGCTCGACGCCGACACAGACCTGTCCGCTGTTGGCGAAGGCGCCAAACACGATGGCGCGGGCAGCCCGCTCGAGATCGGCGTCTTCGCACACGATGGCTGCCGCGTTGCCGCCGAGCTCGAGTGTGCACGGCACGAGGCGCTCGCCACAGGCGGCAGCGACACGCCGGCCGACGGCTTGCGAGCCCGTAAAAAACACCTGGTCGGGCTTTGCCTCGATGAGCTGAGCCCCCGTGACACCGTCCCCGGGAAGCACCTGATACAAATCGCGCGGGAGCGCCGTGCTGTCGAAGATCTCTTTGAGCTTGAGCGCGACCAGCGGGGTGAGCTCGCTCGGCTTGTGCAGCACTGCGTTGCCCGCGATGAGCGCGGTGATCAGCTCGCCAGCGGGGACCAACAGCGGGTAGTTCCACGGGGAGATGATGCCGAGCACACCTCGTGGCGTGTAGTGCACGTAGCTGCGCCGATGCTTGAACAGGTGCAGGTCGATCTCGCGCGGGGCGAGGATCTTGGTGGCGCGCTTGGCGTAGTAGCTGGCCAAGTCGGCCACGACCATGACTTCGTGAACCAGCGCTTCTTGCCGCGGCTTGCCCGCCTCGCGAACGAGCAAGTCGATCAGCTCTTCGGCGCGATCGACGATGGCGTCGCGCAGCAGCAAGACTTGCTCGCAGCGCGCTTCGAGTGCGGTGCTCGCCCAGCGAGACTGCGCGGCGCGGGCGCGCACCAGCGACTCCGTGATCTGCTGCATCGAGGCCACGCGTACGTCGCCCAGCCACTCCCCAGTGGCCGGCGCACAGACCGCGATGGTCCCGACGCTTGCTGCGAGCCGGCTCGCTGGGCCCCCTTGCCCACCGAACGTGCTCTCCACGACAGTCTGCACAGTCATCGGCCCGCCCCTTTCTTCCACGACGCACCGGATACGGCGCGCGTCGAAAGACCCAAGGGAGCCATACTGGCCGCAGGTCTACTCGTCCACGTAGTCGCGCAGCAAATCAACCTCGGAGAGGCCTTGCAGCTTGGCCAGGCCCTGCGTCTCGACCTGGCGCACACGCTCGCGTGTGAGATTCATGATCTCGCCCACCTCTTCGAGGGTGATGCCGCCACGGTCGGCGATATCGAGCGCGCAGGTATCTGTCATCTCCCAAACTTCGATGTCAGGGAAGTTGATCTTGATCGAGCCGCGCACCGGATGGACGTCGATGTACAGGTGATACTTGCAAGAAACGAACGGGCACGGGCGCTCCATGTCGGCGCACTCCCCGCGCGTCTCTGGCCGCCAGTACTGCTCTTCTGGGTACATCATGCGTCCCAGGTTCAGCTCGGTCTTACTCAAGCGCCTGATCGAGATGGTCCGCGCACGAGCGCGCGAGCGCCGACGTCGTTTGCCACGACCGTCGACGTCGTCGTCGAGGTCACCGTCCGCACCATCGACATCGTCGCTCGGCGTCCCCAGCGCGCCCGGGACACGCGGCTCGTCCGCGTGCGAGCGCAGTAAAGACATCGCAAGCGAGCCCTTCGTGTCGATCACACCAGTCACAACGTCCTGCGCGTCCTGCCCCCAAGAAGGACCGCCGTATGCCCCCTGCTCACTCATCGTGTGCCTCCGCTTCTGAACCTGTCCCAAAGACCCGAGGAGAATTCTTTTCGAGCGACTGCAGCGTGATCGCGCTCTCGCATCACGCCGCGTCAGCTCAGACCGCAGCCCGCTCCATGCGCGCCTGCAAGGTCACCCGGCGCTCGACGTCGCGAAGCTTCTCCATCAGAGAAGTCGCCAGCCGTCGCGCCTCTTCGACCTCGCGTCGCACGAGAGAGTCACCACTGCCTTGCGCTCGCTCGAGCGCTGCCATCAGTCGATCGATCTCTTTGGCGAGCGCATCGATGTCGCCGCCAACGAACAAAAACCGTGTCTGGATCTCTTCGATCGTGAAGCCCTGCGCCATCAGTCGGCGAATGAGCTGCACCTGACGCACCGTGGACGCGGGGTACAAACCTTGCGACCCCTGGTGCTTGCCCTTGCGACCCACGCGCACACTGCGGGGCAACAGGCCCAACTGCACGTACTTGCGGAAGGTCGCTTCGGTGAGCCTCTCCCCCAGAGAGGCACAGGCGGCGACGATCTGCTGCACGCTCATCCCTGTGGGATGGGCCTGCTCGATGGCTTCGTAGGTCGTGTCTCGTTCGCCCTGGGCAACCACAGTTCGCCTCGCTTTTATTGCCGCGATTCGCTTGAGTGGAATCATCCGAGAAGATCTGCCCTCGTGCAAGAGCGAATGTATTCCACTCAATAGAAGACGTTCGTCGCCGAACGCTCGGTCAAACTCTTGGCCTGAGGTACCCCCTCAGATGACTCAGGCCAGAGAAACAGCCCCTACACGGCAAATTACGCTGCGTCGCCGCGGCTACGTGTAGGACAAAGTGGAGAAGTGTCTGCACGGCGTCAAGAGAGAAAAACTGGGCTGGCTTACGTTCAACCTGGTACTGCGTGTTGGAGCTTGCCGGCCTAAGGAGTGCGCCCGTGCGGGATAGCCGCTGGTTTCGTAGTTTTCGCACGAATCGCGGCGCCGTCGTGGGGCTTGTTCTGGTGACGAGCGCAATTGTGTTCGCATTCGTGGGACCACATCTCGCACCTCGTCCTCCCAACGAGCAGTTCAGGGAGGGTCTGGGACAGCTCGGCATTCCCGCGCCGCCCGGCTCCGAATTCCTTCTTGGTGCCGATGGCTTAGGCCGCGACGAGCTGTCGCGTTTGTTGCACGGAGGGCGCGTCTCCATGCAGGTCGCGCTGCTCGCGACGGCGCTCGCGCTCGCGATCGGGATGCTGGTTGGAGTGACGTCCGGCTACTTCGGTGGACTGCTCGATCAGATCGCCATGCGATCTGTCGACCTGCTGCTGTCGTTGCCCTTCTTGCTGATTGCGATCGCCGTCAACCGAGCCATCGCCCGCCCCGGCATCGAGACGCTGTACCTGCTGCTCGGGATGTTCTCGTGGCCCGCCCTCGCCAGGGTGACGCGCGCCAAGGTGATGCAGGTGCGCGAGCTCGAGTACGTCACGGCCGCGCAGGCACTCGGCGCCAAGAATGCGCGCATCCTGCTGCGGCACGTGCTGCCCAACGTGATCGGCCCCGCGGTGGTGCTCGGCACCAGCATGGTGGCGGACATGATCATCGTGGAGTCTGCGATGAGCTTCCTCGGGCTGGGCGTGCAGCCGCCACAAGCGAGCTGGGGTTCGATGCTGTTCGAAAGTCGCGAGCTGATGTCGTACGCGCCGCACCTGTTGATCGCGCCGGCCACGCTGATCGTGATCACGGTGTTTGGCTTCAACATGCTCGGTGAAGGGCTGCGCGATGCGCTCGATCCGCGCGCGTAGCGAAGTATCCGGGGTCACGCTCGCCTCGCTCGTTTTGCTCGCCGTGCTCCTCAGCGCCTGTCCGGCGCTCCCCGACCGACCTCGCTACGAAGGCGCCGGTCACAGCGAGCCGGTGCGCGGCGGCACGCTGATGATGTGGGAAGAGGCGCGCGTGCGCATGCTCGACCCGCACGCGGCGTTCGATGTTGTGTCGGGCGTGCTCATCAACATGATGTTCGACTCGCTGTACGCCTACGATCGCGACAACAAGCTCAAACCGGCGATCGCGAGCGCGCTGCCGATCATCTCTGCGGATGGACGCAGTCTCATCGTTCCGATTCGGCGCGGCGTGAGGTTTCACAACGGCAGACTGCTGACCGCACGCGACGTCGTCTGGTCGTTCGAGCGGATGCTGCACCCCGACCTCAACTCGCCGGGCGCGCCGTTTTATCGCGCCATCGTCGGCCTCGACGCCTACCAGGCCAAGCAGGCCGCCCACATCACCGGCCTGTCGGCGCCCGACGATCAGACGTTTCGCATCGAGCTCACGCGGCCCGATCAGAGCTTCGTCTACGCGCTCGGGATGCGTTTTGCATCCCCGATGGCGCGCGAGGAAGTCGAGCGCGTGGGCGCAGACACCAAGCGGCGTCCGGTTGGACAGGGCCCCTTTCGGCTCGTCACATGGGACCCCGGCGTGCGGCTGGTGCTGGAGCGAAATCGTCAGTATCACGACCCCAAGCGGCCGTACGTCGATCGCATCGTGTTCGAAGAAGCGCTCAAGCGGGACACCGCGTTCATGCGCTTTCGCAACGGCGAAGTGGACATCGCCACGCGCGTGTCGCCTGCCGACAGCATGGTGATCCGCAGCGGCGGCTTCAAGCCGTACGCAGCGCTCGGGGCGCAAGCCGACATCTACGGCTTTTACCTGAACGTCGGGCTCGCGCCCTTCGACAACGTGCACGTGCGGCGGGCCGTCGCGTTCGCCATCGATCGCGAGCGCTGGGCCCGCGCACGCAACGGCGGCATCCGCCCTGCTGGACAGCTCTTGCCACCCAAGGTGATGGGACACGATGACGCCCTGACGCACATGCAGAGCTTCGACCTGGCGCGGGCGCGCGAAGAAATGAAACGCGCGGGCCACCCGGAGGGTCTGGCCGACCCGGTCACGCTGTGGACG
>JBEGTL010000035.1:0-28421 GCA_041179425.1 Pseudomonadota bacterium | reverse complement strand
CGACCACGGCGCCACCGTTGGCAGCGGTGCCGAGGAAGTCTGTCTTCACGATGCGGTCGTCGATCTTGGTCTGGTAGATGTCGAGCGTGAAGCGGAAGATGCGCGACGGCTCGACGGTGATGCCGGCTGTGGCGCTCAACGACTTCTCCGGCTTGAGCGGAGACGCGCCCAGGGCCTCGGCCGCGTCGCTGTCGACGGGCAAGAACTTGGACGTGGTGGTCACGCGCGCGTTGCCGATGATGGTGCCGGTGTTTTGCGTGGTGGAGAAGGCCGTCTGCCCCAGCGACGGCGCGCGGAAGCCGGTGTTGACGCCGCCACGAAAGGCCAGACCAGGCACGGCTTCGTAGCGCGTGACGAGCTTGCCGCTGAGCACGTTGCCCGCGCTGTCGGTGTAGTGTTCCGCGCGACCAGCGGCGCCCAGGTACCACTGTTCGACGGGGCGCGTCGACAGCTCGAGGTAGCCAGCGAAGTTGCTGCGGTCGACAGAGCGTGCGTCGGAAGGCGAGGTGCCGGTGAAGGAGGCGAGGCCGGGCGAGGGCGTCAAGCCACCGAAGCCGCCGATGCCCATAGGCAGGGGCTTTTGGTGCCACGGGTCGGCCTGGACCGAGATGATGTACCCGCCGTCGCGGTAGCTGTCCGGCTCACCCGCTCGGTTCTGAAAGCGTTCCCAGCGTTGCTCTGCGCCGAGTGAGATTTGCAGGTCGTCCGCGAGTCCGATGTCGAAGCCGCGGCTGAGGTCGAGGTTGTTGACCCACAGATCTTGAAGCTGCTTGCCCATGAAGAACGACGTCTTGCTGGATGGGCCGAGCGACGGGTTGAGTACGTTCTCCGCGCCGAGCCTCACGTAGTCGCGACCGTAGCTGCTGCTGAGGTCCCACTTGATGCCAGCGACATCCCCTTTGACGCCGAGTGCAGCTTGGCCGTCCCACTCCCAGATGCGCCGATAGGCTTGAAAGCCGTCGGGGTAGATCTCGGGCAGCGAAGCGATGTTGTTGGCCGCAAACGAGCCGCGCGCGTCTTTGATGTTGCGGTAGCTGAGGGTCGAGAAGCTGTACAGCTTGGCCGAGCTCCCCAGGGGCAGCTCGGTGTTGTAGGCGCCGTTGACGATGAAGTCGCGATTGGAGCGTCCGTAGCCCTTCGAGATGATTCTGTCTTCGGAGCCCGCCTCGCGGGGATCGGGCTGGTCTGCCGCAATTGGCACGTAGAAGTAGTTGGGCGTGCCGTTGGGACGCTTTTCGGGCAGCGGACTCGCGGACGACTTGGTGCGGTCGCGATAACGCACGTCACCCGAGAGTCGGAAGAAGCCGCCGTGACTGCCGATCGGAAGGCCGAGGCTTGCTTGCTGCTGCACCATCTCGCCTCCCTTGGTGTAGTGCTGACCACCCGTCAGCTGCGCGCTGAGTCCTTCTGGACTGTCGTCGAGGATGATGTTCAACACGCCGGAGATGGCGTCCGAGCCGTACTGCGCCGCGGCACCGTCGCGCAGGATCTCGATGCGACTGATCGCAGAGGCAGGGATCAGGTCGAGGTCGACGGGCGTGCTGCCGCCCGAGATGCGAGACAGGTTGTTGATCAACGATGTCGTGTGGCGGCGCTTGCCGTTGACCAGCACCAGCAGGTAGTCGCCGGACAGACCGCGGTACGCGTACGGGCGCACGCTGGCGGACGTTCCGCCGCCGCCCTGTGCGGGCATGCTCAGCGCAGGCACGATGGCGCCGAGGATCTCCTTCAAGCCCGTGCGGCCGGTTGCTTGGATGTCCTCGCGCGAGATCACGTCGACCGGAGAGGGCGTGTCTGCAACCGTCCGCACCTTGCCGCCGCGGACGCCCGTGACGAGCACGGTTCCGAGCTCGGGGTTGTCCGTGGGTGCTTCACTCTCGTTGACCACGTTCTCGGCTGCAGGCTCTGCGACGACGGGCGCTTCGGGCGCGGGCAGAGGCGGCGCCGGAGGTGCCTCGAGCGCCGCCGGTGCGGGCGCGGCGAGTGGAGGCAGGCCAGCGTCGACCTGTGTCTCGACGGCCGCGTCGTTCTCCGCCGCGGCGGAGAGCACCGCAGCATCGGCGAGTACGGCGGCGTCGGGCGTTGCTACGCCATCGCTCGGTCCTTGCGCATGGACGACTTGTTGGGGGGTACCGACCAGCGAGGTCGAGTTGCCCTGCGCGCCAGTGAGCTCCGCGATCTCGGTCCACAGCCGCTTGTCACGCACCGCGCCGCCCGCTGCCGTGCTGCGCAAACGTGCGGAGCCGGTGGACTCGTTCTTGGCGCGGCGGAACAGGCTCACCGAGCCCTTGTCGCGGATGGCTTTGGCCTCGGCCAAGATGCGCTGCGCGCGCGCCCAGGCTTCTTCTTCGGTGCGGCCCAGGATGGGGCGTAACGACAAGCTGAAACGAACTTGGTGGGCGCGACCCTGCTGGGCTGCGGAGGCGCGAACCTTGTCGAGCGTCTCGCGCACCCCGTCGAGGGTCTCGCCAAACAGCGCGTACACATCGGCGTGCTTGCCGGCGACCCGGATCGCCGCGTCCGACGATCCACCAAAAAAGCACGGGTAGATGGGGCCGCTGTTGCGGATTGACGGCGGAGAAGTTGTCCTTGAGCCGATAGTAAGGTCCGTCGTGGTCGAACGGCACCGTGCTGGTCCAGGTCTTCTTCAGCACGTCGATGTAGTCGTCGGTCCGCGCGTAGCGCTCGTCTTTGGGAAGGAAGTCGCCGTTCGCGCGCCTGCTCTTGGTCCGAGCCGCCCGTGATGATGTGCACGACCAGCCGGCCATCGCTGAGCTGATCGAGTGTCGCCAGCTGACGCGCCGCAAGTGTGGGCGCGACGAAGCCCGGCCGATGCGCGAGCAAGAACTTGAGCCGCGTGGTCTTGGCAGCGGCGTACGCAGCGACCTGGAAGCCGTCTGGCGAGGCGCTGTTGTACCCGATCAGGACGCGATCGAAGTTGCCGTACTCGTGTGCCTGGGCGAGCGCCGACAAGTAGCTCTTGTCGATGTTGGCGCCGGCAGCAACGTGCGTCTCGGACGCGTACTGCGTCGAGATGAGACCGAGGATCTCGAGGTCGTCGTCGTGAGGAAGGCTGGCTTGTTCGGTCATGATGTCTGGTTCTGGTGAAGACGGGCAGCGCAGGTTGTGAGGGACCTCCGACCCTGTATCCCTGCGCGTGTCTTTTGTTAAGGATGCGAGTCTGTCTCAAAAGTTGCTGCGTTTTGCTCGCTCTCTGGCCCCGTATTTGGGGGGCCGCTGTCCAGCGCAGCGGACGACTCACGAAGCGCGTCGTGGTCTCTCCGTTGTCCTAGTTACGAATGAATCGCTCTCTGGAACGTCAAGCGCGGCAGCGAAGAGACCGTGCTGCACGACGGGCCGTTTGCATTCGACGGACAGGTGGCCACGCAGCTTCCCGAGCCGTTCGAGCTCAAAAACGGCGACGTGGTCACCACCACCTGCCACTACAAAAACGACACCAACAAGGTGGTCGGCTTCGGCGAGAACACCGGCAACGAGATGTGTTTCAACTTCGTCGTCTACTACCCGATGGGATCGCTCAGCTGCTCGCGCGCTGCTCGTTGACGTGAAGTGCTGTAGACCTGCGGGATGAACTTGCTCCTCGACCTGCTCGTCCCGCAACTCGCTCGTCCCCACGGTCCGCTCAGCCGGCTGATCGCACCCATGCTCGATCGCGGCAACCGGACCATCAACCTGCACGTGGTCGGTGCGCTCGACCTCGCGCCGCAGCAGCGCGTGCTGGAGCTCGGGTTCGGCGGGGGCGTAGGGCTTGCGATAGTGCTCGAGCACGAGCCTTCGGTAAGGCTCACTGGCGTCGACCCCTCGCCCGAGATGGTCGAGCGCTGCAAGCGTCGGTTTGGCGACCGCGTCACCGTGCTTCGGGGCAGCGCAGACGCTCTGCCTTCTGCAGACGGATCGTTCGATCGTATCTTCGGCGTGAACGTCTGTTACTTTTGGCCCGACCTGACGGCGGCGCTGGCCGAGCAGCGTCGTGTGCTCGCAGAAGGCGGGCGTCTGGTGCTCGGCATCCGCCCTCCCGAGACGCTGCGCCGTTTTCAGTTCGAGCAGGCGGGACACCGCGTGTGGACCCCCGAGCAGTACGTTCAGGCGCTCGAGGCGGCGGGCTTGGTCGATGCGCGGGCACGTCGTATGCCCGATGCGCAGGGCGGCACGTTCGTCGTCACGGCTCGCCGGGACAGCCGCGCGTCTTGACGTGCGCTTGGACGCCGCGGTCGCTAGGGTGCGGCCACCACGTCGACGCACGGATCCTTACTCACGCTCGGGGCGATGTCAGACACGAACGAAGCCGTCCAGCTGCCCTTGCCCCCGCCGCTGCTGATGTTGTTGGGATCCTTGGCCTCCACACCGTCCCAGGCGCCGTTCGACAAGGTGCCTACAGACGGATCGAACTGCGCGCTGAGCGCGCCCGTGAAGGGAAAGTCGAGATCGGTGTTGTTGAGCAGGAAGTACAGCCCGGCCAGTCTGCCGGTGAGGCTGCCGGTCGTGCAGTCGAGCGTGCCGGCCATGCGCGCGACGAACGGCCTGTCGGAGGGCGGCGCCATCATGGTGCCGCTCATGCAGCCCGCACTCACGCGCAGCTTGGAGGGACCGCCCACCACGTCGGCGTCGGCGACCAGGACGAGCGAGAGCACGGGCGAGTTGGTCAGCGAGACGGGCTGGATCTTGGTGTCCGTCTTCATGTTGAAGAGCGTGTACGAATAGTCGCCCATGAACGTGCCCACGTAGTAGCCGGGCTTGCACAGCGCGCCGCTGGGTGTGGGGGGAGCCCCCGCGTCGGGCGGTGGCGCAGCCGCATCGGGCACCGACGCTGGCACGTCGGCGTCGCGACGCGCGCTTGCATCCGCGATGCTGGCAGTGCCCGTGTCGGCGAGGGTGGCGGTGCCCGTGTCCGCGGCGCGCGGACTACGTGCGTCTGTCCCCCCGTCGCTGGCGGTGGGTCGGCCCACGCCCGCGTCGCTCGCCAGCCCCGCATCGGACGCGACCGACTGCGCGGCGTCGGGTGCGGCGGAGGCAGCCGCGTCTACCGGCCCCTCCGTGGTCGCTGGCAGCGTGCTGCTGGTGGGCGCTTGCTCGCTGCTCGGCGCAAACTGCGCGGGGTCGACCTCGGCGCCCACGCACGCGCCTCGATGGCACGTGGTGTCGGGCGTGCAGCTGAGCACGCCGACACATTGGTCCTCGAGCAGCATCCGGACGTAGGTCAGGGGTACAGATACCGTTCACCCGCAACCAGCCGCCAGTTCTGGCGGCCTGGCTCGGCGCGACGCTGCGGGTCCGAGTGGCGTCACTACGGGCCAATCCACCGGGCGGAGGTCAGCGGACCGAGGGTGCAGATCCCGGAACTTTGCGTCGTGGTGGTACTCAACGGTGACGCACCAGCCCAATTCGTAAGCTTCTCGACTGCACGGAGGCGCGTCGACCGTTACGTACACGCGGCTTTTCGCTCGCGGGCTCGAGGGCGCGCGTCGACTGGAGATGGAAATGAAGATGCTTGGTTGGGTGCTAGGTGACGGCGCGTACAGGGCCCTCTCGTTCGTCGTGTTGTTCGGGGGCTGCAGCGCGACACCGTCTCCCACGCCTGCCGAGACCGACCCGTCAGACGAGTCGGACGAGTCCGATAGGTCCGAGCCTTCAGACTCGGCCGAGACCTCCGAAGACGGGTCGACGCGTGATGCATCGACCAACGGCAAGCCCAAGCTCGATGCGCAGACGCCCCCCGGGACCGGTGGCCAAGGCACGCGACCGGGGAACGATGGCGGCACGCCGACGGACTCGGCGCGGAGCGACGGTGGTGGCGAGGATGCGGGCACGAGCGGCCCGACTGAGCCCGGCACCGTCGACCCCGGCAGCACCGTCTTGCCTGTCTGCTCGGACAAGCCGCCCGAGAACTTCGAGGCCAACGCAAAGGTTGGCGGCGGCGGAAGCCAGTTCAAGGACTCTGCGCACTTCCGCATCTACGGCGCAGGAGATACGCAGACAGACGCTGCGCTCAAGTTCTTGGAGGCGGCGTACAGCTGCTTTGTCGAGACCTTGTGCTGGCGCTCGTCTGGACTGTCCATCAACGGGCCAGACACCGGACCTTACTACAAGATGAACTTCTATACGGTCGCTGGCCTGGGCAGTGCAGCCGGGCAGATGTTCTCGGACGCGGCGACCGGACTCGCGTACGAAAAGGTCGTCGCCAGCTACCTGACCGACGCCAAGGTCTCGGTGCACGAGTACGGCCACGCGCTCAACTACTCCTCCAAGACCTGGGTCGACCAGACGGCTACAGGTGCCTGGTGGGAGACCGTTGCCAACTTCGTGGCCGATACGTTCATGACGTCTCCGCTGTGCGAGCCCGCGCGCAAAGAAGCCGGACAGCCCGAAGGCAAGACGATCATCGAGCTGAACAAGGTCATCGGCGACTCGTTCCAGGTCATCGTCGACGGCTCGCAGGGCTCGGGCAACTACTACCAGGCGTGGCCGTTCCTCACGTACCTCACCAACAACCCGGACGGCTGGGCGGGGCTTGGACCCTCGACGCTCGGCACCATGCTGCTCAGCCACAAACGCAACAACGAGACGCCGCTACACGTGCTCGAGCGCGTCGCAGCGCCGACCAAGGTGCAGAAGATCGTGGGCCGTTACTGGGCGCGCATGGCCTACGTCGACATCGGACACAAGCAGGCACAGGCGGCGTTCACGGCCGCGCGTAGTCGGCTCAACTACGCAAACCTCGATGGGAGTGGCAGCAGCTACAAGGTCAAGGCCGCGCGCGCGCCTCGCTACATGGGCGCCAACATCATCCCGCTCAAGGGCAGCGGAAAGATCACCGCCAAGGTCACGAGCAGCGCTCCGTTTACCGCGACCTTGGCCGTGCGCGCGAGTAGCGGCATGGTGCGCTACGTCGACCTCGAAGGCGGCGCTGGGGAGGCGACCCTGGAGAGCGGCGAAGAGGCCACCTTGGTCGTCGCCAATACGCCAGCCACGCTGCTGCAGTACGACGGGTTCAAGCTCTCGGGCGCACCGGCCAACCAGGGATTGGACTATCAGGTCGAGCTGACCGGCGCGACGCCCGCAAACTAGACCCGACGAACGAGTCCGCCGCTGGCCGCGGTCGCGGACTCGTTACCTGCCCCCGCGCGCAGCGGTCGCGTGGCCTTGTGCCGTGGGCTGAAACTCGTTCGTGTAGACCGCGCTTGGCTCGACCTGACCCGCTTTGAGCTGCCCGTCGCGCACGAGCCAGTCGATCCAGCGTTGGAAGTCGATGTCCTTGAGCCTGCCGCGCGGGCTGTCAATGCTGGTGCCCAGCCAGTGGCGGACCACCGAGGTGTCTTCGTTGCGGCCTCGTTTGCGGATGATCGCCTCCATGCGTGCGAGCACCGCGGCGCGCGGTTGGGCGTTGGCCCAGTCGAAGGTGCGCCCGATCGCGTCGACGAAATGGCGCACGGTCTTCTGGTGCGTGGCGATGAAGGGGCTAGACATGACGTAGCTACCCGCCGTGAAGTTGCCGAGCAGCTCATGGTCGGAGAACAGCATGCGCAGGTGTCCGCGCTCGAGTGCGCGGTCGCGTAAGACGGACCCGAGCACCGCAACTTCGACCTGCTTCTCGCGCAGAGACAGCTCCGCGTTGATCGCAGGCACCGCAACCATCGATACCTGCGCCGCCTCTTGGGTACTCAGCCCGCTGCGCGCGAGGTACTCGCGCAGCACGAACTCGTGGTGCGCACCCAGGGTGTTCATGGCGACCTTTTTGCCGATCAGATCGCGTGCCGTACGGATGGGGCTGTCGTCGAGCACGTAAAAGCCACTGAACACGAGCTCGTCGACGCCGTAGTTGGCGACCACGGAGCGGATCGGCGCGTGACGACTCACCAGGTTGACGATGGAGCCGTTGAAGGACCCACCAAAGTCGATGTCGCCGGTGGCCACTGCCTGGATGCTGTGTGGCCCGCCTGTCGAGTTGTTGCCGATGTAGTTGAGCTTGATCGGCGCCAGGTACCCGAGGTCCTCCGCCAGCTCGGGGATGCTCACGATCCCGGCACTGCCCTCGTAGCGGAGCGTGAGTGTCTCGTACGTGCCGCCCGTCTTCGTCGCCTGCTCACGCGAACAAGCCGTGACCAGGACGAGCGCCGCGAGGACCCCACATCGTGTCGCTTGGCCGTCCATCATAGAAGACGATCTATGTCGATGATCGATACAACGCAAGAACGAACCCCTCGCAAGGCCGCGGTACGCTCGACTCGAGTTGTCGCGCGGCGCTTGTAACGCTTGTCTCCTGTGGTAGACAAATGGGCTGGGTTCAAGCGAACTTCGTGGAGGCGATCGTGAGCCAGACTGCGTATGTAGATGCCGACCTCAACTATCTCGTGAACACCGGCGAGCGCCCGGTGAACTACGCCACGACCCCTCCCGAGGGACAACAGAGGCGTAGCGGCACGGTCGACCCGAGGCGTGTGCGCGTGCAGAACGCGCGTCTCTCGAGCGAGCCACCGACGCTCGACCGCAACGGGTTTCAGCTGGTGCGTCATGCGACCGAGCTCTCCGACTTCGCCGACGACGAGGCCATCCGCAGTTTGTACTACGCGGAGGTGCAGGCTCTGCTCAAGCGCGTGACGGGTGCGAGTCAAGTCGTCATCTTCGATCACACGCAGCGCCTGGGCCGCATCGGCCACACCGAGGCCAAGCTGCGCGAGCCCGCCACGCGTGTGCACAACGACCAAACGTTCGTGTCCGGGCCGCGGCGCGTGCGCGATCATCTGCCGCCCGAAGAAGCGGAGCAGCGCCTCACCAAGCGTCACGCCATCATCAACGTATGGCGCCCCGTCACGCCGGTCGAGACCTGGCCGCTCGCGATGTGCGACGCGCAAAGCATCGACCCCAGCGACCTCATCGCGCAAGACCTCGTGTACGCAGACAAGGTCGGTGAGACCTACGGCTTTCAGGCCAACGCCGCGCACCGCTGGTCGTACTTCCCGGTGCAGCAACCAGACGAGGTGCTGCTGCTCAAGATCTTCGACTCGAACACAGACGGCACCGCCCGCCTGACTGCGCACACCTCGTTTCAAGATCCCACCTCCGCGGCCGACGCGGCGCCGCGCCGCAGCATCGAAGTGCGCACGCTCGTGTTCTGGGATTGAGCTCTGCGAGCGAAGGCAGGGCGCTCAGGCGACCTGGGTCTTTCGGCGGGTGAGCGTCGCCTCGCGCACGCGCGGGAGAAGCTCGCGCCCGTACTCGATGGCGTCTTCGAGTGGGTCGAAGCCGCGGATCAGAAAGGTCTCGATGCCGAGGTCCCAGTAGTCGAGCAGCGCGTCGGTCACCTGTTCAGGCGTGCCGACGAGCGCCGTCGAGTTGCCGCTCGCGCCGGTGAGCGAAGCGATCTCGGTCCACAGACGTTTGTCGCGGACCTTGCCGCCGGCGGCCGCCTCGAGCAGGCGTTGTGAGCCCACGTTCTTGGGCTGCTCGCCGTCCTTGCGGAAGATCGAGGAGGCGCGCTTGCCCTGGTTTTTTTGTGCCGCCTCGAGGATGCGGCCCGCGCGGGCCCACGCTTCGTCTTCGGTGCGCGCGAGGATGGGACGCAACGAGAGGCTGAACGAGATGGGGTCTTTGCGTCCGATGCGCAGCACCTCGGCACGCACCTTACTGACGGTCTCCCGGGTCTGCTCGAGCGTCTCGCCCCAGAATGCGTAGACGTCGGCGTGGCGGGCCGCGACGGCGATGGCCTCGTCGGACGAGCCGCCGAAGTAGACAGGGATGCGCGGCTTTTGTTGTGGTTTGACGGCTGAGAAGTTGTCGCCGACCTTGTAGTAAGGTCCGTCGTGGTCGAACGGCTTGTCGCTCGTCCAGGTCTTGTCGACCACCGTGAGGTAGTCGTCGGTGCGCGCGTAGCGAGCGTCCTTGTCGAGGAAGTCGCCGTCACGCTGCTGCTCGTGGTCGGCCCCTCCCGTGATGATGTGTACGGCCAAGCGGCCGTCGATCAGCTGATCGAGCGTGGCCAGCTGGCGTGCGGCGAGCGTGGGCGCCACGAAGCCCGGGCGATGCGCGAGCAAAAAATTCAGGCGCTCGGTCTGTTGGGCTGCGTAGGCCGCGATTTGAAAGCCGTCGGGTGCCGAGCTGAAGTATCCAATCAGCACGCGGTCGAAGCCGGCGTACTCGTGTGCGCGCGCGAATGCGCTCAGAAACGACTTGTCGATCACTCCCGGGTCGCGCGTGGGGTGGCTCTCGGATCCGTACTGCGTGCCGATGGCACCGATGAACTGAACCGGCATGGCGTGCTCCTTCCTCAGTGGGCGGTGGACTGGTGGTGCGGACCCTTGCTGAGCGTCCGCTTGAACAAGGCGACGGTTCGGTCCCACGCGAGCTTGGCCGCGGCCTCGTCGAAGCGCGGCGTGGTGTCGTTGTGAAAACCGTGCTGGGCACCCTTGTAGATGAAGGCCTCGTACGGGATGTGGGCGGCCTTGAGCGCCGCTTCGTACGCAGGCCAGGCGTCGGTGATGCGCGGGTCGTTCTCGGCCAGCTGGACGAGCAGCGCGGCCTTGATCTGCGGCACCAGCTCGAGCGGCGGGGCCGAGCCGTAGAAGGGCACCGCGGCCGACAACTGCGGCAGGCGCGTTGCGAGCAGGTTGGTGATGCCTCCGCCGTAACAAAAGCCTACGGCGCCGAGCTTGCCGTTGATGTCGGGTGCGTGCAGCAGCTGCTCGGCTGCGCTGACGAAGTCCTCGCGCGTCTTGGTCTGATCGAGCTTTTGGAAGAGCTCGCGCGCCTTGTCTTCGTCGCCGGGATAGCCGCCGAGCGGAAACAGCGCGTCCGGCGCCAGCGCGACAAACCCTTCGAGGGCAAAACGTCTGGCCACGTCTTCGATGTGGGGATTGAGCCCGCGATTTTCGTGGATGACCAGCACCGCAGGGAGACGACCTGCCGGCTTCTTGGGTCGCACCCGATAGGCGCGCAGCTTGCCGTAGCCGTTGGGAGACGGCAGCTCCACGTACTCGGTGTGCAGGCGCGGGTCGTGCTCGGGCACCTTCTGCGCCTCGGCAAAACGAGGGCTCAGCGCGTCGAGGAGGGCCGTCGCGCTGACGCCGGCCAGCGTGAACCTGGCGGCCTGCTCGAGAAAGCCGCGCCGATCGAGGGCGCCGTGGACGTAGCGATCGAACAACGACAAGACCTCCGGCGCGAAGTCGTTGGCGCTGAGGCGTCGAGCAGGCTCGTCAGCGGGTGTCGTCGAGTGGGATCCGAGTTCTTTTGGTTCGCTCGTCACGGAGCCTCCTCTGCGCCCGTCTGGGGCCGCGCGGCATGGTGGCTTGTGCGTGTCCATCATGCAAGACTCGAGTCCATCGACAAGACAAGCCAAGAACGCGTCGAAGTGCGCCCGCGGGCGCGCGAGCGAGCGCATCGAGGCTCGACAATCGCGCCCGATGCGCGGGAAGTCGCCGTAGTTGCGGACGGCGTAGTGCACCGCCGCGCGGTTGTCCCAGAACGCGACCGAGCCTGGCCGCCAGCTGAAGCGCACCTGGTACTGCGGGTTTTTGTAGGCCTCCAAGATCTGACTCAAGATCTGACGGCTCTCGGCCAGGTCGACACCGATGATGTACGGACGCTGCGTGTAGTTCACCCAGAGCGTCTTGCGTCCGGTCTCGCGGTGCGTCCTGACGACGGGGTGCGCGACGATGGGGTAGTCGTGGCCGACCTTCTGCAGCGACGAACGGTAGTCGTGCGTCACGTGCAGACCTTCGAGCCGCTCCTTGAGCTCGCTCGACAGACCGTCGTAGGCGGCTGCGGCATCGACCCAGATGGTGTCGCCACCGACCTCGGGCAGAGTGATGGCGCGGAGCACGGCGCCCCAGGTCGGCACCAGACGCCAGCTGGTGTCGGTGTGGTAGCCGCCCTCGACGGTGTTCTCGTCGCGCTTGAGCTCGCGAGCGTTGAAGTCGGCCGCGCGGATCTGGTGGCTTGTCTGGGATCCAGTGGAAGACCGCGTTGAGGTAGACCACGTCGAAGCTGTCGTCGGCGAGCGACGAGAGATCGAGCGCATTGCCGACGAAGTAAGAAACGTTTGCCCGCGCGCGCTTCTTGGCCAGCTCGATGCGCAGCGGGAGCGGGTCGAAGCCGGTCACCGAGCCACTCGGGCCCACCACCGTGCTGACGTAGTCCGCCAGCAGACCCGTGCCGCAGCCCACGTCGAGCGCGCGCTCGCCGGGCGCGACGTGCAGCTCTTGAATCAGCGCCTGGCCCGCGAGGTACTGGCGGTCGGCGCTGACCTCCTCGTAGCGCTGCGCGAGCTCTGGGGTATCGAAGCTTAGGCTTGCTTTCGGCATGAGCTCTCCTTGGGAAGCGAAACGTTTACCACGCGTCTTGTATTAAAGACAACAGTCTGCGGAGACGCCAGCGTGCTCGATCGGCGCGACGTTCGAGCCGTGCCGGAGACCGCGCAGTACGCTTGTTTTGTGCCTGTGTCGCGCTTGCAAGCAGCCCCGTTTCGAGGCACAGGAGCACACTGCAAAGATAGACACGAGTGTGGCGACCGTGGTCGACGTCGACCCCTTGCGGCTGCGCATGGAGATCCCCGATCGCGTCGCGAGCCAAGTGGCCATCGGTGATCGTGTGCGCGTGGTCTCCTCGCCGGTTCGTCCGGGTGCGCCGATCGGCACAGCACAGGACCAGCCTCGCGACGGCAAGGTCGCGCGCATGGCCCCGGTGGTCGACGACCAAAACCGCACGCTGACCGTGGAGGCCGAGATCCCCAACGACCCGCTGCTGCGACCCGGCGCATTCGTGCGTGCGGAGATCGAGCTGCGCCACAGCACGCGCGCGCTGATGGTGCCCTCGCAGGCGGTGGTGGTGTTTGCAGGTCTCGAGAAGGTGCTGCGCGTCGAGGACGGCAAGGCGCTCGAGACGGTCGTGGTCACCGGTCGCAAGCACGACGGACTGACCGAGCTGCAGACGGGCCTCGAGCCGGGTGTCCCCGTGATCCTCGAGCCGGCCACGCTGCAGTCGGGCGACGAGGTCGACGTGGTCGAGGGACACAGTCGTGCAGAAGCTCGCTGAGATCTGCATTCGTCGCCCCATCTTTGCGGCGATGTTGGTGCTGGCTCTGGTGGTGGTGGGCGCAGCCAGCTACTTCCGCCTCGGCGTCGATCGGTTCCCCGCAGTCGATCTGCCGGTGATCTCCGTGCGCACGCTGGCTTCGGGCGCGTCGCCCGAAGACATCGAAGCGCAGGTCTCGGACGAGATCGAAGCGGTGATCAACACGGTGGAGGGGATCAGCGAGCTGCGCTCGGTCTCGTCCAACGGGGCAAGCACGGTGTTCGCGACGTTCAAGCTCGAGCGCGACATCGACGTGGCGGCCGATGACGTGCGCGCACGTGTGCAGACCGTGCTGGGTCGGCTTCCGCCCGGCATCGATCCGCCCGTCGTCAGCAAGTTCGACAACGACTCGTACCCGGTGTTGACCCTCACGCTGTCCGCGAATCGTCCGCTGCGCGAGCTGAGCGAGCTCGCCGAAAACCTGGTGAAGGTGCAGCTCGAGCACGCCAGCGGGGTGGGCGAGGTGAGCGTCATCGGCGGGCAGACGCGCGCGATCCAGGTCTCGCTCGATGCGGACCGCTTGCGCGCTTACGGCAAGCGACGTCGACGAAGCCGAGTTCGAGGTCGGTGTCACGGCGCCGCAGGCCGTCAGCGTCGCCGCCATGGATCAAGTCATGCGTATGGTCGATCGTGAGCTGCACAGCGTGCGCGGCGTGGAGTCTGCATTGGTGTTCGCTGGCGGCGGCTTCATGAATGCGGTGAACGGTGGCTTTGTGTTCGTGCGCCTCACCCCGTACGCAGAGCGGCTGTTTTCACTCCCCCGGCTGTGGCGCGAGACGCTTCACGGTACGCCGTGGGCCGCGTTCACCGGCAACTTCACGCAGCGCGAGGTGATGACTGCGGTGCGCAAGCGGCTCGGACGCTACAAAGACCTGCGCATCGGTGTGCGCAACGCTTCGGGCTTCAACATCGGGAGCAGCAACTGGGACATCGACCACTCCGTCTGCGGGCCCGAGCTCGAGCGACTGGCAGGCTTTGCCGAGCAGCTGCGCCTCAAGGCCGAGAAGATCCCGGGTGTCGTCGACGGTGACACGACGCTCAAGCTGGACAAGCCCGAGCAGCGCGTGCGCATCGACCGAGCGCGCGCGGCAGACCTCGGCGTGCGTGCCGAAGACATCGCGCGCACGCTCCGCCTCGGTGTGGGCGGCGACCTGGAGGTGTCGACCTTTCGCGACGAACACACCAACCAGAACTACGACGTACAGCTGCGTTTGATCGAACACGACCGCGACCGTGCCGAAACGATAGGACAGCTCTACGTCTCGCGCAGCGCGGACCTCGTCGTGGGCCTGCGCGGTGATGCGCCCGCAGGGGCCGCGCCGCGTAGCAACCTGGTGCGGCTCGACAGCTTGATCCACCTCGAGTCGGCCCTGGCGCCCTCTCGTGTAGACCGCGTGTACAGGCAGCGCTTTGCTGCGCTACGCGCTGGTGTGGGCCCGGGTTTCGGGCTCGCCGACCGTCTCGATGCCGTCAAGCGTGCGGCCCTGGAGCTGAACCTGCCTGCAGGGTACTCGACGCGCATCATGGGGCGCGGACGCGAGCTAGAGCGCACCTTCGTCGAGTTTGCATGGGCGTTCTCGCTCTCGATCGTGTTCATGTACATGATCTTGGCCAGTCAGTTCGAGAGTCTGATCCACCCGCTGACCATCTTACTGTCGTTGCCGTTGTCGTTGCCGTTTGCGCTGTTCAGCCTGTGGGCCACCGGCAACACGCTCAACCTGTACTCTGCGCTCGGCATGCTGGTGTTGTTTGGCGTGGTGAAAAAGAACTCCATCCTGCAGGTCGATCACATGAACAAGCTGTCGGCGACGAACAAAAAGTCGAACTTGCCGCGCTCTGCCAGCTGGGCCTGCCGCTTGTAGAAAGCGAAGTCCGTGCTCGCGCCAGGTTGTGCATCCGGGTGCCGCCAGTCGCCCCAGCCGCGTCCGTTGCCGTGCAAAATAAACCCAAGCTTGAGCTGACGCTGTGCCATGACCGTCCTCCGCTGTCTCGAAAACGGGACGCCATGTGGTGCCGGTGCCGGCGCCGCAATCGGCTCCTGCCGGGACCGCGAGATTGCCGCCATTTCGCGGATGTGGGAGGCGTAAGCACGGTCTACTCGAAGAGACGGTGTCGGCCGGCGGTCGCCGGTCGGTGCAAAGATCCGCACCGACCGTGGGCGATGTTCGCGCGACAACCGATGCCCCGATCACGCCGCAACGTTCACGGCAACGTCAGCACATGGATGGCTCGTTCTTTCACGAGCTCCTTGGTCTTCTGGCTGTAGGCGACCATGTGCGGGGCCGCTGCGTGCGCGCGCAGCGCCTCGATGGTCTCCCACTTCTCGACCACCACGAAGGTGTCGGCGCCGTAAGGCGCAGGCGAGCCGGCGTGGTCGACGACGGCGGTGTACTCGATGCAGCCGACCTCGGCGCGGACCGCAGCGCCGTTGTCGTGAAACGCGCTGAGCACGTTGGCGCGCTGACCGGGCTGGGTGGTGATGACAGCGATGACGTGGATCATGGGCTACGATCCCACACTCGGATGCTGAATGTCCCAGTGGTCGCGCGTACGCCACAGGCCCGACAGAGTCAGGTTGCGCACCGAGAGCAGCTCGGTAGGGAGGCGGTCGTACAGCTCCACGAACAGCTCTTCGTGCGAGAGCAGCTCGCGTTTCCACTGGGCGCTGTCGACGGACATCAGCGCGGCGAACTTGTCGGGCGTGATCGACTCGAGGCCGCGCCAATCCAAGTCTTCGTTACGCGGCATCCAGCCGAGTGGACTCTCGTGGCCGAGTGCCGCTCCGTTGGCGCGCTCCACGACCCAGCGCAGCACGCGCATATTTTCGCCGAACCCGGGCCACATGAACTTGCCGTTTTCGTCCTTACGAAACCAGTTGACGCTGAAGATGCGCGGCGGGTCTGCGATCTCGCGTCCGATCTGCAGCCAGTGGTTAAAGTAGCTCGCCATGTGGTAGCCGCAGAACGGCAGCATCGCGAACGGATCGCGCCTGACTTGACCTATCGTACCGGCGGCTGCGGCAGTCATCTCCGAGCCGATGGTGGCGGCGAGGTAGACTCCGTACGCCCAGTTGAACGCCTGGTACACCAGCGGAACGGTGTTGGGACGGCGGCCCCCAAAGATGAACGCTTTGACGGGCACGCCGCGTGGGTCGTCGTAGGCGGCGTCGAGCGAAGGGCACTGGCTGAGGGGAGCCGTGAAGCGCGAGTTGGGATGCGCCGCCTTACGGCCGGTCTCCTTGGCGATTGCGGGTGTCCAGTGCTGGCCGGTCCAGTCGGTGAGCTCCGGGGGCGGCTCCGCGGTCATGCCTTCCCACCAGACGTCGCCGTCCGGAGTCAGCGCGACGTTGGTAAACACCGTGTTGCTACCAATGGCCTCCATGGCATTGGGATTGGTCTCGTACGAGGTGCCCGGTGCCACGCCAAAGAACCCAAACTCGGGGTTGATGCCGTACAGCTTCCCGTCGGGCCCCGGCTTGAGCCAGGCGATGTCGTCGCCAACCGTGGTCACTTCCCAACCTTCGTCGCGAAACGCCTTGGGTGGGATCAGCATCGCGAAGTTGGTCTTGCCGCACGCACTCGGGAACGCGGCTGCCACGTAGGTCTTGCGGCCCGAGGGCTCTTTGACGCCCAAGATCAACATGTGCTCTGCGAGCCAGCCCTGGTCGCGACCGAGCGCAGAGGCGATGCGCAGTGCAAAACACTTCTTGCCCAGCAGGGCATTGCCGCCGTAGCCCGAACCGTACGACCAGATCGCGCGCTCTTCGGGGAAGTGGACGATGTATTTCTCGTCCTTGTTGCAGGGCCACGGCACGTCGGCGACTCCGGGCGTCAGCGGTGCGCCGACCGAGTGCATGCAAGGCACGAAGGGGCCGTCGGTACCGAGTACGTCGTACACGGCCCTGCCCATACGCGTCATCGTACGCATACTGACCGCGACGTACGGGGAGTCCGAGATCTCGACGCCGATGTGCGCGATGTCCGATCCGAGCGGCCCCATCGAGAAGGGGATCACGTACATGGTGCGGCCGCGCATGCAGCCATCGAACAGCTTGAGCAGCGTGGTCTTCATCTGGTCGGGAGCCATCCAGTTGTTGGTGGGCCCGGCGTCCTGCTTGCTCACGCTACAGATGAAGGTTCGGTCTTCGACCCTGGCCACGTCGCTCGGGTCGGAGCGAGCGAGGTAGCTCTCGGGTCGCTTGTCCGCGTTGAGCTTGACGAATGTGCCAGCCTCGACGAGGGAGCGACACAGCGCCTCGTACTCGCTCGAAGATCCATCGCACCAGTGCACACGGGTCGGCTTACACAGCGAGACCATGGTCTCTACCCAGGCCTTGAGCTGTGTGTTCTTTACATACGTTGGGGCATCCATAGGTCCTCCGAGAGCATCGCGCGTGCCAGTGGTGCGATGCGCGTCACACCACGCATCTGCGAACGAAGGGGGGCGTCCCCTTCGCGTAACTTTTGCGCCGAAGACACGCCCTCCGCGCAAAGTGTGCGCGTACCGAGTGCGCTCTGTCCAAGGAGACGCAACGACCTCCGCTTGACCGCGCGCGTGAGATGCGCACCTTCGTGCCGGTGACCCAATCCTCCGACGCGAGCCAGCAGGTGGTAGCAACCCCCCGCGTTCTGCGCGTGGCGTTTTGCGTCAGCGCACTCGTTCTGCTGGTGGGAGCAGCCTTGTTTTTGGTACCGGACGCTGTTCACGCGCGCGCATGTGCCATCGCCGCGTGCTGTCTCGTCCTGTGGCTTACGGAGCTCGTTCCGCCGTTCGTTCCGACACTCTTACTCGTGGTCGCGACGCCCCTCTTGCTCGGCTCTTTCGACAAAGCGTACCGTCTGCCCGCGGTGCTGAGTTGGTCGGCGGACCCCGTTCTCGCTTTGTTCGTCGGCGGTTTCGCGCTTGCTGCAGCGGCTCAGCGGCACGGCCTCGACCAGCTGGTCGCGCGTCAGGTCGTCAAGCTGTCGAGGAATCGTCGGCGCACGATGATCGCGCTCGTTCTCGGCGGCACCGCGCTGATGGCGATGTGGATGTCCAACATCGCGGCGGCCGCGCTCATGCTCACCGCTCTCGACCCGGTGCTGCAGAAGGCCAACACCGAGACTCGGTTTCGCACCGCGATCCTGCTGAGCATCGCCCTCGGCGGCAACCTGGGTGGTATGGCGACTCCCATCGGCACCGGCCCCAACGGGATCGCCATCTCGGCCGTGGCTGGGTACCACGCCGTCAGCTTTGTCTCGTGGATGGGGTTCGGCGTTCCACTGGCCGGTTCGCTCCTGCTGCTGGCCTACGTGATCCTGATCGTTCGTTACCGCGTCGAGGGCAGCTTCGTTGCCGAACAGTGGGTACGGCCGGCAGACCATCCCGGGTCGCGCTGGGTGATCGTGGTCGGCGGGTTGGCCGTGTTGGGATGGCTGTCAGAGCCGCTACACGGAGTCAGCGCTCCCCTCATTGCACTCGGCGTGGCGGCGGTCCTGTTTGGGACGGGCGTGCTTGCCAAGGACGATCTCGGGCGGCTCGATTGGTCCACGCTGGGTCTGATCGCGGGGGGCATCTCGTTGGGGAGGCTCATCGAGCAGACGGGGATCCTCGACCAGGTCGCAAGTCAGGTCGAGTGGACCGCGTACTCGAGCATCGCCTTGTTGGGGGCGTTGGTGGTAGTCGCGGCCTTGCTCTCCGCGGTGATGAGCAACACGGGCACGGCCGCGATGCTCATCCCGCTGGCCATGTCGATCCTTCCGACGCCGTCCACGGCGATCATCATCGCTATGGCAACCTCGCTGGGCATGCCTTTCGTCATCAGCACGCCACCCAACGCCATGGCGTACAGCAAGGGCGGGATCACGGCGACGGACCTGCTCGTGGTGGGGCTGCTGCTGATGAGTGTGGGGTGCATCGTGGTGACGCTGACGGGAGGAGCCGTCTTGCGCGTGTTTAACCTCCCCTGACCCGACGGATGCAGCGCGACGAGCAGAGCCAAGTGAGCACGGAGCTGGGCTGCCTGGCCAGGGAACGACTACGATGGTTGCCATGGGCGAACTCTGGGACGACGCGTTCATTCGGAGCCAGCTGATGTGGGGCCTCGAGCCGACCACGTCGGCGTTGGTAGCGCGCGACTATTTCGCGAAGCTGGGCGTGAACGACGTGCTCATCCCCGGCGTCGGGTACGGGCGCAACGCAAAGCCGTTCTTGGAGCTCGGCATGTCGGTGACCGGCATCGAGATCTCCGAGACCGCCATCGCACTCGCGCGCTCCAAGCTGGAGCTCGACATCGTGATCCACCACGGCTCGGTATTGGACATGCCGTTCGACGAGCACCAATACGACGCCGTCTTCTGTTTTGGTCTGCTCTACCTGCTCGACGCCACAGGTCGTGCGAAGGTGCTGCGCGACTGCGCGCGCCAGCTGAGGTCTGGCGGACCGTTGATGTTCACCGTCATCTCCAAGGAATATGGGATGTACGGCAAGGGGCAGAAGCTGGGCGAGGACTGGTACGAAGTCCATCCCGGCGTGCCCATGTTTTTCTACGACGTCGAGTCCATCCAGCGGGAGTTCGGGCCGCTCGGTCGGGTCGAGGTCACCCACATCAGTGAGCCGATGGCGAACGGCAGCACGGCGCCCTTTCTCAACGTGCTCTGTGAGCCGCCGCGCTGAGCGGTTGCGGGCCACAATTGCGAGCGGGCCAGGGTTGGCTAGCATGTCCCATCATGCAGCTCGCAAAGAACCACCTCGACGTCGGCCTCTACACCAACGAGACCGCGGCCATGCTGGCGTTTTGGCAGACCAAGGTGGCCCTGCCTTTCCAAGAAATGGTGCCGCTCGGCCAAGGCGTGCAGCAGCACCGCCACGACATGAACGGCTCCATCCTGAAGCTGAACTCGGTGCGCGACCCCATGCCGTCGAGCAAGCAGAGCGGCTACCGCGAGCTCTGGATCGCCAGCACCGAGGTCACCGAGCCAGTCGCCCTCCGCGACAGCGACGGCAATGCCATTCGTCTCGTGCCGCACGGGTACGCAGGCGTGAACGGCATCGGGGTCAAGCTCGCCGTCACCAGCGCGGCGAGCTTTCACGAGTTCTACGGGCGCGTCATGCAGCTGCAGCCGGCGTCCAAGAACAGCTATCGTTGTGGTGACTCCATCCTCATTTTCGAGGAGCAGCCACGCGTGGTTCGCGACACACCGCTGCGCGCCAAGGGCTATCGTTACTTGACGATCCAAGTCCTCGACGTCGACCTGGCGCACGAAAAGCTCGTCGAACGCGGCGCCGTCGAGGCGACCCCGCCGGTCACGCTCGGCACGACGGCGCGTATCTCGTTCATCCGCGACCCAGACGGCAACTGGATCGAGCTGTCGCAGCGAGCGTCGTTGACCGGACCGCTGTAGGTGGCGCGGGCCTTTTTGCGCGAGCTGTCGCGCCGCAGCCCTGCCCGTCGTGACAGGCGCTGGATCTACGTGCCGTACGATCAGCTGACCGACGCGTGCGGTCCGCTGGCCGAGCACCCTCCGGAGCAGCTCGGCATGGTCATGCTGGAGAACCCGGCCAAGGCCCGCCGGCGCCCCTACCACAAACAGAAGCTCGCGATGGTGCTCGCCAACGGGCGTCAGTTCGCACTCGAGCAGGCCGCGCGGGGCGTGGCCGTGCGCTGGGGTGTGGCGGGTGCAGAGGGGTACCTGGGAGCGCTGCGCGGGCTTCTGCGGGAGCTTGGTCCGCTGACCATGATGGAGGCCGCCGAGCGCGAGCTGCGCGCGGAGCTTTCTCCCTTACTCGAAGAGGGCGCGCTGAAGGTGGTGCCGCACGCGGGTTGGCTCACCAGCGACGACGACTTTCGGGCGGCGTGCCCCAAGCCGCCATGGCGCATGGACGCCTTCTATCGCGCGCTGCGCAAGCGACGCGGCTGGCTGATGGACAAGGGCAAGCCGCTCGGCGGCAAGTGGAGCCACGACGCCGACAACCGTAAGCCCTGGCGCGGTCAGCCACCCGCTCCGAGTCCACCGCGGTTCACGCCCGACGCGATCACGCGTGAGGTGCTCGACCTGATCGAGCGGGACTTCGGCGCGCACCCCGGCGTGCTGGACGAAACGGCGCTGCCCACCACTCTCGCCGACAGCGAACGTTTGTGGAGCTGGGCCAAGGCTGCGTGTCTGCCTCAGTTCGGTCCCTACGAAGACGCGATGTCTGTTCACTCGAGCGGACTGTTCCACACGCGCGTGTCTGCCTTACTCAACCTGCAGCGTCTATCCGCGCGGCGTCTGATCGAGGACGCACTCGCGATGCCGCTCGGTCTGTCGACTCAGGAGGGCTTTTTGCGCCAGATTGCCGGCTGGCGCGAGTACATGCGCCACGTGCACCGTGCGACCGACGGCTTTCGCGAGCTTCCTGCGCCCCGCGCGCAGACGTTGCCCACGCCGGGCGACGGCGGCTACGAGCGCTGGGCCGGCAAGCCTTGGCCGACGCCTGTCGACGGTGACGGCGGTTCGTTGGTGTCGGTGCTCGGTGCCACAGAGCCGCTTCCGCCAGCGTACTGGGGCCGCGCGTCGGGGCTCGCCTGCCTCGACAGCGTCGTCGACCACGTCTGGTCCGAAGGCTACAGCCACCACATCACGCGCCTGATGGTGCTCGCCAACTTTGCGATGTTGATCGACGTGTCGCCGCGCGAGCTGACCGACTGGTTCTGGGTCGCCTATGTCGATGCCTACGACTGGGTGGTCGAGCCCAACGTGCTGGCGATGGGGTCGTTCGGCGCGGGGGACCTGATCACCACCAAGCCGTACATCGCGGGAGCGGCGTACATCGATCGGATGAGCGACTTCTGCAAGGGATGTCGCTTCGACCCGCGCAAGAACTGCCCGTTTACATCGCTGTACTGGGGTTTTTTGGCGCGGCACGAAGTCGCGCTGCAGAACGTCGCGCGCCTGGAGATGCCGCTGCGCTCGCTCTCCAAACGATCGGACACGCTGCGCGCGCGTGATCTTCGCGTGCTCCACTGGGTGAAACGAACGCTCGCCGCGGGTGAGCCGCTGCGTGTCGAAGACGTGCCGTAGAACGCTGTGCGCGCAGCGGGTCGACGCGCCGTGCCGCGAACCATTTGGTCATGAAACGAAGCTTACGGGTCGCCCTGTCCAGACAACAAGGTGAGCGCGTAGGTCGGCGGGGTCTTGCGGCCCGCGCCGCCGAACACGAGGCGCTGGGTGATGCGCTGACCCGGCAACAGAACTCCGTCAGGCAGGAACAGACGAAGGTAGGGCTCGCCGTTTTTCGTGGTGCCGCTCGCGTTGTGTAGCCACGTCCCGGCCGGCAGCCCACGAACGACGATCAGCAAGTGCGTGTCGACGACCGAGTCGCTCGTGTTGGTGAGCGTGTACAGGCTCTTTTTGGCGTTGCGCGGACCCACGCCTCCGACGGGCTCGACGCTCACCCGGTCTGTCACATCGAGGAACTCGAGACCCTGGTCGCGCCGCGAGAGTGGATCGTCATTGTCGATGGCGCGGCCGCTGAGCATCTGCCCGTCCTTGGCGCCGAGTGCCGCGAGCTCCGGATGGAACTTGGAGTAGAGCAGGTCGGTCTCGTTGGGCTGAAAGGAGTCCACGAACGAGGGATCGTACAGACCGTTCTCGAGGAAGTCGGCGATCGCGACGATGTCTGCCTCGCAGAGGCCAAGGCCCGGCGGCGCGTTGTCTCCGCGCGGGTGGGTAAAGCGAGGTTCCAGCGTCGTCGCTCGACCGGCAAACGTCGAATCCTGCGCAATGCCGTCGTTGAAGTAGCTCACGACATCGCGCAGCGTGGTGAGCGAGCCGTTGTGGAAAAAGGTGCGCGCGTCCTTCAGCTGACGCAGAGCCAGGCTACGAAACTTGTACGCGTGCTCAGGATTGTGGGTGATCTCTTGCCGCCCCGTATCCTCGCCGTGCACGAGTGGGTGACCCTCGCCGTCGAACGCGAGGTGGCCTCTCTGTAGGGCGTTCAGCGCTTGCACAGGGTGGTCACCGATGCCGACGTTGAAGAAGTTTTCTTCTACGAACTTACCGAGTCCGGTGACGTCCGGGTCGTTGGGCTGCTTGTTGAGCATGGGGCCGCTGTGGCAGCTGAAGCAGCCAGCACCACCTTCTTTGGCGTCGGTGAAGAATAGCTTGGCACCGGTCTGCTGACGGTCGGTCAGCGCGTTCTCGCCGGCAAGGAACTGATCGAACGGCGTATGGCGCGTGACTGCTGTCCGCAAGAAGGTTGCCGTGGCGCGTAGCACCGTGTCGTCGTTGACCAGCTTGTTGAGCTCGCCTTGACATGCGGCGCTGGGGTCGGTCTTTTTGCAGGCGGCGTAGTCTTGTGCCTCTTCGGGAAACGCCTGCCTGAACAGCTCGGTAAAGGCGGGGATGCTCTGCAGCGCCGTGGACTCGGTGTCCAGCATACGATGTGCATCCAAGAGTAAGAGTGTCAGGTTTTCTTGGGCTGGATCGTTGAGCGGATTGAGCCCCCCCGGCAGAGAGTTGGCCTCCCCGGCGAACCCTCCAAAGAGCAGGCGGTTGTTGAACGCGAAGCCGACCATCGACGGCGACTGGCGCCCCACGCTGTCGAGCTGATCGAGGCGGCCCGTGGCGATGATTGCGTCCGCAAGCGGGTCTGCCTTTTGACGAGCCGGAGTGGCGACCTCGAGCGAGCCGGCGAGGCTGTAGATGTCGGTGAGCGTCGGAAGGGAGTCGACGCCCGTGTCCCCGTCGAAGAGCTTCACCTTGGGCAGCAACGCGCTCGCACGTGGGATGAGGTCTGGTTGAGGACGCCGGCGGACGATGTACTTGCCGTCTTGATCGGTGTAGCCGCGGCCCTCCCCGCCGACGTTGAAGTTGAGCACCGAACCTGCCTTGCCTGCCGCCTCGCCGAGGTGGCAGCTCCCGCAAGAGCCGGTGCTCTTGGTGGCGTCGACGACGTGCTGCACGTTTGGATTCGAGCCCTCCACGGTTCCGCCGAAGGCAGTCCCCGCGGGCAGATCTCTCGGCTCGCCTGGCCTGATGGGTGGGTTCACGCTGGTGTTGACGTTGATTCGTGTGGTGCGAATCGGGTCGTGAAACAGCAGCTTTCCCAAGTAGCGCTTCGCGGCGGTGGTCTTGTACCGCCCGGGACGGCTCGGGTCCTCTGGCGGCAGAGGAATGGCCGTGTCCTCGGCTGGCACCGTGAGCTTGTCGAGCCCACCGACCTGCTGCGCAATGAAGGTGCGCAGCTCTTCTGGACTGTTCTGGAGCTGCTCGGTCGCCAACGCTACCGAGGTCTTTGTATTGTCCTCCTGAAGTTGATCTTGGCAGCCGCTCAATGGGGACAGTGCCATGCAGCACGTGGCTAACTGCACTATCGCTCGATGCGTCGTGATTCGAAAGGTGGTCATGCCGTGACTACGCCAGGCCTCGCCGATCGTTTCGTTGGCCTCTCCGGCGAAACGCAAGGCCTACGCGCGGCGTACTTGGAGACGAGGTGTTGGATGGCACAGAAGCTAAAGGTCCTGCTCTTGTTTTGTTCCGTCTTGCTGGCCGCCGCACGAGTCGCAGCCGAGCCAGCGGTCAACGTGAACGGCACTGCATACGCGATCGGCGGCCACGACGTCGTCTCGTACTTCATGGACGGTGCAGCGGTGCACGGCTCCAAGGAGCACGCTGCAACGCATGGTGGAGCGACCTGGCTGTTTGCTACCGCCGATCACAAGAGGCGGTTCGAGCAGACGCCTCTGGCCTATCTGCCGGCGTATCTCGGCTACTGCGCATACGGGGCCGCGCAGCAGAAGCTGGTTCGCGTCGACCCTGAGGCTTTCACCATCTACAAAGGCAAGCTCTACCTCAACTACTCGCTCGACGTGCGACGCAAGTGGTGGCTGGACCCAGACGGGTTCATCGAGCGTGGCAATGGATACTTTTCTAAACTTGGGCGCTGAGGCGCCGACCCCGCGCGCGACACGTGCTCGAGCCGGCGCGCACGGCTTTGTAGTCAATCGAGGAGGATAGGGTGCAAGGACAACAAGGTAACGTCGTCGTGATCACCGGAGCGCAAGGTCAGGCAGGGTCGGCGATCGCCCGCCGGCTCGCAGGGACGTTTCCGCTCGCGCTACTCGATCATGCCCAGGGGACCACGCAAGAACCGTCGTCCGGCGCGCCAAGCGTCGTCTTCGGCGGGGTGGACGTCACGGACGAGTCGTCGGTGCAACAGGTCGTCGCGCGGGTGCGTAGCGAGCTCGGGCCGATCCGCGCGCTCGTGCATACCGTCGGCGCGTATGCAGACGGAGTCGATGTGATCGACCAGTCGGCCAGCACCGTGCGACGCATGCTCGAACTCAACTACCTCGCCGCCGTCCACCTCGTGCATGCGGTCTTGCCGGACCTGGTCGATCGCGACGGCAGTCGTATCGTGCTGTTTGCCAGCACCGATGCCCTGCACGGTCGCGCGGGTGCTTCGGCGTACGCCGCCGCCAAGGCCGCGCTGCTGCGTTTCGCGGAGTCGCTGGCTGCCGAGGTCGCGCCGCGTGGAGTGTTGGTCCGCGTGCTCGTGCCGACCACCATCGACACGCCGGCCAATCGAGCATCTCGTCCCGAGGCAGACTTCGCTGGCTGGGTGTCCCTCGATGAGGTCGCAAGCACCGTCGAGTTCCTGCTCTCGCCGGCGTCTTCAGGCATCCGCTTCGCGGCCGTCCCCCTGGGGGCGTAGTCGGGAGACAGCGCAGGCTCGGTCGTCGTTGTCAGCTCGCGAACCGTAACGTTACGATGTGTTACGCATTCTGTCACGCCATGGAACGTTTCTCGTGGTGGCAATTTCAGGCGCGAGGTGTAATCTCTCCGGGTGACGGCCAACCCACGGCAGCTCATCCTCAACTTGTTGCTCGCCACCGAGGACGGCGAGCTCTCCGCGCGCGATGCGGTGGCAGGCTGCGCGCTGTTCGGCATCCGTGAGAACAGCGTGCGCGTGGCCTTGCTGCGGCTCGCGAGCGCCGGTCTGGTCGAGGCGGCCGGGCGAGGCAGCTATCGGCTCGGTGCACAGGGGGCTGGCCTTGCGGCAGACGTCTCTACCTGGCGCCATGCCGAGCAGCGCGTGCGCGCCTGGAAGGGTGGCTGGCTAGCGGTGCACGTGGGCAACCTCGCGCGCAGCGACCGCGTCGCGCTGCGCGCACGCAGCCGCGCCCTGGCGCTGGCCGGCCTGTGCGAGCTCGAGCGAGGACTGTTCGTGCGCCCTGACAACCTGGTCGGTGGCGTGGCCGGCGTTCGCGAGCGCCTGCACAAGCTCGGTCTGCAGTCTGACGCTGCCGTGTTCCTCGTCAGTCAGCTCGACGACGAGCGAGAAGGGCGCGCGCGATCCCTTTGGGACGGCAAAAAGATCACCAAGGGCTACCGTCAGACGCGCCAACGGATCGAGAAGTGGTGTCAGCGGGTAGAGCAGCTCGAGCCCGACGTCGCCGCGCGCGAGTCCTTTTTGCTGGGCAACGACGCCATCCGCCAGCTCGTGTTCGATCCGCTGCTGCCCGATCCCCTGGTCGATGTCGCCGAGCGGCGCGCCTTCGTCGAGGCCGTCATCGAGCTCGACCGTGTGGGTCACGCGATCTGGCAACGACAGCTCGGCCGCCCGCTCCACGACGACAAACCGACGCGCACCCCTCGATCTTTGGAGGTGTCATGACCATCGCGAATGTAGAGACGGCCTCGACGGCAAGCTTGCCCGAAGAAACGCGCCGCAAAATCGGCGAGATGTTGACGCGTGACGAGATCAAGCGGCTCACGGCGCACTCCGACCTGCGTGGCTTTTGGGCCGTCGGTTCTACCTGGGCCGTGATCGCGGGTGCTTTTGTGCTGCTGGCGTGGGCAACGACCCAGCCGCTCGCGGTGGCGATTCCGACGTTCTTGGTCGGCCTGTGCATCATTGCGGGAAGGCAGCTGGGTCTAGCCATTCTGATGCACGACGCATCGCACGGCACGCTGTTCAAGACACGCTGGCTCAACTACGTGTTCGTAGACTGGGTGTGTGCACGCCCGATCTGGAACGATCTACAGAAGTACCGAGTCCATCACTTGGTGCATCACAGCAAGACCGGAACCGACAAAGACACCGACATCTCGTTGGTGACACCGTTCCCCTGCTCGCGTGGCTCGTTGCTACGCAAGTTCATGCGCGATCTCTCGGGCATCACCGGTATCAAGTTCTTCGTCGGTCGGCTCCTCATGGACATGGGGTACATCCAGTGGACCGTGGCCGGCGAGGTCGTGCGGTTGCCTGCAGAAGGGCAGACGATGGCCGACCGTCTACGGCTACTCGCGCGCAACGCGTCACCCACCGTGCTCGTGAACGCGCTTCTCTTCTCGCTGCTGTGGGCCGCCGGCCATCCGTGGTTGTTCGTCGCATGGCTCGCGGCGTACGCGACGCCGTTCTCGCTGTTCGTGCGCATCCGGTCCTTGGCCGAGCACGCCTGTACCGAGCGGACGAGCGACATGTTCCGCAAGACCCGCACCACGCGCGCAGGCTGGCTCGCGCGCGCCACGGTGGCCCCGCTGCGCGTGAACTTCCATCTCGAACATCACGCGCTGCCCTCCGTTCCTTACTTCCAGCTGCCGCGGATGCACGAGATGCTGCGCGCGCGCGGTGGAGTCGCCGAAGCGCCGGGCTACCTCGACGTGCTGAAGATCGTTTCGTCTGGCCCGTAGCCGTCAGGGCTTGGGAGCCTGCGGCTCTGGCGCTCTTCGAGCTCGGGTTGGCTACGCTGGTGCTGCTGTTCATTGCCACCACGGGCGACAGCAAGCTGTCGATCCTTGCGCCGCTCGTGTTTGCGTTGCCCGTGTGGTGTTTCGCCTTCGAACGCGGCGTGCTGTCGCGTTTGCTCCGGACTCGGCCGTTTCAGGCATTGGGCGAGTGGTCGTACGGCATCTACATGGTGCACGAGTTCGTGTTCGTGGTGCTGGTCCGCCTGACGCGGACGATCGGCAAACGTTTTGCTGCCGACCCGTTCGTCGATCACGCCTGGGGCGACACCACCGCGCGCCTGATCAGCTTCGGCAACGTCTGGTGGATGGACGTCCTCACGCTGCTCTCCGTAGCCAGCGTCGTTCCGCTCGCGTATCTCGCGTATCGTTTCATCGAGCGCCCCGCCATGCTCAGGCTCTCGATCCGCCGCGGTCGACGGACCGAGCGAGCGGACGGTCGCGCGAGCTGTAGTTGACGAGATAGGAAGCGCGGTTTGCCCGTGGAGGCGCATAACCACTGGGTGCAGCTCAGCCCAGATCCACGTTTTTGATGAACAAAGTGGATGAAAGAGCGGGGGATCTGAGAGATCTTGCGGTTACCACACCAATCAAGAGCTCCCGGACCCGCCCGCATGCCCAAGATAT
>JBEGTL010000034.1:0-28507 GCA_041179425.1 Pseudomonadota bacterium | reverse complement strand
CTTCGCGAGCAGCGTCTTCGCGAGCAGCGTCGTCCAGTACCTTCGCATCCACTCCATCGCTGGGAGTAGGCCCCGAATCGGGCACCCTCGAGCCGTCACCCGCGTCCAAGCCCGCGTCGGCGCTGATGCTCCGATCGGGCTTATCGACCCCCCCGTCTTCGCGAGGAGCCGGGTCACTCGCCGACGTGCATGCCACAGCGGCAAACGAAGCGGCCACGACAGCCCGAGGCAACCATGAGTTCGGCATTCTCTCCCTCGATTTCAACAGACAGGTATAGGCGGAGCCCGTCGAACAATACAAACGACGTGGCTCCCGCCATTCCGCGTACTGTAGCCGAGGCTGCGTATGTCCGCTCGTGGGCGCCGAGAGGCTGCGTGAAAGCGAAGATGGGGCGACATCAAACAGCCCACCGACCGGAGCGCCTGCGCCGCGGCTTCTACCGTGTCTACTTTCGCGCTAACCAATCGCCAGAGACGGTCTCGGGAAGCCCTGTAGATTGGACACTTCGTCGGCCTGTTTACTGCCGTCCTGCGAGAGCAACGAGGCCTCTGGCACCAACTCCGTGAGTAGAGGGCGAGCCCAGTCTCCGCCAGGATAGCTCCTGACTGTCTCGAGACGGTGGTACCACGCCGCTACCTCCTCGAAGGAATGTGCAGGCGACGTGCCCACGAAAATGCTCGGATGCTGGGTCGAGGAGATCCCTTCGGACTGTGACCACAGCTCCTCGGTGAGCTTCTCCCCCGGCCTCACTCCAGAGACGACGATCTCGATGTCGACCTCCGGGATAAAGCCAGACAACTGAATCAAGTCGCGCGCCAGATCGAGGATCCGCACGGGCTCGCCCATGTCGAGCATGAAGATCTCGCCGCCCTTGCCGAGCCGTGCGGCCTGCAGGATCAGCTGGCAGGCCTCGGGGATGGTCATGAAGTAGCGCGTCATACGCGGGTCCGTGATGGTGACGGGCCCGCCTTTGGCAATCTGCTCTTTGAAGATGGGTACGACGCTGCCGGCAGACCCGAGCACGTTGCCGAACCGCACGGTGATGAAGCGGGTGGTGCTACGCGCCGCGAGGGCTTGGACGTAGATCTCCGCGGCGCGCTTGGTGGCGCCCATGACCGAGCTCGGGCGCACCGCTTTGTCGGTCGACACGAGCACGAACTCGCGGGCTCCGAACTCGTGTGCGAGGTCTGCAACGATGCGGGTGCCGAGCGCATTGTTGACGACCGCCTGCGCGGGATTGAGCTCCATCATCGGAACGTGCTTGTACGCAGCAGCATGCAGGACCACCTCGGGCCGGTGACGGCTGAAGATCTCCCGCATCCGCGCCGCGTCGGTGACGCTCCCCACGAGAGGCACGAGCTCGATGCCCGGGAAGCTCCCGCACAGCTCGCGGTGCACGTTGAACAAGTTGTTCTCGGAGCTATCGACCAGGAAGAGCTTGTTGGGGCGGAAGCGTGCCACCTGCCGGCACAGCTCCGACCCGATACTCCCACCCGCGCCGCTGACCAGCACGTGGCTGCCCTCCAGCGCGTTCAACAACGTCGACTCATCCAGACGGATCGGCGCTCGTCCGAGCAGGTCGTCGATCGCCACCTCACGAATGCCCGACAGGTTCACGGTGCCATCGACGATCTCGTGAATGCCCGGCACGATGCGAACCGGCAGCCGGGCCTCTTCACAAAGCGCCGTGAGGCGGCGAATGGAGGGCCCGCGCGCGTTGGCGATGGTAATCAGAGCCTCGTCGGCCAAGCAGCGTTTGGCAATGCTGGCAAGCTCGGTGGTCTTGCCGAGCACCGGGATGCCGCAGATCGTCGTGCCAGTCTTGGCCGCGTCATCGTCGACGAAGCCGACCGGAACGATGCCGAGCTCAGGCCTGCGCGCAAGCTCACGCGCTGTGATCACACCGCCGTGTCCCGCCCCGATCAGCAGGGTCCGCGCGCTGCGCCGCGGGGGAATGCTGCGCGCAAAGCGCACGCTGCACTCGACGTCCTCGGAGACCGCGCGGCGCATGGCGCGAGCGCCGACGGTGAACGTCAAAGCAACCCCCGCATCGAGAACGATGACGCTCAGGGGCACCAGCAGATACGTCGCCAGCTCGTGGTCGGGGAAGATGGCCGGGATGCCGTAGCGGAGGGCAACTAGAACCGCACCCGAGAGCGCGTAGGCAAAGCCGAACGGCTTCAAGTCGCGCAGCGAGAAGAAGCGCCAGGAAATGCGCGGCGCGCGAAACAGGGCAAGGCTCAGGTACTGGAGCAACACCACGTACGGCGTTACCAGAGTCAGCCGGGCCAGCATGTCCGCCGGGATGTTCCAGTCAAACCGCAGAGCAAACGACAGACCCAGCGCGACTACCAGAAGCGTCGCGTCGATTGCCACGCGCAGTGAATGAGCTAGCAGCAAGTCGTTGCACCACTGGTTGCAGGCGCCCGTCGACGCAGAGGCGTGATTGAGACCGAGTTCCCCAGATGCCCCCGCCGCCGAGCAATGTCTAACAGCTCTGCAGTGGCTCTACCAGTGGAAAACCGTACCCGCAAGCGAACGCAAGGAAGGACTACGGGCGACCGAACGTAGCGCCGATTCTGCGGTTCGTGTAATTGCCACCGGGACACGCACTAACCTCCGAGGGGCTATGCGGATCAGTGTCATCACGGTTTGTTTCAACGCTGCGCGGACCCTCCAGGATACGCTGGCGTCGGTCGCCCGGCAGGTGTATCCCGACGTCGAGCACATCGTCGTCGACGGGGGCTCGAGCGACGGGACCGCCGCGTTGGTGAAGCAGCACGGCACACACGTCGCGCACTTCGTGAGTGAGCCCGACCGCGGCATCTACGACGGGATGAACAAGGGCTTGGCCCTCGCCACCGGCGACGTGATTGCTTTCTTGAATGCGGACGACGTCTACTGCCACCCTCACGTGCTGAGTCAAGTGGCTGATTTGATGAGCGATCCGGAGCTCGACGCGTGCTACGCCAACCTGGTCTACGTGGACAGCGTGGACGTCACGCGCGTGGTGCGAGTCTGGAAGTCGCGCGCGTTCGAGCCGGGCCTCTTTCGCAGGGGCTGGATGCCGGCTCATCCCACCCTCTTCGTGCGGCGCCGCGTCTTCGAGGAGCACGGCAACTTCGACATTCGCTTCCGGCAGCAGGCCGACTTCGACCTCGCCATGCGCTTCTTCGAGTTCGGGCGCATTCGCTCGCGCTTCGTCCCGGAGTACTGGGTGCGGATGCGCGCCGGCGGCGTCAGCAACAGCGGTGTGCGCGGCGTCGTGCGCGGCAACCGGGAAGCGTGGGCGATCTGCAAGAAGAACGGCCTGCGGGTGGCGCCCTGGTTCGTGCTGACAAAAGTCGCGTCTCGCCTGGGGCAGTTTTTGCCCGGGCAAGCCAGCGGCTATCGAGGCGTGGCTTGAGCCGACTCAACTCGTGGGTGTGGGGTCGATGCAACGAATTCTTCTGACGGGGGCGAGCGGCTTCGTGGGCCGTGTCGTCCTCCAGCGGGCGCTGGAGGCAGGTCATCAAGTCACGCTCGCTGTGCGCAGACCGCTGGCTGAGCCGCACCCTCGCGCTCGCACCGTGCGGGTCGGCGAGATCGACGAGTCCACGCGCTGGGAAGAGGCGCTCGAAGGCGTGACCACGGTGATCCACGCGGCAGGACGGGCACACATCATGGGAGAAGCTCCCGCGCTGGCGTTGCCCCTGTTTCGGCGGATCAACCGAGGCGGCACCGAGCGCCTCGCGCGTGAGGCGGCGCGGCTCGGGGTCTCGCGCTTCGTCTTTGTGAGCTCCATCAAAGTAAACGGAGATCGCACCTCGGTCGGGAGGCCGTTTACGGAGTCGGATCCGCCGTGCCCCGGCGACCCCTACGCGATTTCGAAATGGGAAGCGGAGCAGGTCCTTCAGGAGATCGCGGCGGGCACCGGGCTCAGCGCCGCGGTGGTGCGCCCGCCGCTCGTCTTTGGTCCCGGCGTACGAGCCAACTTTCGTAGCCTCATGCGCTGGGTCGAGCGCGGCTTGCCGTTGCCGCTCGGCGCCTTGCGCAATCGTCGTAGCTTGGTCGGGGTCCAGAACCTGGCGGATTTGTTGCTCACGTGCGCGCGGCACGAGCGCGCCGCAGGCGAGCTGTTCCTGGCGGCCGATCAGCCTGCCGTGAGCACATCGGCGCTCGTGACGATGCTCTCCCACGCGTTCGACCGCCCCCCGGTCTTGCTCCCGGTGCCGGAGACCGCGCTGCGCCTCGCAGGCCGTGCCCTCGGTCGCTCGGCCGCGGTAGCGAGACTCTGTGACTCTCTCGAGGTCGACTCCAGTAAGGCGAGCCGCTTGCTCGACTTTGCGCCAGCTCTGAGCCTGGAGCAGGGCCTGCAAGCCGCTGTTCAAGGGTACCGCCGCCGCGCTGGCTCTGCCTGAGATGGGTATGACTAACACGATCGTAGTCGCAGCCTTGCTAAGTTATCTGGTCGGCACGACAGCCGTCTGGCTCCTGTTGGTGCCACGTCTCCAGGGACTCGCCTTGGACCGGCCGAACGAGCGCTCCCTGCACAAGCAAGTCGTCCCACGAACCGGAGGGCTGGCCGTTCTTCTTGGCGTCACACTCGCGCTCGCACCCTTTGGCCGAAGTGAGACGCGCGCCTTCTGGGCAGTTGCACTGTGCCTGGGTGTCGTGTCGTTCATCGATGACAGGCGCGGGCTCCCGGTGCTCGTACGGCTGCTGGCCCAGCTCGGCGCTGCGTCAGCGGTCCTTGTCTTGTTCGGCCACGGACAGCCAGCGTGGTGGCTGGCGTTGGCCGTGTTGACCACGCTGTGGATGACGAACTTATACAACTTCATGGACGGCGCCGATGGGCTTGCCGGCGGGATGGGAGTGCTGGGTTTCAGCTCCTACGCGGCCGCCGCATGGGAGGCCGATGACGCCGGGATGGCCACCCTCTGTGCGTGCCTGGCAGCGAGCACCCTCGCCTTCCTGAGCCGCAACCTCCCCCCTGCGCGCATCTTCATGGGAGACAGCGGCTCGACCGTGCTTGGGTTTTGCGCTGCGGCGGTCGGTCTCTACGGGCATGCGACCCAGCTGTGGCCGCTCTGGTTTCCCGGCCTCGTGTTCTTACCATTCGCGCTCGATGCGACGGTCACGCTGTTGCGACGCGCGGCGCGCCGAGAGCGGCTCTGGCAGGCGCATCGCGAACATTACTATCAAAGGCTCATCCGGTCTGGCTGGAGTCATCGTCAGATGGCCTGTGTGGCCTATCTGCTCATGCTCGGCGTCGGCAGTTCGGCAGTGCTTACACTCACGTTCGTCCCGACTGCGGGTTGGCTCGTGCTCGCGGCGTGGCTGGCAGTCATCGGGACCTGTATGACTATGGTCGACGCTCGTTGGAAGCGCGTCAACGCAATCTCTGAGTAAGCGTCGAGTGGGAGCGTGCCACGACCGGCAACGCTCACACCCGTCCGTGTTGGCCGCGCTAAGAGAGTGTGTTATGCGGCGTTCCAGGGAATTGAGGGCCAATGGCTAGCATCGCGACAACGGCAGATGGCCGGCTCTCGCTTTCGTGGCAGTGGATTGCCCGTGCCCTCTCGTGGCCCGTCGCTGCGATTGCCGTGATCGCGCATACCTCAGGGGGGCACCCGGGCTTCTCCTCTCAGGCGCTACTGTGTGCCGGACTCATTGGCGCGCTGACGGTGTTGGCCATCGGGTACGTGAGGCCTCGTGAGTTGCCAGTAATCCAGCTCATCTTGCTGCGCATCTACCTGGCGATGGGGTTTCCCGTCTTTTTCGCGCCGCGCATGCATACCGCGCTCGGCAGTCTGCGACTTTCGTCGCGTGCGCTCGACCTCGCGACGCTCGGTGCACTCGCGTTCACCTGCAGCGTGGTGATCACGGCCCTACTCGTCCGGCGGGGCGCGCGGCGCATCGGCCGTGACGTCTCCAAGTTCCTCGATCGCCAAGGCGAGTATGACGGCAGGGACACGATCGCAGCGCGAATCCTCGCCGCTGTGTCGATTGCCATCTACCTGATTATCGCCAGTTCGCCGGGCGGCCAAAAGGTGTTTGGTAGCTTTGGCTACGTGGCGACGCTGCTGGGCGGCCCCGCTATCTCGTTAGGACTGCTCTTCTGGGACATGGAGCAGCGCGGCAACTACGTTAGCCGACTGCTGTTTTGGCTGGCGTTGTTGCTGTTGACGCTGGCGGGCCTCAGCACGGGCATGCTCGGCGCGGCGCTGGAACCAGGCATCGACACAGTGATCTTTCTGTGGGCGGTGCGAGGTCGGCTGCCGATCCTCATGGTCGTCGGCGCCGTTGTCGTACTTATCGGACTCAACCAAGCCAAGCACGTCTACCGCTCACTCAGCTGGCGCGCAACGCAGTCGGTTAGTCTCCTGCAACGCGCGGAAAACTGGACGATCGCAGTCCAGCAAACGTACTCGGGAAACGCGAGCATGGCGATCGAAGCCAGTGCCGACAGCGCAACCTCACGGCTGTCCACACTGCTCGCAGTCGCACAGATATTCGAGTGGGTTCCAGCGCGGTTTTCGCATGCCGGCGCCAAAGCCTGGCTGGAGATGCCCCTTCAGTACGTGCCTCGGCTGCTTTGGCCGGAGAAGCCCTCGCCGGTCAAGGAGTTCAACAACCGCTACACCACGACGTTCCAGTTGCAGACGTACCGAGGGACGCAGGGCGCCACATTCAACCTGCCGTCCGTCGGCGACGGCTACTGGCGACTCGGCTGGCTGGGGATCTTTCTCGAAGGCATCTTCTTGGGCTTGCTCGCCGGTCTGTACGGCGGCATGGCGACCCCTTCCTCACGTGCACTGATCATCCTCGGGACCGGCTTTTTGTTCAGCACTGGACCAGAATGTTACGTGCTCAACGTGCTCGGCTCGCAGCCCCAGTACTGGATTGCAATGGCAGCGATCCTGCTGCTGGCACAGAATCTCCCTGCCTTATTTTCTGGCGCGCCAAAAACCAAGCTTGTGCGCGAGCGTCCGCGGGCTCCCTTGAGGGTCTTCAAATAGTATGGATTTGCGCGAAAAGAGTATCGTCGTCACTGGAGGCGCAGGCTTTCTGGGCTCACTCTTGGTGGTGCGACCCAAGGATCTTGGCTGCTCGAAGCTCATCATGCCGCGCTCGGAGACCTGCGATCTGGTCAAGCCAGAGGCAGTACGTTCGCTGTTCACACGTACCTCACCGGACGTCGTGTTTCATCTGGGCGCTCGCGTGGGTGGAATCGGAGCCAACCAGCGAAATCCGGGCTCATACTTTCATGACAACATGATGATGGGCGTGAACGTGCTCGAGCAGGCGAGAATCGCCAAGGTCGTCAGCGACTATGTCGAAGCGATGTGGCTGATGCTGCAGGCGGACGAAGCCGACGACTTCGTGATCGCCACCGGCGAGACCCACAGCGTCCGGGAATTCCTGGAGCTGGCGTCCTCGCACGTGGGAGTGGAACTCGACGGGCGCATCGAGCTCGACACGAAATACCTGCGTCCTGCTGAGGTGGACCTGCTGCTGGGAGATCCAACTTACGCACGCAACAAGCTGGGCCGGAAACAGAAGGTGAGCTTTCGCGAGTTCGTCCGAATGATGGCAGAGACAGACCTTGAACTCGCGCAACGCGAGGCCGCTGCCCTGAAACGCTGAAGCACGTGCACGACGCTCGTTCCACGAAGCACGGCAAACGCAGGCAATCGAGCACCGCGCCCGCGTACGGCCTAGGTGCTCTCGCCGTCTTCGCGCCCCAGCTGTTGGGCGGCGCCACGGGCCCCACCCGGCTTGCTATTCTGGCCTTTGCGAGCGCCGTCTGCCTGGCGACTGCGCTCTACATACGCCCCCCCAAGCCCCCCCGTAGCCTGATGCCCATCGCGGCGTTGGGCGCCGCCCTCGCGGTCGGGTGGACCCTGGTCCAGCTCATCCCTTTGCCCTGCTCGTGGGTGACCTGGGCGCAGCCAGAGCGTGCCGAGGTGCTTGCCGAGCTGGCGGTGCTGGGGGTCGTTGACGCCGAACGCTGCACGCTGAGCATGGCTCCCGGCGCGACGCTGGGGGCGCTGGCGCACGCCATGACGTTGTGCGCGTTGCTCGTCGCGGCAAGCGCCGTGTCGCGTGCGGGCGAGCGCGAAACGTTGCTGCATGCCGTCGCGCTCAGCAGCATCCTGATGGCGCTGGTCGCGCTGGCCCACCTGGTCTTCGCCCTGGATCAGGTGTTTGGGCTCTACGCTCCGCGGGGCGCCAAGCCAGGACTCCTGCTCGCGCCCCTCCTCAACGCCAACCATCTCGCGGGTCATCTCGCACTCGGCCTGCCCCTCTGCCTGTCGTTTGGTCTGAGTGGGAAGCGGCTCGATGTGCGCATCGTGTGGCTCGCAGCAGCTTTCGTCGTGCTGGCGACCGGCATGCTCACGCTGTCGCGTGCGGGGATCTGTGCGCTTGTGGGAGGCGCCGGTGCGTGCCTGTTCATGCACGCCCGAAAGAGCTGGCCCAAGGTCTCCGGCACCCGGGCTGCGGTCGTGGCCGCGGGCGCCACCCTGTTGATTGGGCTCGCCAGCGTGGCCAGCATCGACCTGGTGGCGAGGGAGTTCCACATCGACGAGCAGTCGTTCGGGAAGCTCGGCGTCATGCGCTCGTTGCTGGGCCTGGTCGTTGCGCACCCGTTCGCGGGCGTGGGTCGAGGTGCACTGGGGGACGTGAGCCCCTCGGTGGTAGCTGGCAACGTGCGCGTGCCCCAGGCCGAGAATCTGCCCCTGCAATGGGCCGTCGAGTGGGGCGTACCGATCGCCGCGACGCTGCTGCTGGCGATCGTTTGCTCCGTCCTCGCGCTACGCCTGCGACGCGCGCACGACTGGGCACTCGCGGCCGGACTGGCTGCGCTCTGCTTGCAGAACCTGGTCGATTTCAGTCTCGAGCTCGCCGGTGTGAGCTGTGTTGCAGCCGTCGCCTTTGGGAGCCTGCTCGGGCGCGAGCGTCCGGAGGCCTTGCCGTGGCTGCCCCGTCCCCGGCTCTCCGCCGCCACACTTGCCACCGCGATCGCCGCGGTCGCCGCGACGATCTGGGCCGCGCCGTCACTCACGAGCCGAAGCAAAGACAGCTTTACGCGAACGCTGACGGCGCTCTCGGAGACGCGAGACCCGGCTTTTCTGAGTACTCTCGCGCAGGCGTTTCGCGGCTACCCGATGGAGCCGATGTTCGTGGTGCTCGCAGCAACACAAGCGGTCAAGACAGATCAGCGCGTGGCTCCGCGCTGGCTCAATCTCGCGATGAGCCGCGCACCCGAGTGGACCGCGCCGCATGCGTTGGCCGCGTACCACTTGGAACGTCGCGGTCAAGTCGACCAGGCGGCCATCGAGCTGAGTATGGTGCTGGAGCGTCAACCGGAGCATGGCTGGACGCAAACGTGCGGGCTGCTGCAGCGCCATCCGTCGGCTTCCGTCGCGCACGCCCTTCTGCCACCACGATCGCGCCACGCGGCGTGGATCGCCGACCACGTCGCCAGCTGCCTCGTGCGCAGCGGCGCGGCGGACGCCGAGGACTTCGTCATCACGCTCGGGCGAGACTATCCCCGCTCCGCGTTCATCCACACCCAGCTGATCTACCTCGCGCTGCGCCGCAAAGACGAACGGCTGGCGATCAATCGGGCGTGGGCCATGCTGAGGGCGTTGCCAGAAGAGCCAGCCAGTACGGCAGCGCTGATCAACACGCTGGTGCAGACCGGCCACGCGGACGAGGCGCTGCTGGTGTTAAATGCTGCAAAATCAGGGGTTCGCGCAGCGCGTGGAGTGCTGGTCGAGGGCCTCTCCGCAGCCGCCATGGCCAAGCGCGGCGGACTGCTCCAAGAGCTGGCCAATGAGCTGATCGAGACCAGCGCGACCACGACATTGCAAGCTGAAGCACAATGGGTCGTCAGTACCCGCTACGAGTGGTACGGATCGCTCGACAAGGCGATCGCCCACGCTCAGCTTTCTTATGAGCGAAGCGGTGACCCCACCGTTCTCGAGCGCGTTCACGCTCTGGCGATGCGTGCCGGCATCGCGCGAGTGGCGTTGCGCGCGGCCGCTGAGCTGTGTCACGTTCGCCACCAAGGGGATTCTTACTGTGCAGAGAGCCGCGGCCCGTGAGGAGCTGCTGCATGCGCGAATCCCAGGGATTGATCTGCGGGAAACCATGAACGACGACCAGACGCCAAACCTCAGGACACCCACAGCCAAGCCTACCGCGGCATCCGCGCTGGGCACGCTGTTAGCAGAGCTGTGGCGGTACAAGCTAGTGGTGCCGGCCGTCGCGCTGCTCATCACTGCCGGCGTCGCCTTCTGGACCATGCGTCAGCCCAAGGTCTACCAAGCCGTGGCGACACTCGAGTACGACCCGTTTCCGGTGCAGCCCCTGGGTAGCGCCGTCGAAGACACGGGTCGCTCGATGATGTGGGACATGCAGGAGTTCTACGAGACGCAGAACCTGATCCTGCGCAGTCGCACCATCGCCGAGCGCGTCGTCAAGAAGCTCCGCCTGCATCACGACAAAGAGTTCATGACGGGCACCAGTGTCGCGGCGGCCCCCTCCGGCGACGACCTCGGGGACGCGACCAAGCGACTCATGCTCGCGCTGACGATCGAACAGATTCGCGACACGCGGGTGGTGCGAATCTTGGCGCGCGATAGCAGTCCCGACCGTGCGCAGCTGATCGCCAACTCGGTCGTCGACGCGTACATCGAAAAGTCGCTCGAAGATCGGCTCGGCTCGAGCGGGCGTGCGCTCGAGTGGCTGAGCTCGCAGATGCAGAACCTCAAGCGTGAGCTCGAGGTCTCCGAGATGGCGCTGTACAAGTTCCGCGAGGACAACCACTCCCTCTCGTCGTCGCTCGCCGAGCGGCAGCGGATCATCGCCAGCCAGCTCCACAGCTACAGCAGCGCACTGACCGAGATTCACCGACGCCGGATCGAGAGCGAAGCACGACTGTCCGTGCTCAAAGAAGTGCTCGCGTCCGACCAGAACATCATCGCGCTTCACGCCGGGACATTCGGTGTCGACCCCAGCCTCGCCACCCTCCGCCTGAAGTATCGCGAAGCTGCCGAGGAGCTCGAGCGACTGGCCGTCACCTACGGCGATGCGCACCCGCAGGTGCGTGCCGCGCGTGCGGCACGCGACACCACGCTGGCCGCGATGAAAGAAGAGATTCAGTCGATCTACAATGCCATCGAGTCGGGGCTCAAGGAGCACGAGCGGGCCGAGAAGGGAATCCAGCTGGCCCTCAATCGGGTCAACCAGCAGGGGCTCGAGCTCAGCTTGCAAGAGATCAACTACACGCGCCTCGATCGAGAGCGAAACAGCAAGTCCGAGCTGTACGACCTCGTCATGGAGCGCGCCGCGCAGACCGACCTCACGCGCGCCCTTCGGGTGGCGACGGCCCGTCCGGTCGATGCTGCGGTCCGGCCGACGATCCCCGTAAGTCCGCGGGTTCAGCTGCTCACGATCCTGGGCGGCATCGTCGGCCTGGCGATGGGTGTCGCGGCCGCGCTGGGTATCTCCTACCTCGACAACAAGATCCGCGGTCCGGCTGACATGGAGGCGCGCGGCGTCACGGTGCTGGGCATCCTTCCCGTCGTGAGTGGAGGGACTCCGGCCCTTCCGTCTTACCGGCGCGACAAGAAGCGCCACACGCGCCGCATCGAGAGCCAGGAGAGGGACCTCATCGTTCACCTAGAGCCGCGCTCCACCGCGGCAGAGTGCTGCCGCACGATCCGCACGAACATCACGTTCCAGTCTGCTGATCATCCGCTGCGGACGCTCGCCATTACCAGCGCGCAGCCAAAAGACGGCAAGACGATGGTGTCCATCAGCTTGGCGACCATCCTGGCGCAGAGCGGCAAGCGAGTGCTGCTCGTCGACACGGACCTGCGCAAGCCGCGCTTGCACCGCGCCTTCAAGATCCCGACCGGCGCCGGAATCACTTCGGTGCTCGCCGGCGAAGCCACACTCGACGAAGTCATGCAGGCCACCGACATTCCCGGCCTGACTCTGATGCAGTGTGGTCCGCTGCCTCCCAATCCGTCGGAACTGCTCCACACACGACGCTTCGGCGAGCTCGTCGACGAGGCCCGGAGTCGCTTCGACACGGTCATCTTCGACAGCCCGCCCCTCGGCGCGGTGACCGATCCCGCCGTCATCGCGACGCAGGTCGATGGTACGATCATGGTGGTCCGGTCGGGCGGCACGACCCGCAACGGCGTGGATGCCGCCTTGCGTCAGCTGTACAGCGTCTCCGCACGCATCATCGGCGTCGTCCTCAACGGTGTTGACCTCAGCGACTCCAACTACGGCTCGTACTACGCGTATTACACCGGATACTACGAAGAAGAGGGCGGCAACGAGCCCCCTACGTCGAAGTCAGTCACCGGCGCCAGTGCGTGAAGAGAAGCTTCTTCCGCAGCTTGGCGTCCGCAGACCTGCCCTGACTGACTGAACTGTTGCGATCCCCTTCCTCCCGCAAGAAGCACACCGTGCGACTTCAGATCTTTGCTACCCACCCCGTGCAGTATCACGTCCCCCTTTGGAAGGCGCTCGCTGGCCACCCCGACCTCGACGTCAAGGTGTTCTACTTAAACGACCAAAGCGTCCGGGGTGGCTACGACAAGGACTTCGGCCTGAACATCGCGTGGGACGTCGACCTTCTCAGCGGCTACGAACATGAGTTCCTGTCGCGAGACGTCTCGCTCGATCGCCCGAGCGAAGCGCGGATCGTCGACATCGACGCCCTGCTCAACCGAGAGCGTCCCGACTGGATCATGATCTCCGGCTACACCCACGCGTTCGAGCGCCAGCTGATCAGGGCCGCTGGCAAACGTTCGATCCGCGTGCTGATGCGAGGAGAGTTCTCGGACCTCAGTTATGGCGAGCGCTCGCTGCCGAAGCGAATCGCTCGCGCGGCGTACCTGCGCTGGTTCTACACCCATGTGGACCGGTTCTGCTTCATCGGTGAGGGCGCGCGGCAGCATCTGCGCGAGCACGGCGTTGACGACGAGCAAATGACCTTCTCGCCCTACTCGGTGGATGACACGCTCCTAGACCGGCAAAAGAGCCAGTTCCGACGTGACCAGGCGCGCGCGGAGCTGGGCATCCCCGACGACCGCTTCGTCTTCGTTCTCTCCGGCAAGCTGATCCCGCGCAAGGACCCAGCCGCAGTTTTGCATGCGCTCGAGCACCTGCCCGATCTCGCGCGGGTCGGTCTGATCGCCCTGGGCGACGGCGAGCTGAAGGACGACTTTGCCGCTGCCGCGCACAAGCTGCTCGGAAGTCGCTTCGTCTTCCCAGGCTTCGTCAACCAGTCGAAGCTGGGGCGCTACTTCGTCGCAGCGGACGCCCTGGTCATGTCTTCGCTCTACGAGACCTGGGGCCTCGTGGTCAACGAAGCCATGCACTACGGACTGCCCGTGATCGCGAGTACGCAGGTCGGCTGCGTGCCCAACCTCGTTTTGCCAGGCCAGACGGGCTTGGTCTATCCCGCCAAGGACGCCCTGGCGCTGGCCCGCTGCATGCAGCGCCTGATTGCCAACCCGGGTCTCGCCCGGCAGCTCGGAGAAGCCGGGCTGAAGCTGATCCGAAGCTACACGATCGCAGCCTCGGCCGGAGGCGTGTACAAAGCGCTCGGTCTGCGCACGCCGACCACGAAGTCGGACGAGCTAGAGACCGCTCTGTGACAGGCGCGCGCCGTGTCGAAGGTGACTTCCCCGTAGTCCTCAGCAGGTAATCGCCATGATCTCGACCAATCAGACCGACAGTCGTCAGGCCAACGTGGAGTACGCGATGAAGGGCGACCAACCGTCGAAGCGCATCCTGGATGTCGGGTGCGGTCATCGCAAGACACCGGGCTCGATCGGCATGGACGTCCTGCAGGACTCTGCAGCAGACGTGATCGCGGACATCGCGGGTCCCTGGCCGTTCGACGATCACAGCTTCGACCTGGTGGTCGCCAACCACGTGCTAGAGCATGTGCCAGACGTCGTGCACGTCATGGAGGAGGCGTATCGCGTGCTCGCGCCGGGGGGACGCTTGCTGGTGCGCGGTCCGCACTTTTCTTCACCGCAGATCGTGTGGTCGGACCCGACCCACCGCCGAGCCCTGTCGATGGCGATGTTTCTACATTTTCAGCCCGACACGGCCCATCCTTACTCGAAGGTGCGGTTTCGCATCGCACGCGCCGTGCTGCGCTGTACCAGCGAGCCGCAGGCGGGCATGCAGGAGCGCTGGTTTCGGCCGGTCCTGCGAGGCGCGCTGCGCAGCTACGAGAGCTGGATCAACAGCGCGCCCATTCGTCAGCAGCGCGCCGAGCGCATGTTCTTCCGCGTGGTGCCGTTCTCGGAGGTCGAGGTCGAGCTCGAGGCGGTCTAGGCGGCGGCCCTGTCTGGTACGGACCGGCTCGCTGCTCGTGCGCGCACAGGCCGGCCGCGGGGCGTCAGCGCACGATCTTCCGCTCGCGAACGGGCTGACACGGATTTCCAGCGCAGATGGTGTACGGCGGCAGATCGCGGGTGACGACACTGCCGGCGGTGACGACGGCATGGGTTCCGACAGTCACGCCGGGGCCCACGAAGCTCGAAGCGCCGATCCAGGCGCCGTCTTCGATGGTGATGGGCGCCGTCAGCAGACGGAGCGCGTGATGGCTCCAGTCATGGTTGCCGGTGCAGAGAAACGCGCGCTGCGAGATGCAGACGTTGCTTCCGATCCGGATGGGCGCGAGGTTGAGGAGCCACACGTCTTCGCCGAGCCAGCTGTTGTCGCCGACCTCCAGCTTCCACGGAAACGTCACCCGGACGCCGCGACGACAAGTCCCGCCGACGCCCATCTTTGCGCCAAAGGCCACCAGCACCCGACGCCGAATGGCGTCCAGGCCTGCGGGGCCGTGCTCGAAGATGCTACTGCGCGTGCCAATCCAGGCGATCTCACGCGCAGTGGAGGCGCCGCGGTCGAAGTCGCTATTCTCGAACAGGCTGAGATCGACCGTCGCCGCTCCCAACCACGGGCCGTCGTCGAGCTGCTCGAGACTGGGGCCTGGGGCCCGGCCGTGGGGACGCCCGAGTAGCTTCTTGAGGGCCGCTATCACCTGCCGACCTCTCGCCGCGCGAATGCGTTCCGTCGCACTCCAAACCTCGCGCCGCGCGAGCTGGGCGTCCCGTGGTCATCAGCTGTGCTTGCTTCGCCGCCGCAACGATCGCCGTCGGTCGAGCGTCGGAGCACGGCAGCGCTGCGGCCGCGGGCGGCGAGCTGGTGGTAGAGCGACTCGTATTGCTTGGTGATCGCGACAACGTCGTATCGTTTTGCGTTGCTGTAGCCACGCTGTACCAGTCCCTCACGGTACGGGGCATCGCGGATCACTTTGACGAACCCAGCGCGTATGGACTCGATGTCGAACGGGTCGACGAGACAGGCAGCGTCGGACGCCACCTCTGGCATTGAAGCCACGTTCCCGCTCACCACCGGCCGGCCGACGATGTTTCCCTCGATGATTGGCATGCCGAAGCCCTCGAAGGTCGACGGGAAGGAAATGATGTCGCACTCGCTGTACTGTCGCAGCATCTCGCTGTTGGAGAGGCCCACGAAGCTCTCGTAGTCGAGCTGCGCTTCTTCGAGTAGCTTGCGATATTCGTCGGGCAACGCGCCCACGATCCGAAGCCGGCAGCGTACTCCCGCGAGCGCGGCGAACAAGCGAGGCAGGTTCTTGTTGGGCGCGGTACCGACTTGCAGGATGACCGGCCGGTCGGCGTCGAACGGCTTGTCCACGCGTGTGTAGCTCGTTGGAACCGCGACAGGAACCACGTGAATCTTGTCTGGGTCGACGCGCACGTGCTCGAGCAGCTCCGCCTTGACGGCGTTCGAGATCACGGTGATCGCCGCGCAGCGGTGCACGGGTATGGTGAACCAGAACAGCTTCACGATTCGTTTTCGATAGTCTGGCCTGCCCGCAATGCGACCGCAGTCGAGCACCGTCAAGAGTGTCTTCTGGCGATGCAGCAAATACGTCAGAAAATGCACGTCGCCGGTCACGTGATTGACGTCGCCTTGGCGGAACGCGGCCTCGACGATGTTGTAGATCCGGGGCAGCACGCCCACGCTCAAATGACGAGACACCGCGCGCACGGCCTCGATATTGGGGCTCAAAGCATTGACCACCCCCTCAACGATGTGCTCGACGCTATGATTTTGGCCGGGCCTCGGTCGGCGCATGAAGTAGACCACTCGCATCGCGGCATCATAGCGTTGCCCAGCACCGAGCGCGAATCGCGGACAGCCGCGCCGAGGAGTCCCGAACGCATGAAGATCGTACTGGCCACTCCCAGCCTGAACCCGAACATCGGCGGGCCAGCCTACTCGGTGGCCGCGATCGGTCGGAATCTGACAATCGCCAGCTGCGACGCCTTGCTGTTCACGCAAGATCAGAGTGCCGGACGGCGTGCCGAGCTGCTCGCGACGGCGGTGGAGCTGCTGAAGGCCGATGTCGTGCACAACTTCGGCGTCTGGACGCCGTTCAATCACCTGGTGGCCGTGGCCGGACGGGTCGCTCGTGTACCCGTCGTGTCTTGCCCGATGGGCATGCTGGAGCCGTGGAGCCTTGCACACAAGCCACTGCGCAAGCGGCTTGCTCTGACGCTCTACCAACGTCGAGACCTCGAGCTCTCCAATGCACTGCACGCGACGGCGGCGAGCGAGGCGGCCAACCTTCGCGCTCTCGGCCTACGTGGACCGCTGGCCCTCATCCCCCATGGCGTGGACGTGCCCGAGCGACTCGCGGAGGTCGTACCCAAGCCCGCGGAGCGTGGGCGAACCGCCCTGTTTCTCTCGCGCATTCACGAGAAAAAGGGGTTGCTCGAGCTGGTCCAGGCGTGGGCGATCGTGAAACCCAAGGGTTGGAGGGTGATCATCGCGGGCCCCGAGGACGGCAACCATCGTGCCAAGGTCGAAGCAGTGATCTCGCACGAGAAGCTCGAGTCCGTCTTTCAGTTCGTGGGGCCCGTCGTCGGCGCAGAAAAGCGCGCGCTTTTCGAGCAATCCGACCTGTTCGTGCTGCCCACGTACAGCGAGAATTTCGGCATTGTCGTGCCCGAGGCGCTCGGCCACGGCTTGCCAGTCATCACCACGACGGGTGCCCCGTGGGCGGAGCTGATCGAGACTCACAGTGGGTGGTGGGTAGAGCCTGGCGTCGAGCCGCTGGTCGGCGCGCTGCGAGATGCCCTCGCACGGCCGAGTCGTGAGCTACAAGCCATGGGCCGGCGTGGTCGCGAAATGGTCCTACAGCGCTATTCCTGGACGCGGATCATCCAGAAGCACTTGGAGCTCTATGAGTGGCTTGTCCATGGTGGCGCCGCGCCGTCGTTCGTCGAACGCGACTGAGCGAGTCTCCTCCGCGGGCTCGCGTGAGCATCGCGGTGCGGGCGCGAACCGAGTGCCAGGGCGCGCGCTGGCATGGTGGCTCCTGGCGGTCACTGCGGTCCTGACGCTGGGCTGCCAGCGCCCCGTTTCGCCCAGCCTTCCCCCGGCACACAGCTCGCCGAGCCCGCGCGCCCTTGGACCACGCAAGCTCGAACTGAGTCCGGCGGTGCTCTTCGCCTCGCCCAATGGCGCCGGGTCGCTCGATCTGACCTACCTCACTGAGCTCAACAGGCGTGGGTTCGAGATCGACTACACCGAGACGCTGGCCGAGCTCACCTCGGACCGCATCGCTCCCTTCGACGTGGTGGTCCTGTTCGTCAGTCCCGACGCCTACGCCACGCGCGACGGGTCCCCCTCCGATCCCGCGCACGTCGAGGCATTTCAGCGCCTGATCGACGAGTATCTGAAGGTCGGAGGCGGCGTCTTGATGATCCCCGCCTTGACTGGCTCCGTGCGCCCGGCGCTCTCCGAGCTGAGCGACCGCTGGGGCGCCCGCGTTGCAGCAGAACAGATCGTCGAGACCGACCCGGCGCAGCAGGGAACCATCTCCAGGATGCGGCACGGTGGAACGCTGGCTTTTACGGACCAAGTAAGTCCCTCGCCGATCACGACGGGCGTGCGCGGTGTCTGGTATCCGACGAGCCCCGCGTTCTCGACCGCGATGACCATGCCGCTCGTCCTCACCCCCGAGTGGCAGGTGGTTCTCCGAGCCTCGAAGACATCCACGACCCGGCCACTCGAGCTCGATCCCATTCTCGAGGCGCGGGCAGCCCCTGTACTGCGACGTGCCACGCCGGAGAAAGCCGCTCCGCTGTTCGCAGTGCGACCACTGCATTCCGGACGCCTCGCGATGGTGGCCGAGTGGCCCCAGTTCTCGATCGGCGCGGGTACGAAATGGCTGTACGACCGCGCTGTCCTCGAGCGTGGCGTCGGAGGCAAGCCGAGCGACTTCGGTCGCCTGCTCGAGAACTGCTTGCGCTGGCTCGCGGCCCCCTCGCTGGAGCGTCGTGGCGACACGCACTACCGGATGCCGCAGACTCGGCTGGAGCCGCCCAACGCTCGTGCTTCGGTGCGTGCGCAGTTTCGCGCGGCTCCACTGGACTACGATCTCGCCGCGCTTGCGACGTCACGGAGGCACAAGGAGCTCAAGCTCTACCGTGGATTGATCGGCGCGCAGACGACCGAGCGCGGTCGGGCGCGCTGGAGTGTGCAGGCGTTTGCAAAGGCTGCCCGACTGGGCCGGCTCGACTTCGTGGTCTTTCTGGAGCCTCTGGATCAGCTGACGCCGCAATCACTCGCGCAGCTGATCCGCGACTGCGCCGCCAACTCTGGTCCGGACCTGCTCCTGCTGGCTGGTTACAGCGTGACGTCGAACATCGGCAGTCGCATGTTCTTCTTCGGCGCGGAGCCGCCCTTCCCGCCAGACAATCTGCTCACCGGCCCCTCAAGGAGAGTGCTCTACGTGCAGCAGCAAGACGCGAGCGGCGCGTTCACCGGCTACGGCACGGGCTACGAGAGCTGGATGCTGTCGTCGTTTCACGACCGGCCGGCACAGATTGGCTACTACGACTTCGGTCACTCGAAGGGTGGCGTGGAAGTGCCGGATGCGCGTCAGTACTCGGCGGTCGGCTTGCGCTATTTCCGAGGTGGAAAGCTCATCGAAGAAGTCGAGCACGACTATCGCCTCGCAGCGGCAGCGACAATCGCGCCGAGTCCGCTGACCGTGCACGAAGTGTCGTCGCCGCAGGAGCTGCTGCGTGAGGCGCGTAACCGACGCGGACTCACGCACATCACGGCCTTCAACCTGGACGTCGCGGGCGACTACGGAGTGATGGGGCGAGGGCTGCGCTGGTTGACGCAGTACCGACCGAGCGCGGCGTTTCCCTCGTCCGGCCCCGTCATCTGGGAGTGGTCGGCGACCTCGCGCGCGGTCACCTACGGCGGCGAGGGCTACGCGCCCGAACGGTCCGTGGTACTCGCTCCCCTGTCGGTCTCGTCAGACGTCGGTCTGAAAGAGCTCACCCTGCACGACGGCCCCCGCTTGTTCATGCGGCTCGAGCTCGGCGGGGCGAGCGCGTTCAGCCACACCCTGGTGCTGGACGCCAACCTGTCGCGAAACCTGATCCTCACCCTGCGCGATCGCGCTGGCGGCACGGCAATCAGCTACCCGCATCGGATCTGGCCGGAGGGCGCGCTGGCCCCGATCTTCTGCAGCGATCACGTCAACGATTGTGCCGGGATGCGCCTGGCGCGTGGTCCCTGGTCTCCACCGTTGACCAGCGCCCCGGCGATCCCGCCGAGCGAAGCGGGCGACACCTGGGATGGTGGACCCGTTCCGGTGATGTCCTCGATACTGGCGGAAGACACCCTCCCCATCGTCACCACCGCCGAGCGAACGTTCGACGCGCACCGGCTGGCCTCCATCCCTGTGCTGGACTTCGCCGACGAGGCCTCGGTGGGCACTCGCGCCGTGCGAGACCGCGAGTATGCTTCCGAGCTGAAGAGTGTGATCAATCCCTGGCACACGCTGGGTCCGATCGCTGCCGGCGTTCCGACGCTGCGGGTCACGCAGCTGTCACGACAGTGGGCGATGCGCACGGAGGGCGCGCTGCCGACCGGATGGGCCGCCCACGCAGTTAGGCGCGGCGTGAGCGTGTCGATGCTGCGCAGCGAGACCCAGGTCACGCGCGCTCTCCGCGCCACCAAGGTCTCACTGGCCCGCATCCAGATCCGGCCTGAAGCACGTATCATTACGTTCAAACAAACCTCCGACGGGTACGAGCTCGGCACCTTCGCGGCTGGAACGGAAGAAGTGATTCTTCGGCCGGGCGACGGGTTCGCGCTCGTCGGTAAGGATCTCAATGCGCACGTCTTCTTCAACCGCGAGAGCGAGCTCGCCCTGAACTTTGAGCAGACCCTCGAGCTCACGGCGACGCACGATGCACGCGCCTCGTTCCCGGGGCAGAAGATCTACATGGAGCTCGTGTCCCACGCCTTTGCTCTCGACGTGAACGTCGACGAAGCGTTTCTGCGTCATTATCTCGCGACTCTGCGCGAGCCCGTGGACGTGACCGTGCGACGAGGACGGCGAGAGCCGAGCCCGGGACTGTTTGAGCTCGCAGTGCAGGACGGCGCGGTCGAGGTCGTCGCTCGGAAGGCTCCGAGCCCAGCGACGTTGCCACTACGAGTGACCGGCTTGAACGCGAGGTGGTCGGCCGGCGTCTTTCAGAAAGCGGGCCCGTCCTTGGGCTTCTACGGCACGGGCGCGAATCGCTATCGTGCACTGGCCGTCGACGCCGAGGGAGTTGCGATCAGCCCGCTCCATATTGATCACGGCGACAATCACGTCGTGCTCGGACATCCCATCACGGCCCACCCGGCCGGAGAGGCGCTACACATCCAGGTAACATGCCTCGGAGGAGACCCCAAGCGCTGGCACGTGTCCGTCAACAACCCGACCCATCAGCGAATTCGCGCCGTACTGCGACAGTCGATGGATCTTCCTGGGCTCGCGTTCGAAGAACGCACGCTGACGCTGGCCGCTGGCGAGCTACGAGACCTGCAGTAGCCCTTCGCACGCAAACACCATGGAGGCGCTCCTCGGCTGCCAGCGTCGTCCGCAATGGACTACTTTGTTGGGCCCGGGCTACCTTCTGGCTAGGCTTGCGCAGGCGCCCATTCTCGGCCTGTACCCTCCCTCGTACAGGCAGCAGACTCGGGATGGTGTAGCGACCATTACGGACATGAGCTGACCAGGAAGTCATGAAAGAATCCATGTCGAAGCAGCAAGGTAGCGCTGCCCTGCGCAACCACTACGAGCGCGACGGGTATGTCGTTGTGCCCGGTATCTTTTCCCGCGACCTGCTCACGAGCTTGCGGGGCTACACCGAGGAGATGCTGGCCGCAAGCAACCAACGGCTCGTTCAGACGGCGTTCGACGCCGGCGGTGCAGTCAAGTTGGTCAAAGTCAGCGGGCTAGCAGAGCGCGACGCGAGGTACCGTGAGCTCGCCACGGCGCCGGCGCTGGTCGATGTCGTCGAGGCTCTGCTGGGCCCGGAAGCTCGGCGATTCCGCGACGTCTTGGTGGTCAAGCCAGCGCGCACGGGCGGAGCGTTCTCCTACCACCAGGACTCCGCGTACTGGGACGTCGAACCCAAGGCGCTGCTGTCGTGCTGGATCGCCCTGGGCGACGTCTCACAGGAAGCAAGCTGTCTGCGTGTCGTCCCGCAATCTCACGAGGAGCTGGTGGAGCACGGACTCTACTTCGGCGGCAAGAAGCCCGTTCCGCGGCCGATCGTGCGCGGCTTGCGTCGGCTCGTCTCCCTTGCAGGCACCGGCGACAACCCCGATCAAGCGGCCGGCAGTATGCTGGCGTGGCGGCTCAAGCAACTGATCCTCGCGCGAGCGACGCGGGTCGCTCCTTTTGTCTTCGACCTTCAGGACTATCGCATCCCACCAGCCATGACGGTAAATCGCCGCGAGGTCGAGCTGCCGGTACGCGCCGGCGACGTGATCTTCTTTCACAGCTTGCTCTGGCATGCATCGGGTCCGAACCGCACCGAGGCGTCGCGCTACGCGGAGATCATCTCCTTCATGGGCGCCAATGCACGGATCGAGGGGCGCAGCACGGCGACCTTCCCGGCCGCGAGGGCGCACGATGTCGGTTGAAGTGATCGCTGCACGGTGTCCGCTCTGCGGACCTGAGTTCGAAGGACGTTCGGTAGCTTCCTCCGTAGACTTCGAATACGGCACCACCGGAGCACAAGAATTTCGCTTCGTACAGTGCGCTGCCTGCGCCTGCATCTTGCTCCACCCAAGACCGGTGGATGACGCTATCGCGAGCCTCTATCCACCCGAGTACGAGCCCTATCGGTTCGACACCTTGCCGCCGCTCGTCCGCGCCGGACGCGACTGGACGCAACGGAAGAAGGTCAAGCTCGTGCGTGAGTACGCGGGCGACAATGCTTTCATCGTCGACGTCGGCTGTGGCGCGGGCACGCTGCTGAGGCTCTTACGCGCGCAGGGGCCAAGCGGATGGCAGCTCTGCGGTTGGGACTATCCAGGTCCCCACATGCGAGTCTTGGCAGAGAGCGGCTTCGCCGTGGTCGAGGGCCCCATCGACGAGGCACACGTGCCTAGCGGCGTGGACGTGTTCATCCTCAATCAGGTCATCGAACACTTCCCGTTTCCAGCGGACATCCTGGAGGCGCTCAGCAAGGCACTGAAACCGGGGGGAACGATCGTCATCGAGACGCCGGACATCGGCGGTCTCGATCGCTCGTGGTTTCAGTCTCGTCATTGGGGCGGCTATCACACGCCTCGACACATGGTGCTCTTTAATCAGCAAAACCTGAGTCAGCTCGTCGAGCGCTGCGGGCTTCAGGTGGTGAGCACCGACCGGCTCGCGAGCCCGGCCTTTTGGATCCAGTCACTGCACCACACGGCGGCCGAAGCGAAGTTCAAGAAGCTGGCGGCCGTCTGCACACTCAGAAACCTCCCGCTGGTGGCGGCCTTCTCCGCGTTCGACTTGGCGCGTCGCAACTTCGGGTCGACGAGTAACCAGCGGCTCGTTGCCCGAAAGCCCAGCTAATCGAGCCGAGCGTGCGCCCGCCTGCCTCGCCTCGTTTGCTGGGTCGAGTACGGCTGGCCCGGCTCGGGGTCGGGTGAGGTTCGCCCAGCGAACCTGCGCATCCATGCGGGTGAGTTTGCGCCCACGGCTCGCGTCGTCCGCTTGCCAACGCCCTTGCAGGGCCAACCTGTGCTTCGTTCACGCCTCACGGCGTGAGGAGCACCACGCGACCACCCACCTCGCCGGCCTATCGCTCTCCCCTGAACCGGGCTAGCAGAAGAAGGTTGCTGGGCATGCCCAGGGTGCGAACGGACGAGACCGTCCACTCCCAGTCGTGGCCCAGCGCGGCGGTCGCGAGGGCGCCAAGTTCGTCTCGGCCAACCAGGCGTAAATTCTTTTCTTCTGCCCAGAACGGGAGCTTGAGCGCGCGCAGTACAGACCGGTGCGTGGAACGCGGAAGCCAATGCGAGAGTGGCAACTTGGTGTGGAACTCCAGCCAGTGCCAACGGTTTGGTGTCGTGAGAAACAGGCCACGACCTGCGCGGGCACACTCGGCAATAAAAGCCGTTTGGTTCGCGGCGGTGCCGACGTGCTCGAGCACCGCAGACGCCGTGACCCAGTCGTACTCACGCCTGGACACCGGAATCGGCTCGCCGAAACCTCGGGCTGGCAGGATGCGCGCAAAGGAGAAGGTCTCGGCAAGGCCGGAAAGGTCCTCGGGGGAGTAGAGCGTTACCTGAAGGCCGACCTGATGAAACCAAGGAATCATGCAGTTACTGTCGAGCCGCTCGGTGTCCGGCGTACTGCCTACGTCGAGCAGGCGGCCAGCAGACGGGTGCCCCGCGTAGGCGTGCCACCGCTCGAACATTTGCCGCCGCGCCCCGTGACTGACGCGCATCTGGATGTCCGCGGCCCAGTGCTCTCGGTAGAAATAGTCGATCGCCTGCGCCAAGCCGAACCCCTCTGGCTGCTACGAGCTAGGACTGCCAGGGCCTCCGCCGCCGCGCGCCTTGCTGTGCTCGGCCGGAATCTAATGGTTCTGTCGCTCGCTGGCTAGCATCGAGCGGGATTCTCGCGATGGTTGACAAGCAAAAGTAGCGCGGCAAAACTCCGGCCCAAGCTGTCGGCAGATCCGCAGGGGGACGTTGCCGTTGATCTCAGCCAACTTGAACGGCGGTGGAGTCGATGAGGGGATTGGATGCGCTAGCTTCGACGAATGAGACGTCCAAGCCTGAGCGGGGGGCGCCGGCTTCTCGCTCCGACGCACGGCTGCCCGATGCGCCGCGCTCGCCAACGAACGAGGAGGCGATCGAGCTCACCATCGTGATGCCGTGCCTCGACGAGGCCGAGACGCTAGCGGCTTGCCTACACAAGGCGCGCCGCTTCCTCGAGCAGTCAGGCATTGCCGGAGAGCTGATCGTCGCCGACAACGGGTCGTCCGACGGCTCGCAGTCGATCGCGACCGAGCTCGGAGCCCGCGTGGTCGACGTGCACATGCGCGGCTACGGCGCGGCCTTGTACTATGGCACGCGGGCCGCGCGCGGACGCTATGTCGTGATGGGCGACTCCGACGACAGCTACGACTTCTCCGTCCTGCAGCCGTTCGTCGACAAATTACGCGAGGGCTACGACCTCGTCATGGGCAACCGCTTCCGCGGCGGCATCAAGCCCGGCGCCATGCCTTGGAAAAATCGCTACCTCGGAAACCCCGTGCTCAGCACGATCGGCAAGATGTTTTTCCGCGCACCGGTGGACGATTTTCATTGCGGGCTGCGTGGGTTCTCCAAGGCTGCCTTCGAGAACATGGACCTGCGTACCACCGGCATGGAGTACGCGAGCGAGATGGTGATCAAGGCGACCCTCGGCGGCATGCGCATGTGCGAGGTCCCCACCACCCTCAGCCCAGACGGGCGTTCGCGCCCTCCTCATCTGCGACCGTGGCGCGATGGCTGGCGGCACCTGCGCTTCATGCTGGTCTACAGCCCGCGCTGGCTGTTCGTGTACCCAGGACTGCTGTTGATGTTGGCAGGTCTGTTGTTGGCTCAGTGGATTGCGACGGGGCCTCGCTACATCGGCAATGTGGGTCTCGACGTCAACACCCTCGTGTATGCGTGTATGACAGTATTGGTCGGCTTCCAGTGCACGGCCTTCGGCGCGCTTTCGAGCGTGTTCGCCGTACAGCAAGGCCTGGTCCCTGCGACCCCGCGTTTCAACAAGCTGTTCAGCGTGTTCAACCTTGAGCTGGGCATCATCCTCAGCGCACTGCTACTCGCAGTCGGACTCATGGGCTCGGTGGCCGCGTTCTACAATTGGCAGTTGGTGGGCTTCGGCCCGCTCGACGCGCGCGTGAGCCTGCGCATCGTGATCCCGTCGGCGACAGCCATCGCACTGAGCATTCAGATGCTGTGCAACAGTTTCTTTGCGAGCGTGCTGGGCCTGAGTGTTCGGACGTTTCATTCGAACGAATGAGCACACCGCTAGACTCGACCGAAGCCACCCTTCCGATGCCCGTGGTCGACCGCGTGGAGCGCGCTCTTGCGGCCAACACCCGGCTCGCGACCGTGGTGCTGCTCTGGCTCGGCACCTTGATCGCTGGCTTTTACTACGCCGGTATCATCCTGCGCCGAGACATGTACTCGCAGGACATGCCGGTTCACACGCCGTGGACCTATCGGCTCCAGGACCCGGGGTTGTTCCCGAATGACCTGCTGACGAACTACCTCGAGCAGTTCTCCCCAGCGGGTGTGCGAGCCATCTTCACCCTGAGCGCGCCGTTCGTGGATCCGGCCGTGCTCGCAGAAGTTTCTGCGCTCCCCATCTGCGCGCTCGCCCTTTGCCTCCTCTATCACGTGGGAAGGCTGTCGGCGGGCGACCGGCGCCTGGGTGGCTGGCTGGCGATCCTGCTGGTCTCTGCGCGGTTGCTCGAGTCTCCACATGGTGTGTGGTTTCACATGTTCCAGGGCAACCTGGCGCGCTGTTATGCGTTCCCTGTGCTGCTGGCCGGCTGCTACGGCATGCTCGCCAAGCGCCCCTGGATGATCGGCGCCGCGTGCCTGGCAGGAGCTCTGTTCTATCCACCTGCCGCCCTCATTCTTGGCCTGCTGTGCGGTGCCCTGTTTCTGACAGACGCGCTCTGGGATCGCTGCCAGCTGCGCTCCTGGGTTCCCGCGTTGCTCCTCGCTGGGCTCGCCGGCGCCTACCTGGCGGGCCTCTCCTGGGGCCATAGCGCCAGCCCGTACGGCCGGCTGATCACCCTCCCCGAAGCACTGCGCATGCCAGAGTTTGGCGTGGGCGGGCCGCTCGCCGCGGTTCTGCCGAAGCCAAGCGTGTGGGCGAGCATGGTCGAGCTCCGATTCGGTCTGCACGCGAAGCTCGTTGTCATCGCCATCACCTACGCGGTGCTCGCAGCGCGCAACAGAGTGTCGTTGCGCGTGGGCCGCCTGGCCGCGCTCGTTGCAGCGATCGGTCTGTGCCTGTTCATCGCCGCGTACGCCGTCCTGTTCAAGCTCTACGAGCCCTCGCGCTATGTCTACCTGGCTTATTACCTGGCGGCGGTCATGTTGGCCGTGCCCGTCGCGCTCCGGGCACTCGACTGGACTGGGCAATACCTCGAGCGCCTACGGGTGAACTGGACCGCGCTTCGACGCGTCGGAGTTCTCGGCGGCACGGTGGCCCTGCTGAGCCTCTCGGCAGCGGTCATCGCAGTCACGAGTCGGCGAGCGCGACGCGGTGAAGGAGGCCAGCTCAGTCTCACGACGGAGGAGGTGTATCGCGCAATCAAGACGCTGCCGAAGAGCACCATGGTCGCCGGTCACCCCGTGGACGTCTCGGATATACCGCTGTTCGCTCAGCGTCCCGTGTTCGCCAGCAACTGCGCACTGCAGCCCTATTTCCAACCGTTCTACAGCACCATGCGCGAACGACTCGACGCGTATTATCGAGCCGCATACTCACCCACTTGGTCCGAGGTAGAAAAGTTTGCCTCTCAGAATCACATCGATCTCATCCTGGTAAACAAGGACCGCTACACAGCGCATCCGCCGCGTTGGGTCGGCATCTACGATGAACAATCGGATCGACTGCTCGAAGCAGGACGAGCGCAAGGCTTCGCACTGCTCCACCCACCGCCCAACCGAGTCATGGTTTCCAGCGGTCGGTTTTCCTTGATCGACTTGCGCAACACAGAGCACGGGTACGCGGGCCGCGAGTGACATGCCGCGCGAACACGCCGCCCCTGTCGGTCTAGAACGCTAGGCTGCGCCAGATGAACATTCTGTTCGCGAGCTATGTGGCCGACCCCTCGGCGTCCGGCCGACAGCGGCACGCGGCGCTGTGCGCGCTCGGGCACGAGGCAAAAACGTTTGCCCTCGATGGCTACGACACGCAGGCGCCGCTGACGCGCCGCGCACGCCGACTCTTGGCTCGGCGGGAGTTCTCGTCGTCCGCACAGGCTGTGCTCGGTGAGCGATTCGTGTCCTCAGTGGCTGCGGCGCAGGCCGACATCGTCTGGGTCGAGAAGCCCCTGATGCTTCTTCCACAGTACATCGACGATGCACGTCAGCGCTCTCCTCGCTCGACGTTCGTCTGCTTTCAAGACGATGACCCATTCGGCTCGCGTGAGGCGGAAGCTCTTTCCTGGCGGCACTTCGTAGCGGCGATTCCGCTCTACGACGTTCACTTCGTGAAGAAGCAGGCCAACGTCGAGGAGTTCGTCTTCCACGGCGCGAAACACGCCCTGTTGTTCATGCACGGGGTGCACACTCCGTACTTCTATCCGCGACCACACCTGCCCTCTACGCGGGGGCACGACGTCCTGTTCGTGGGCACGCCGCTCGACCACCGCGTGTCCTACGTGGAGTTCTTGCTTCGTGCTGCGCACGTACCACTGCACGTCTACGGGAACAGCTGGCAGCGAAAGCTCGTCTACTGGCAGCACCGAGCGCGCTTTCACAACTCTGTCGCTGGCGACGCCTACGCGAGCCTGCTCAGCGCGAGCAAGATCTGCCTGGGTTTCGTGTCGTCCTCCAACCGGGACGAGTACTCGATGCGAACGTTCGAGATTCCCGGCAGCGGGTCATTCTTGCTCGCCGAACGCAGCCCCACGCACGAGCAACTGTTTGCCGAGGGCGTCGAGGCCGAGTTCTTCAGCTCGGCCGAAGAGTGCGCAAACAAGAGCATGTTCTATCTGCGCAACGACGCAGCGCGTCAGCGCATTGCCCGAGCGGGCTACGAGCGCTGCGCGCGCTCTGGCTACCTGCTCACCGATCGCATCCGGGCAGCCCTCGAGGACTTGCAAGCCACGCTGAAGGCCTAGCCGTCCTGATCACGCACGGCGGCGCGGTTTGTAGACTGCCGACGACCTTGGAGGAGCACAATCGGTAAACCCCTTACGGAGAGCCTCGGTGAATGCAGCGGGCTTGTCGTGTAGACCGCCGGCATGAGCAAACGAAAGCGGTATCGGTCTTCGGAGTGGTCGGGCCTTGTCGAGCAGTGGTCTCGAAGCGGTGAGTCGGCGGAGCGCTTTTCGTCGCGGCTTGGTA
>JBEGTL010000033.1:0-28841 GCA_041179425.1 Pseudomonadota bacterium | reverse complement strand
CTTTTTGTTGCGCCGACGCAGGGCGTGCACCAGCGTGGCCTACTTTGGCGCCTGTCGCACCCAGCGGGTGACCTAGCGCAATGGCGCCGCCGTTGACGTTGAGCTTGGCCGGGTCTGCACCCAGGTGTTTGAGCCAGGCCATCGGTACCGAAGCAAACGCCTCGTTGACCTCGAACAGGTCGATATCGTCGAGCGAGAGGCCCGCACGCGCGAGCGCTTTGGCGGTCGCGTAGAGCGGCTCTTCGAGCATGATGACCGGGTCGCCGGCCGTGACCGTCAGGTTGACGATGCGCGCAATCGGCTTGAAGCCGTGCGCCTTGACGGCACGCTCGCTGGCGACCAGCACCGCGGAGCTGCCATCGCAGACTTGGCTAGAATTGCCGGCCGTCAGCACGCCGCCGGGAGCGAGCGGCTCGAGCTTGGCGAGTCCCTCGAGCGAGCTGTTGGGGCGCACGCCCTCGTCCCGGTCGTGAAGCACCTCGGTGCCATCGGGAAGCGTCACATGCACCGGAACGATCTCGTCGTCGAACGCCCTCGCATCGATGGCTGCGGCTGCGCGACGGTGACTCTCGAGGGCGTAGCGGTCGAGGCTCTCGCGATCGAAGCCCCACTTCTTGGCGATCATCTCGGCGCCCACGAACTGGCTGAAGCTCTCTACGCCAAAGCGCTTCTGTTCGCTGGGCGAGAGCGGATTTTGGCCGATGACGGCAGAGTTCATGGGCACGCGCGTCATGCTCTCGACGCCGCCTGCGATGACCAAGTCTTGGGTGCCCGAGAGCACGGCCTGCGCAGCGAAGTGAATGGACTGCTGCGACGAGCCACACTGGCGATCGATGCTGACGGCCGGTACCGACTGCGGAAGCCTGGATGCCAAGACACTGTTGCGCCCGACGTGCTGACTTTGTTCGCCCGCCTGCGTCACGCAGCCAAAGATCACGTCTTCGATCGCCGCCGGGTCGAAGTCTGTCCGCTGCAGAATCGCGTTGAGGCTCAGCGCACCGAGGTCGACCGCGTGCGTGTTGGCGAGCCGCCCTTTGCGACGACCTCCCGCGACACGTACCGCGTCGATGATGAATGCTTCTTTCATCGTCATCTCCACCATGGGTAAATCGGCGGCATCTCGGATGCCTTGCCGGTAAATTGGGGGGCGCGCTTCTCGCGAAACGCCAACACGCCTTCTTGGCCGTCGCCGATGCTCGTGTAGAACACGCCGAGCGACTCGATGCGGTGTGCCTCGATGGGGTGTTGCTGCGCACTGTTGCGCCAGGTCATCTGCCGGATCAACGCAAGCGAGACTGGCGAACGATTGTCCGCGTACTTGTGGGCGAGCTTGTACGCCTCGTCGAGCAGGGTCTCGGGCGCGTAGACCGCCTTGGCGAGGCCGCCACGCAGCGCTTCGTTGGCGTCGAAAATGTCCGCGCCGTACAGCCAGTCGAGGGCTTGCTGCATGCCGACCAGGCGCGGGAGAAACCACGTGGAGCACGCCTCGGGCACGATGCCGAGCTTGCCGAACACAAAGCCGATGCGCGCACTTTGCGAGACCAGTCGCACGTCCATGGAGAGCGTCATGGTGGCGCCGATGCCCACCGCCGCGCCGTTGATGGCGGCAATGACAGGCTTCTTACACTCGTAGATGGCCAGCGCGAGCTTGCCGCCGGGCTCGCGTGCACCGCGTTGGATCGCGGGGTCGTCCCAGCGCTCGTGCATGTCTGCGACGGTCGGCCGCAGGGTGCTGTCGACACCAAAGACGTTGTCACCGCCCACGGCCAGGTCCATGCCAGCACAGAACGCGCGGCCGGCGCCCGTGACTACGATGGCTCGCACCTCGTCGTCTTCGCTCGCGCGTCCAAAAGCGTAAACGAGCTCAGACATCATCTGAACCGTGAAGGCGTTCAGCTGCTCGGGACGATTCAGCGTGATGGTGAGAATGCCGGCGTCGACCTGCCAGCGGATGGCTTCGTAGTTCATCTGCACCCTTCGCAAAAGACCGCTGCTCGGTCTGTTCGTCGCACAACGCTCGAACGCAGGCAACATCGGACAGGCCGATGAAACTGCGGTGCGCGCGCACTGATGCGCGAAGTGTGATCCGTGTCGCTGCATCAACCTCGGCGAACTGACGATTGCAGGCCTATTTGTCAGGAAATGGTGACGAGACACAGCGCAATCGTCAGATCGGCATTTGTGCTCTTCTGACTTGCTTCGTCAGATGGCAGCATCCATGGATATGCGTTTGTCGTTGGTGAGGGATAGAAACTGATGGACTTCGCTTGGGATGAAAAGCATGCGGCCTTCCGCCAAACCCGGTCGTTTTGTAGCAAGCGCCAAGACCTTACTGATCGCCGAAGGTGACAAGCTGAGCGTCGTGCTGGTCTCGCCCGACGACGTCGAGTCCGTCGAGTCCATCTACGCCTACCCAATGGGCAGGCTCAAACGACCCGCCGAGCTCAAGGCCAAGGCGGTGGCGCTGTCAACCAGCGAGACGGCCGAGCTCCAGAAGTGGCTGCGCATCGCAACGGCCGCCGAAGCAGCCGGCCTGATCCAGGCCGCACTCGACTCGACGGTCGAGCACCTGAGTGGGCGTAAACAATTCGGTCGACCGCTCGGCAGCTTTCAAGCGCTGCGGCACCGCATGGCCGAGTGCGCCGTGCTGGCCGGTGGCGTGAGGCTGCTCGCCCTCAAGGCGGCTTCGACAGCCAACGAGGCCGACGCAGCGATTGCAGCGTTCCACGCGCAAGAGAGTGCGACGCGCATCACCTACGAGCTGCATCAGATGTTTGGCGCGATGGGCATGACGCTCGAGCATCCGCTGCACCTGTGGACGTACCGACTCAAGCTGCTGCTCGCCGACCTCGGCGGTCGCGGCGCGCAAGCGCGTGCGGTCGCGCGTCACGCGTTCCCGGGTGCGCGCAGCGAAGACACACACCCATAGCGGTCGTCAGTCGCGCTTGAAGCTGGGCACGCGCTTGTTGAGCAACGCGTCGACAGCCTGCTGATGGTCCGCCGAGCGGATGGTCACTGCCTCGTAGGCGATGCCTGCGTCCATCACCGCGTGCGCGATGCGCTTGAGCTCGAGATTGATGGTGACCTTTGTCCAACGGATAGCATTCGTCGAACCGTTGAGCAGGCGCTGACAAAACGTGTCGACCGCGGCATCGAGCTCGGCCGCCGGGAGGCAGTGGTTGATGAGACCGACTTGTTGCGCCTTGGGCGCCGGGATGAGCTCGCCCGTCAGCAGGTACTCTTTCGCGAGTGCGTAGCCGATGCGCTGCGGCCAGATGAACGCGCCGCCGTCGCCCGCCACCAGACCGACGCTCACGTGCGGGTCGCCGATCTTGGCGTGCTCTGCCGCAAACACCACGTCACACAGCAAGGCGATGGTTGCGCCCAGCCCCACCGCGTGCCCGTTGAGCTTGCAGACGAGCGGCTTTTCGAGGTCGAGCAGGGTGTAGACGATGCGCTTGGCGCGTCGCACGTCGACGTCGAACCGCTCGGGATGTTTGGCCGTCTCGGCGAGATACGTAAGGTCGCCCCCGGCCGAAAACGCGCGCCCCGCCCCGGTCAGCAGCAAGACGTCTGAACCCTCGTCTTGAGCCGCAAAAACAAACACGTCGACGAGCTCTTGGTGCATCAACTCGTTGACTGCGTTGAGCACATCGGGGCGATTGAGTGTGATGGCCAGCAGGCGCCCGGCCCTCACGAGCGTGATCGTCTCGAAGCTGGGCAACGAAGGCACCGTCGCACTCATCGAACACCTCGCTGCGCGTGCGCGCTGGGCTCGGCCTCGGCTGGGCAAGACCCCACGCGCAACAGCGCGGCCTCGAGTCCGCCTGCAATCTCGAGGAGCACACGCGAACGCTTGAGCAAGAGGTGAGGGTCGGCTTCGTCGCTGAAACCCATGCCCCCGTGGACCTGAATGTTTTTGCCACAGTTGTCGAGGGCAGCGGAACCGGCGACGTAGAGCGCGCTCTCGACCTGGAGCGCTGCGTCGGCTCGACCATCGTCGATGGCGATTGCAGCGAAGCTCACGAGATCGCACGCCTGACGCGCAGCGATGGCCATGTTTGCGCAGTGGTGTTTGACGGCCTGATAGCTGCCGATGGGCCGACCAAACTGCTCGCGCAGGCCGGCGTAACCGACTGCCATCTCCTGGGCGGCCAACGCGAGGCCGGCGAGCGCCGCCGCATCGAGCAGACGTAGACGCAGGACCTGTGCGGGTGTGGCCTCGGCCACCGGCGCACCGAGCGCATCTGCCTGCCACAAACGACTGGACCAGAGCTGTGCGTCGACCACACGCGACGACTGCGCACGCTCGAACAGCGCAGCGCCCGCGTCGCTGCGGACCAGCACCAGCTGCGCGGCAGAGTCTTCTACGAACACGACGCGCTCACCACGGCGATAGCCAGCCGCAACACGGCGCTCGGCCGACGGCGGCAAGTAGTTGGCCGCCGTCGGTACATGCGTCGCGCCAATGGTCGCCAATACTGAGGGACCCACCGCGCGTCGTCCCAGCGCGAGTACGATCAACGCTTCTTCGGCTGCACCGAGTCCGCTGCCGCCCTCGTGCTCGGACGTGGCGATGCCGAACAGTCCGAGACTGTCGAGATCTGCCCAGGTCTGCGGGCTTTCTTCGTGTGAATCGTGCAGACGAGAGAGCGGAAGGATCGACGTCAGCGACTTGCTCACAGAGTCGACAAACGCCACTTGGTCCGCGTCGGGATGATATCTTTCTGACATGCGCGTGCTTACCAACCTTACCGTTCCCTGTACGCTATATAGTCGTTCTCAGCGTAGGGAAACAGCATGGATGGGCGAAGACTGATCGAGGGCAGATGGATCCGCTGGAACGCGGAACAGGCCGAGGCTGCATACGCCGCAGGTCAGTGGGTGAGAGACACACTCGGTGACGCGCTGAAACGCGCTGCGGCCCACACACCTGAGCGTGTGCTCTTGGTCGACGGCGACGTCCGACTCGACTGCGTCACCGCGTATCGACGAGCGAGCCGCCTCGCGCGTGCGATGTTGGCGCGCACCGTGCCCGGCAGCGTCGTGTCGTTCATGCTTCCCAACTGGCACGAGGCCGCGATCATCTACCTGGCTGCGCACCTGGCCGGCATGATCGTCGCCCCATTCGTGTGTGCTTCGAGTATCCAGCACCTTCCTACCGCGCCGAGTACGCGCGCGTGTTCGAGGAGGCCGAGCGTTTTGATCAGCCGTTCAGCGGCCTCGTGTTCGACAAAACGCTCATGAGTGCCGTCTCGCCGCACAAAGACGAAGACGTGCACAGCGCGCTGCGCAACATCGCCGAGCAGCGCGTTCTGCAGCTGACACATCGCGTCCCCTACTCCGTCAAGGTGCGCGACTACTTGGTCCAACAAGCGCCGTCGGGTCGCGCCGAGATGGCGACGGTTGCACGTGCACTCGGCATGAGTGTTCGTTCGCTACGTCGACGTATGGACACCGAAGGTCAGACGTTCAGCTCGGTCGCAAACGAAGCACAGTCGATCGTCGCAAAGAACCTGCTGCGCAACACGCCGCGCACCATCCAAGAGATCGCGTACGAGCTCGGCTTTGCAGACACCAGCTCGTTCCATCGCGCCTTCAGGCGCTGGACCGGCACCACCCCACTCGCCTACCGCGCCGACCTGCGCTAGCTGCGCTTCTTTGCGCTCGCTGCGGACCCGTCCTCAGCCAGCGTTTTGTATGCGCGGCGCACGCCTACCCGGCACTACGCGTTGGCCTTGGACTTCATCAGAGCCGTTCGTTTGCAAACGGCAACCTCCTCGCCGCGTTGGTTGAAGCAGCGATGGACGAACACCACGACGCCCGTGTTGGGACGTGACTGGCTCGGGCGCATCTCGTCCACGGTGGTCTCCACCCGCAGCGTGTCTCCGATCAGCACGGGCCTCGTGAAACGAACGCCGTCCCAGCCGAGGTTGGCGATGGTGGTGCCGAGCGTGGTGTCGCCGACCGAGACACCCACTATCAGACTCAACGTAAAACAACTGTTCACGATACGTGTCCCAAACTCGCTCGCCTTCATCGCCTCTTCGTCGAGGTGCAGCGCGGCCGGGTTGTGGCTCAAGGCGCTGAAGATGAGGTTGTCGAACTCTGTGACTGTCTGCCGCAGCACGTGCTCGAAGCGCATGCCCAAGCGCAGCTCGTCGTAGTACAGACCGCCCATCGACATCTGTGTCTTCCCTCCGCGACCGCTGCGAACCTACGCACCCGAGCGACACAGATCAGCGGCTGGGCGTGCGGCTCGGTAGCTCGACGATTGCCGTGCCCGTCGCCGAGAGCTCACCGCGATGCGTCTCGGCCTTTTGGCTGATCTCGACGAGGTGTCGACCGTCTTCGACGAACTTGCGGCTGACGCTGCCGTCGATGAACAGCGCGTCACCGTCTGGATTGTGGCGACGGATCTGACACTTGCTCTTGCGCAGAAAGCCGGCGTCTCCGATCCAGTTGGTGAGGTGGTGGGTCAGCCAGGAGCAGCGCTCGGGGCCGTAGTCGTAGGCGCCCGGTGCGCCGACCTCGAGCGCGAAGCTCTCGTCCCAGTGCACACGCTCAGGGCAGTCCGGCACGTTGAACCGGTTCTTGATGCCGAGGCCCGGATGTTTGGCCTGCAGCTGGTAGGCCAGCTTGTTGGCGCGGATGTAGAGACCACCCCAGCCCTGCGCGTAGCAGATGAAGCCGGTGACCGTCATCGGTCCCTTCATCATGCGTGGGAGAGCCTCGCCCTCTTTGACGTCTTCCCAGTACCGCGCCTTGGCGCCGCGGGTCTCTTCGGCCTGGTACACCTTGTTGAACTCGGCGAGCTGCTCCTCGGTGAACGGCTCGACACGACCACGCGCTTCGGTGTACTTGGTGCCGCGCTCGCGCGCCTCGTCGCGGTCCGTACGGAAGACCCACGAGTCGCAACCGACAACCTTGTCGCCATGCTGGTTAAAGAAGTCGACGTGGTAGATCTGCTGGAACGAGCGACCCGCAAAACGAGTCTGGTGCTCGATGAGGTCCTTGAGGTAGGCCTCGGTGGTGATCACGTCGTTGCGCAGGACGGGCTTGTGCCACTCCCAGTCGGCTCCGGCCCACATGGCGTGGATGCCCGACAGACCGCCGCAGTAACCCGACACGATACGGCTGGTGGAGAACAGAAAGCTCGGCAGCGCGACGACCGTGCCGAAGCGCGTCTGCGCGGCGTAGGCCGGGTCGGTCCACAGCGGGTTGTCGTCGCCGATGCCGTGCGCGTAGTGACGGATGGCGTCGCGGCTCGCCTCGTAGTTCCAGGGCTCCACGGTGTCGGTGATCGGCACGCCGATCCGCTTCTTCAGATCGTCGAGGCCAGCTTCCGTGATCTTTGGGAAGCGTTTGGTCTTGGTCTCGTCAGCTTTCGGCATGCTTCTGCTCCTCGAGTGTTGCGTTGCGGATCGCTTGGGCAGCCTCGCGATCGCGTAAAACTTTTCGGTTCACCTTGCCCGCTGGCGTCTTGGGCAGCTCGCTCACGAACTCGATGTGGCGCGGGAACTCGTGCTGACTCAGCCGCTCGCGCGTGAATGTCTTCAGCTCGTCGACGTAGCTGTCGCTGGCTGCACGTTCGCTGACGATGAAGGCTTTTGCGACCTGACCACGCGTCGCATCGGCGACCCCGACGACGGCGGTCTCGCGCACGTCGGGGTGCTTGAGCAGCGTGTTCTCGATCTCCACCGCGCTCATCGTCCAGCCGGCGGAGATGATCACGTCGTCGGCGCGACCTGCGTGGTAGAAGTAGCCATCCTGATCGATCTTCGCGAGGTCTTTGGTGGTCTCCCAGCCGTTCTTGCGCCACAGCATGAGCTCGCCGATGACGCCTGGCTCGGTCGGCGAACCGTCAGGCTTCTGTACCTGCAGCCTGAGACCCGGTACGGCTTTGCCTAGCGACCCCGGCTTGACGACGTAGTCAGGTGCACCCGGGTAGTTGACCAACACCACGCCGATCTCCGTGGTGCCGTACATGCTGCAGGCAGGCACATGGAACGTCTGGTCGATGAACTCCAAAGTCGCTGGGTCGATCGGTTCACCGGTGTACGAGAGCTTCTCGATGGAGAAGGGAAAGTCGCGCCTTGCCCGAGTTCTTCATCATGCGGTAGTGCGTGGCGGCTGCCGACAGGTTGGTGATCTTGTAGTCCGAGAGCGCTCGGATTAGACGCACCGCATCGAAGCGGCCAGCGAACGTACCGGTGGTGACGCCCAACGCCAAAGGCGCGAGTGTGCCGTGCCACAGACCGTGGCCCCACGCGGGCGACGACGGACAAAAGAACTCGTCGCCAGGCCGAATGCCGGTGCCGTACAGCGCCGCAAACATCAGCGTCACGAGCGCGCGATGGGAGTGTTTGACGGCCGCAGGTAGCTCGCGCGTGGTGCCCGACGTGTACTGAAACACCGCCAGATCATCGCCGCCCGTCACGGACGTGTACGTGGTCGGGTACGCTGCCAGCTCCGACAGCATGGCGGTGTCGGCGACGACTACGCGCACACCCGGACAGGCCCTGGCCATCTCCGCCTTCTCGGCGTTCGTGATCAAGAGCGTGGGTTTGCAGTCGTCGACACGCAGCCTGAGTCCGTCGAGACCAAACAACGTGAACAGGGGCACACTGATGGCCCCCGTCATCATCGCGCCGAACAGACTCAGGTAGAAGGGCAGCGACGGCTCGAGCATGAATGCGATGCGGTCGCCCGCACGGATGCCGTTTTCGTGCAGCCAGTGCGCGAACTGCGCAGAGCCGGCCGCGATGGTGTCGAAGCTGAGGATCTCGTCAGAGCCGTCTGCATGCGCGATGCGGACGGCCGGACGGCCCGAGCCGTCTGCATGGCGGAGGATACACTCCTCTACGATGTTGAGACGGGCGCGGTCGCCGTCGAACAGACTCCACAGCGCCGCCGAGTCGGCGTGTTTCTGAGCGTCCGCGTAGCGCGTGTATTCGGTGAGCTTGGTCATCGACGGCACAACTCTTCTTGTCGACGGCGCGGTTCCGTTCTCCGCTTCGACATCGTCGATCGACATGAGCCTGCTATGTCATGCGACACATCTCGTTGTAAATGTCGAAGCCCGTTCTATATATTGAACGTCTGCAAGGAGCTGGTTTTGATGGCTGAAGCGCGCAAACGCCGTCCACAACGTCATCGTGCGCTGGCGACCGCGGTCGAGGCGAGCAAGGCGCCAGCCATCTCGCGCGCGGCGGCGGTGTTGCGAGCGCTCGGTCGAAGCGACACACCACTCGGCGTGCAATCCATCGCACGTGAGCTCGGGCTGGTGCCGAGCACTTGTCTGTACGTGCTGCGCGCCCTGGTCGCCGAAGAGTTCGTTGCGTTCGACCCTGACACCAAGCGCTACTCGCTGGATGCGGGCGTGCTCACGCTGGCGCAGCACTGGCTCCGCCGAAACCGCTTCAACGACCTGGCGCAGCCGGTGCTCGACCGTATCGCACAGACCTTCGACGTGACGACGTTGGGCGTACACATCGTCGGCCTCGAACACATCGTGGTGGTGGCGGTCTCGCAGGCAGGCAACAACTTCCAGCTGAGTACGCAGATTGGCAGCCGCTTCCCTGCACTCATCAGTGCGACGGGCCGCTGTATCGCGGCGTTCGGAGATCACACCGACGCCGCGCTCGAGGCGCGCTTTCGTTTGCTGCGCTGGGACGACCCACCCACCTACGCCGAGTGGAAAGCGCAGGTGAGTCAGACGCGCGTACAGGGGCTCGCCGTAGACGCCGGCCACTACATCTCCGGCGTCACCGTGGTCGCCGCGCCGGTCTGGAAGACGCGCAGCAAGCTGAGCCATGCCCTGGTGGCGATCGGCATTGGCAACGCGCTCAGCCGAACGGGACTGCCCGCGCTGCAACAAGCCATCTTGTCCGCAGCAGAGACGCTCTCGAATCAGCTCTGCGGCGAGTCAGGTGCTTCGTAGCCGAGGATGGCCTTGGTCTCGACGTACTCTTGAAAGCCGAAGTCGCCCCACTCGCGCCCATTGCCGCTCTTTTTATAGCCACCAAACGGCGCGTTGAAGTCGAAGCCGTTGTTGACCACGACCCAACCGGAGCGGAGCTTGCGGGCTACGCTGCGAGCCTTCTCGAGGTCGGCACCATTGACGTAGCTGGCGAGGCCGTACTCGGTGTCGTTGGCGATGTCGATGGCCTGCTCGATGGTCTTGTACGCAATGATGGTGAGCACCGGCCCAAAGATTTCTTCGCGCGCGATGGTCATGTCGTTGGTGACGTTGGCGAACACGGTGGGCCTGACGTAGTAGCCCTTCTTCAGTCCGTCGGGGCGACCGGGGCCTCCCGCGACGACCTTGGCACCTTCTTCGATGCCCTTCTGGATGAGACCCTGGATCTTGTCGTACTGATTTTTGTTCGAGACCGGGCCGATGGCAAAGCCGCCCGCAGGGTCGCCGACGGTGACCTTGGACGCCGCTTCTTGCGCGATGCGGATGGCTTCTTCGACGCGGCTGCTCGGCACCAGCATGCGCGAGGGCGCGCTGCAGGTCTGTCCGGAGTTGCCCATCATCGAGGCCACCCCCCCAGCGACGTTGGCCGCGAATGCGGCGTCGTCGAGGATGATGTTGGGACCCTTGCCGCCAAGCTCTTGTGCGACTCGTTTGACGGTGGCGGCCGCGTTCTTTGCAATCTCGACGCCGGCGCGGTTGGAGCCGGTGAAGGAGATCATGTCGACGTCGGGATGACCGGACAGCGGCTCACCCACGTCTGGACCCGTGCCCTGGACGAGATTAAAGACACCGGCAGGGACGCCGGCGGCATGGAGGATCTCGGCGAAGATCTGCCCCGAGTACGGCGAGACCTCCGACGGCTTGAGCACCACCGTGTTGCCGGCTGCAATCGCCGGGAAGACCTTGACGGCGACCTGATTCATCGGCCAGTTCCAAGGCGTAATGAGGCCGCAGACGCCGATGGGCTCGCGCACGATGAGCGTGGCACCGCGCTGCTCCTCGAACTTGTAGCTCTTCAGGATCTCGATCACGGTCGACAGATGACCGATGCCGAGACCGACCTGGAAGCCGTTGGCCAACGCAGCCGGTGCGCCCATCTCTTCGGTGATGGCTGCGGCCAGATCGGGCGAGCGTTTCTGATACTCTTCGGCGATGCGCGCGAGGACGCGAAGCCTGTCCTCGCGGCTCGTCTGTGACCAGGTGCCGAACGCCTTTCGTGCGGCCTTCACTGCTTTGTCGACGTCGGCAGCCGACCCCAGCGCAATCTTCCCGGAGACCTGCTCCGTCGCGGGGTTCACGATGTCGAGGGTCTTGAGCTTGGCCGGATCGACCCACTCGCCGTTGATGTAGAACTTGAGGTACTCGCGCATGATCAGATCTCCCGCCTTGTACGTACTACACAAGCGATGCGGTTTGATACGCACCGAATCGACAAAACAGCGCCGCCTCTCGGAGCAGAGCGCGGCGAGTCAGAATTCGACGTTACCCACTAACAGGACGGTTGGAGTCGGCTCCAGGCGTTGTTGTTGCCCCTCGGCGTACCAGGTTCTGAACTCGTCGTAGTTGGGGGTGTCTTTGTGGCGGCCTTGATGAGCTCGACAGCCTTGGCGACCATGTTGGCGTCGGCGCCCGGCTTGACCAGGCGGTACGACGCGGGCGGCAGCGGCTCGGGGACGTTGAGCTCTTCTTGAATCACGTGCGACGGGTACTCGATGTACACCGGGCCCGGCGTACCGGACTGACACACGCGCAGTGCGTGACGAATGATCTCGTCGGTCTGGTCGGCGTACTCGATGCTCGCGCTGTACTTCACCGAGTTCTCGAACAGGGCGGCCTGCTTGACGAACTGAATGCGTCCGCGGCGCACACGCTGCTCGGTCACCCGCGCGCGCTGACCGCCAAGGAAGATGACCGGGGAGTTTTCGACCTTGGCGCACATCATGGCGCCCGCCGCATTGGCGATGCCAGGTCCGAGCGTCGCGATGCACAACGCCGGCGTGCCGTTCATCCGCGCCCAGCCTTCGGCCATGAAGCCGGCGGCGAGCTCGTGATGAGGCGTCACGACCTTCCAGCCGCGCTTCTCGGCGGCGACGAACATGTGGACGAAGTTGGGATCAGGGATGCCAAACAGCGCCTTGATGCCCTCGGCTTCGAACAGTTGCAGGATGCGTTCATAGACTTTTACGGACATGGACCAAGCCCTTATCTTTCAGCACACGAAGTCTTTGGGAGTCCCGCTTTGCAAGGGCCCTCAGCTCGTCGAACAGAGCGCGCGATCACTTGTCGATGCGCTGTACCGCACCGGTGCCCATGTACTGGGCCAGCACGCGGTGGAAGTTGGTGACCTTCCGCTCTTGATGCGGATTGGGCAACGCGCCGCGGAACCCGCGCGAGCGCATGCCCTTCTGCACGGCGGCCATGTTGGAGAAGTCTTGCGATAGCACGAGGCCCCACTTGTCGGCCGTCGGGTCCGCGTAGACCCACTGCGTCTTGGGCTCTTGGTCCTCTGGGTACCGCTCGATCGCAAACGACTCGAAGATACACTTGTGCGGATCGTCGTCGTACGGACGCGCGCGGTAGCAGAGCGCGAACGTGATGCCTTGCAGGATGGCCATGTTGGGGAAGATGCTCCACGCGAGCCCCGCCTTACCCAGCTGCTCCGGCGTGATGGTCGGCCAGGTCACGCCGCGTGCGGCATCGTCTGCACGCGCGGACGCGAGCCAGTGCTTGATGACCTCGTCGGCCGGCGTGCCCTCGGGCAGCTCTTCGACCAACCGCTTGGCCGCGTTGACCAGCGTCTCGGTGGTGCTCGCGCTGTTGACCGTCTTGTAGATCTCGTTCTGCAGCTCGTAGGTCGAGACGCGAGGGTCTTTGCCCTTGCCAGCACGCGTGATGGTGCTGCTCTGCTTCATCTTGAGGGTGGGGTCGCGCTCATCGAAGCCGCTGACACCGTGCTGCCCGTGCGCCGCGCTGTAGGCGTAGTACTGGCCGTACTTGAGCAGCTGCGTGTGCGTACCCTCGACGTGGTACGGCTCCATGAAGGCTTCGATGGCCGTCTTCCAGTTGCAGTCGAAGACCACCCACTGCCGCCACTTGTAGCGCATCTTCGCGAACTCGAACGGGTCGAGGATCGACGCCGCCGGCTCGAGATACTCGCGCAGCGACACGCAGTGGGGATCCATGTTGATGAACACCCAGCCGCCCCAGGTGTCTACCTTCACCTCGTTGAGCCTGGTGCACGCGTCGTTGAGCACGCCCTTCCAGTCCGGCTCGTCGAGCTTGAACGTGCAGTTTCCGTCGAGGTCGTACTTCCAGGAGTGAAAGCCGCACACGAAGCCATTGCGGTGACCGTGCGCGCTGTGCGCGCCCGCGGGCGTGTCGACCAGCCGGCGGCCGCGGTGCGAACAGACGTTGTGGTAGGCCTTGATGGTGTCGGCAGAGGCGCGCACCACCACGATGGAGTCTGCCCCGATGTCGTAGGTCAGGTAGTCTCCAACCTTGGAGATCTCCTCGACACGACCGGCGTGCTGCCAGACCTTGGACCACAGCTTGTCGCCCTCGGCTTGTGCGTACGACGCGGAGACGTAGGGCTCGACCGAGAAGGTCACGGGCTCGGACAGCTCTTCGATATCGACGTTGCGCGGTTCGTTCACGACGTCTTCTTTCTGCGCTCGCGCGCTCGAGGGGCGCGCTTCACGACGGGCAACAGAAGATCCCTCGCACATCTGGGACCATGTAATCAACAGTGTTGTTTAGTCAAAATACCTGTCAAGCTGACCGTCCGGTGGGCGCGAGGCGCGGTCGTGCCGGCGGTGGTGAGCGCTGGCACAAGACCATCGAGATCGAGTCGTGCGTACCCACGCGAGGACATTTCTGTTGACTGCCCTTGGCTCCATGACAGCGTGCGCGTGATGAGTCGTGACGGCGAAGTCAGGGTGAACCTCGAGCCGTGGCAACAGTCCGGTAACCAGCTACTCGCACTCGCCACCGTCGTCCTCTCGCGCCCCTAGGCAGCCGGTCGCGCTGGTTCGTGTTACCGTCGCTCCGAACCTCGGATCAAAGTGCAGTGGGACAAAAGTTGGCAGGACAGAATCGGACTGGGCCAGAGGTCGACCGGGCGCAGGCTCGGCGCGAGCTCGAGGTTGCCCGTAAGCGCGAGGGCATCCTCCACGCGGCCGCGCGCGCGTTTGCGCGGGGCGGCTACCACACCACCACGATGCAAGACATTGCGCGTGAGGCTGGCTACACCCCGCCGTCGCTGTACGCCTACTTCACCGGCAAAGAAGAGATCTTCGTCGAGCTCGCCACGCTGCTCTCGCGCGAGTTCTTGTCGGTGTTCGACGAGCCCATTCCTGCCGGCTTGGCCTTCCCCGAGCGGCTCGAGCTGCTCCTCTGCAAGCTGTTCGAGAAAGCCGAGCTCCACCGCGAAGCCGTCACCATGTTTTTGTTGGCGCGTGTGTCGGGCGGGCCCCTGCTCAGCGAAGGCATGACCTCGGAGTCCAATCACAGCACCGACTTCTCGAGCATGCAGCTCCTGACCACGTGGCTGCGCAAGAACGCCAAGCGAGGCGACCTCGGCGACCATCGACCCGAGGAGATGGGCGTCGCGTTGGCCGGCCTCGCCCACGCGTACTGCATCCAGTGGCTCGCCGATACATCGGGCACCACCGCCGCCACGCAGGCAACACGCGTCACATCCGTCTTTCTTTACGGAGCCGTGGGCGCGCCGCCCGGCACCAAGACGTCTCGTTCGCGCGAGCGCTGACCGCGTCAGCAACGCGAGCGCTGACCGCGCGACCACGTGGCCATGATGTTGCTGATCGGCTCGGCCAATCGCGACGAGAGGCGCTTCGTCGAGGGCGACAGCTTCAACATCCATCGCGAGGCGCGCCCGCATCTCGGCTTTGGTCACGGGATTCACGCGTGCATCGGTGCCATGCTCGCACGCGTCGAAGGTCGTGTTGCGCTCCAAGAAGTGCTCAAGCGCTTCCCGGAGTGGCATGTCGACTACGACCACGCAGAGCTGGCATCGACGTCTACGGTGCGCGGCTGGGAGACTCTCCCTGTCTTCCTCGGGTCTGCTTCGAAGCGCGTCGCCAGTGCTTCGAGCAAGCCCGAAGCAGCGGCGCCGGCGGCACCAAAACAGCCTGAAAACGCGCCGCTAGATGGCACCTGGAACCTGGTGGTCAAGGGACCGACGGGTCCGCAGCCGACGGTGCTCGTGATGGAGCGCGCAGGAAACACACTCACGGGCACGCAGTCTGGTCAGGGCAGTAGTACCTCAGTCACAGACGTCACGGTGGATGGCAACAAAGTCTCATGGGTCAATCATGTGACTAGACCAATCAAACTTAAAGTGACATTTACAGGCGAGATCACGGGCAACACCATGAGTGGCAAGTGCAAGGCCGGCTTCATGGGTTCATATCCGTTCACCGCCACAAAGGAGTAAGGTCCATGTCGAACGTTGAAAATGTCTCGCTCGAGGGTAAGTGGAATCTCGTCATCAAGGGCCCGACCGGCAAGCAGCCGACGGTGCTCCTCTTGGAGCGTGCAGGCGACTCGATCACGGGCACGCAGTCCGGTTCGACCGGCGCACAGACGCAGGTCTCCGACGTTCAGATCGACGGCGCCAAGGTCTCTTGGGTCAACCACGTGACCAAGCCCATCAGTATCAAGGTCACCTTCACGGGAGAGATCGAAGGCAACAGCATGAGCGGCAAGGCCAAGATCGGCTTCATGGGTACGTATCCGTTCACAGCCATCAAGGAGTAAGTGCATGGCGAAGATTCGGTTCATTCAGCACGACGGAACCGAGCAGGTCGTCGAAGGCGAAGTTGGCAGCAGCATCATGCAGACCGCGCGTGACAACATGGTCCCTGGCATCATCGGTGACTGCGGAGGCAACTGCTCCTGCGCCACCTGCCACGGGTACGTGGACCCGGCCTGGCTCGACAAGCTAGAGCCCAAGTCCGAAAACGAGACCATCATGCTCGACGGCACGATGCACCTGGAAGACAACAGCCGCCTGACCTGTCAGATCAAGGTGACGCGGGAACTTACCGGAATCGTCATTCGCCTACCCATCAGCCAGGTGTAACTGTCCCCGACAGTTCGAGACGTATGAAACAGCCGACTACCGTGATCATAGGCGCCGGACAAGCCGGCCTTCAGATGGCAGCATCTCTCCGTGAGCTGCGCTACGAGGGCCGGCTCGTCTTGGTCGGCGACGAACCACATCCGCCTTATCAGCGCCCCCCACTGTCCAAAGGCTATCTGTTGGGCGACGTCAGCGTCACGCAGGTGACCCTGCGACCCGCTGCGTTCTTTGCGACGCAGCAGATCGAGCTCATCACGGGCAAGCGGGCAGTCGCCATCGATCGGGCACGCCGCTTGGTGGGCTTCGAGGACGACACGGTCGTCGAGTACGACCACCTGGTGCTCGCGACCGGCGCTCGCAATCGTCCCCTCCCCGTTCCGGGCGCCGATCTTACCAACGTGTTTTTTCTGCGCACCCTCGACGAGGCAGTGCAGCTGCGCGAGCGCATGCCGGGCGCCAAGCATGCCGTCGTCATCGGCGCTGGCTTCATCGGCCTCGAGTTCGCGGCATCGGCCGCAAAGCACGGCCTGAGCGTGACGGTGCTCGACGTCGCCGACCGCCCCATGGCACGCGCCGTCTCCAAGACCATGTCCGCAACGTTTGCGCGCGAGCACGAGAAGATGGGTGTGCGGCTCCTGTTCGACACCCAGGTCATGCGCGTGCTCGGCGAGCAGGGCACCGTGCGTGCAGTCGAGACGGTCGACGGGCGTATCTTGCCGGCCGACCTCGTCGTGATTGGGATTGGTGTCGTGCCCAACGTCGAGCTCGCGGCCACCTGCGATCTCACCGTCGAAGATGGCATCGTGGTCGACGAGTTTCTACAGACGAGCGACCCCAACATCAGTGCCATCGGCGACGTCGCTTCGCACACCAACGTCTACGCGAACGGGCAGCGCCTGCGCCTCGAGTCGGTGCAAAACGCCGTCGATCAGGCGCGCTGTGTTGCGGCGCGCATCGTCGGGACGCCCACTGCCTATCAGGCACTGCCGTGGTTCTGGAGCAACCAGGGCCACCTGCACCTGCAGATGACCGGCCTGCGCAGCACCGACTGCGAAGAGGCTCTGCGTGGCGACCCCAACGGCACGGCATTCTCGGTGTACCTGTTCCGAGAGGGCAAGCTCGCCTGTGTAGAGTCGATCAACCGCGCGGGAGATCACATGCTCGCGCGTCGGCTGCTCAGCGGTCGCGTCGCCGTGACGCCACAGCAGGCGGCCGACACGAGCTTCGATCTCAAGTCGCTCCTCGCGACGTGATCGAAGCAGCTAGTACCTCGCCGCAGCGCTGCGCTCTAGCGAGCTAGCTGGCAACGACCGCAGGCGGTACAACCGCGGAATCGGTCGCAACCGGCGCCTGGGTCACGGGCGGTACGACGACAGGCGGCGTCACCGGTGGCTCGACGACAGGCGGCGTCACGGGTGGTGCGACGACAGGCGGCTCGGTAACGGGCGGCGTTACCGGTGGCTCGACGACCGGAGGCGTCACGGGCGGAGTGACAGGACCAGGGTCGACGACTACGGGAGGAACACCTGCATCGGGTACCTCGGCGTCTGGCTCGCCCGCATCTGCCACGCCCGCATCCGCGACGTCTGCATCCGCGATCCCTGCGTCGGAGACCTCCGCATCTGGAACGGCTCCATCCGCAACCGGCAGCGAACCATCGCCGGTGGTGGCATCCGCTCGCACCCCGCTGTCGACGGGCAGTCCGCCATCGAGCGGTGGCTTGCCGCCGCCGAGGCGGGTGATCCACTCACGAATCGCGCCGATGGCGTTGGGATCGACGATGCGCGTGCCGAGCGGCGGCATCGCGCGGTTGCTGCCGCGCGTCTGCGCGAGCTGCACGATCAAGCTGTCGTCGGGAGCGCCCGGGATGATGCGCGTGTTGCCGAAGAAGTTTGCCGTGACGGACTTCACGCCGAGGGTCAGCTTGATGATGTTCCAGTCGGCCGTCGTAGGAGCGTCGAGCTGCCCCGGGTCGATACGCATGAAGAGCTTCGACGAGTTCGCCTTCGCATTGCCCGTCTCGTTGTGGCAGCTCACGCCGCAGTTGACATGGATCCACGACAGCACTTGCGCCGACATGCCAGTGCCGTCGTCGGGGATGGTGTAGTTGGTTCGTGCGGGCGGAACCGAGAGGCGTTTTTCAGCTGCGAGCGTGGCGAGGTCGAGCCCTTTGGCGCCGGGCAGACCGAGCAGCACCTGCTGAAAACCGAGCAGCTTGTCTCGCGAGCCGACGTGACACTCGTTGCACTGTTCAGGCGTGGGAATCGTGTAGAGCTGGCCACCGGGGAGCATGACGTCGGCACCGGTCTCGATGGACACGGCATCCGTGTCGGTGTCGTTCCACTTATACGTGCGAAACTCCCAGACACCTTGGTTCTTGAGCATGTAGCGCGTCTCTACACGCTTGCCCTTGAACCCGAACTCTTTCCACACGCGCGTGCCTTCAGGAAAATCCCACGCGTTTGGATCGGTCGTGTTGATCTGTTTGCCGTTGGGCAGCTGGATCCACCGCTTCTTGTCGGCGCCATCGCTCCACAACGCCGTGCCCGGGGCGAACTCACGATTGGAGGCATGAACTGCCTTCTCGACGGGGCCCGTACCCGCCGCGCCGTACAGGCCGGTGCACTCGAGCGTGGGGGGCACGAGCACGTCCGCAGGGCACTTGGGCGGGAGCGGAGGTGGAGGCGAGGCAAGCCCGGTGACGACGGCCGCGTCAGTCCCCGCGTCGAGATCGATCGTTGCTCGAGGAAGCGCACCGTCGTCCGTGCACGACAGGACCAACACGGCAGCGAGCGTAAGAGCCGAAGCTAGGCCGTCGAAGCGCACCCGCGGTCGCGCGGTCGAAGCGCGCCCTCGGGCGCGCGAGCGAAGAGCCGAAGAGCGAACCCGCGAGCAAAAATCTGAGCGGAACAAAAAACGAGTCATGAGCGCGCACCTGGGCAAACGGGGAGACGAAACCGCTTGGGAGAGTGGGGAGGGGATGGCGGACTGAGCCTAGGGACACGAGTCGCCAAATGCTAGGGATGGAATGGGGCAAGACGCGCCGACTTGCTTCGCCCCTAGCAAAAAAAATCCCCCGACGAGAGTGAGGCGCATCGCAGTCGACCTGCTATGCGCTCACCCTTCCCCGGGGGAGCCTCGCAAAAAGCGTGGGTATCAGCCCGCGTCGCTCGTAGCGGCCACGCCGGCGTCAGAACCGGAGGTCGCGGGCTTGCCCGCATCGGAGCCGGTCGAGGTGCTGGGGGTGCCCGCATCGGAGCCACCGGCCGCACCGGGCAGACCAGGGATGGTCACCGGGTTGCCGTCGTTGTCGCAGAGCTTCGGGATCATGCCGTTCGTGATCGTGGTGGGCTCACCGGGGCACGGCTTGACGCCGTAGTCGATGGTGGGCGGGTTGGCCTTGAGCGCTTGCGTGCGCAGGTACGCGATGAGGCCGGGCTTCTCGTCGTCGGTGACGGTCCAGGAGTGGAACATGCCCCACGCGAACGGGGGAATCATCGTCTTGACGGCGGCGCCATCCGGCTTCTTGCCCATCGTGAAGATGGTGACGAGGTCGTCGTCGGAGTAGCCCGCGATCTGCAAGGGCGTGTTCTCGATCTTGAGCGTCTTGGCCTGCGACGTGTGGCAGGTGTTGCATGCGCCCGTCTTGTTGAGCGAACCGCCGTTGGCCAGGGCGAGCAGCGTGATGGAGGTCGTGCCCGGTGCCGGCACGATGGCGAGGTCGCTCTTGGAGTAGCGCGCCTGGCCCTGCTTCCACTGCTCTTCGGTGTACTTCTTGATGGTCAGCTTGGTGCTGCCCGAGTCACCGTCGAGCTTGCCCGTGATCGTGACGCTGCCTTCTTTTTTGATGGTGACAGTGGCACCGTCGGCCGAGTCCGACACGACTGCGATCGACGGGTCGCTCGACGTGAACTTCGCGCCCTTGCCGCGACGCGCGGCATCTTTGAGCACCACCGGGACCTGCGCTTCGTGTCCCTCGACGAAGGCCGAGTACAGGGGAGAAGACAAGATGCCGAGCTGGCCATTGACAGGGTCGGTGCTGCCCGTGGGCTTGTCACCAGCATCGGCGCCTTTGCCCGGGTTGTCTTCGGAGTCGTCGGCAGGGTCGCTGCCACAGGCCACGAATGCGGCGCCAGCGGCCAGCTGAAGTCCAAGAAGCAATGCGAGTCGAGTTGAAGAATTCATGGGTCTCCTCTGAATAAAAACCGGCGCGTACGAACCGGTTGATGCGGCGTCCGAGCGCGCCCTTGGCGCTCCTGCGATAAAAAGAAGCGCCCTCGGGCGCGCGAGCGATGAAAGAAGCGAGTGGCTTTTTGGCCACTCTTAAGTTCACGCGTAGAGGCGATACATACGTACAGCCGACCCGCGTTCATTCCGCAATGCCACCGAACCACGATCTGTGTTGAATGAAAAACGAGCGGGGGATGTGAAAAGCTCGCTAGTCATACTCGAAGTACGTCCTCGATGAGAATTGAGAAAAGACGGACAGCGCAGCCTCGCGTTGGCCGATCGGTAGCAGCGTCGCGATGCTCCTTCTTCGACGTGCGTTCCGTCGTGAGCGAGTGCGGCCCCAAACGTACGTGACGGGCATCGTCCGTGGCTCGCTCGGTCACTTGACGATGCTCACTCGCTCGACTCAAATCGGCGCCAATGAAGTGGAACCGACTGCTGTGCGCCGCGCTCGTGGGCCTCTCTCACTTTGCTTCGGCATGCACCGAAGACGTAGGAATCTGCCAAGGATCTCTGCAGGGCCGCGACACGGTCTGGGTCAACGGCAACGTGATGTACGGCGGCCAAGCAATCCTCAACAAGGCGTGCGCCGTAGGCTGTCACGCCTCGGGCGCGACGGGCTTGGCTCGGCACGGCGTACCGGCCGGGCTCGACTTCGATTTGTTGCCAGTCGATCAAGAGGACGTAGCGGGTACCCGAAAGAGAGGCGCAGTCACTGTCGTCAAGCTCACGAACACGCAGGTGTCAGGACTGCGCGCGCGTCAAAAAAAGATCGTCGAGCAGCGCAACCTGATCTGGCAGCAGATCCAAGATGGGCTGATGCCACCGGGCGGGATGATCGACGACGTGATGAGCACCATCTACGCGTCGAGTGAGAAGACGCCCTGTAAGCGCGGCAAGGCGTACTCGAAGATCCCCCAGGTGCAGACACGCGAGGTGTTGCGCAACTGGCTGGCGTGCGGCGCGCCGCTCGTGGAGACCAACAACCCCAAGCTCGACAAGAGCGTCGCGACGCCCGGCACGGCCGGCTATCAGTACCAAGAATGCGAGACAGAACCGGCAGAGAGCGTCACGCTCGAGCGCCTGTTCGCCACCACCTTTGGCGACTGCGGCGGCTGCCACAACGGGTCCCTCACTCCGCCGCCCAGGTTTGTCAGCGTCGACGGCCTCGCCGACGATCTGCGCACGGGCAAGAGCTGCAGCGGCAAACCCTTCGTCACGCCCGGCGACCCCGACGAGTCGTACCTGCTCGACCTGCTCAAGGGCCCGGACCCGGCGTGCAACAAGCAGCAGATGCCCGTGGGCGAGCCGTTGTCCGCGCGCGGCATCGCGGAGGTCACCGCTTGGATCGCCGCGGGCGCGCCGACGACTGCGAACGATGTTGGCGAGCCTCCGCGTCCGAGCGACAGTGCGTCGACCGAAGACGACGAGCAGTCCGCGGACGCAGATGCTGAGCCCACCAACGAAGACGAACAGACCACGACTCACGACGCAGGCCCCGTCCGAGACGCCGGCCCCGTCAAAGACGCAGGCATCAGCAAAGACGCCGGCCCCGTGAAAGATGCAGGTGTGACCAAAGACGCTGGGCGCGATGCGGGCAGGTCGCCCTAAACATTCTCATTTGGCGACACTCCGTACCCGACCAAGGTGAGCGCAGCCGGCCGCAGACGCGTCGCCAACGCCGTGGCCCTGCACATGACGCCCGAGCAGATCAACGTCACTCTCAAGAGCTATCTGCCCATCGACAGCGCTCTGGTGCGCGGCGCGGTGACTGCATTCAAGTGGTTCTCGGCCGACACGCTCAAGACGCTCGAGGTCGTGAGCTCGATGCACGCCGCGCTGCGTGAGGCGCTGCTCGCGCTCGAAACGCACGGCACGCCGTTCACGGGCGACCAACAAGCGCTGCGTCGCGCGCTGCGCCTCGAGGGCTGAACAGTACTCCCGGTGGCCAAGTGCGTGCCGTGGACGGCCACGTCGCCGAGGCGACGAGCGCGCCCGTTGCGTGCCGACCGTCACGGACGACGAAACACGATCATCTTGTGCTGCGTCATGTCGTGCATGGTGGGGCCGATGCCACCGATGCCGTAGCCGGACTGTTTGCGGCCTGCAAAGGGCATCCAGTCGACACGAAACGCGGTGTGGTCGTTGATCATCACAGCCGATGCGTCGAGGCGCTCGGCGGCGTGGAGCGCGACTTGTAGATCGTTGGTGAAGACGCTCGCCTGAAACGACAAGGGCAAGCTGTTGGCTTGCTCGATCGCCTGCGCGAGCTCGCCGAAACGATACACGCAGGTGACGGGGCCAAACACCTCTTCGCGCGAGACCTTGGCGCTCGCCGCGGGGCCGACCAGCACGGTGGGCGCGTAGGTGGTCTCGCCGATTCGTCGGCCACCCGTCGCGAGCCGCGCACCGGACGCGACCGCCTCGTCGACCCAGCTCGCCACGCGCTCGACTTCTTTGGGCAAGATCAAAGGTCCTACTTCGGTCTCGATTGCACGTGGATCGCCGACGCGTAGCGCAGCAACTCGCTGGCTGAGCCGGTCGACGAACTCGTCGTGCAGCTGTTCGTGCACGAAGATGCGCTGCGTCGAGACGCACACCTGGCCTGCGTGGTAGTAGCCCCCCTTCACGATGGGCTCGATGATGGCAGCGAGGTCGACTGCACGGTCGACCAACAGCGGCGCCGAGCCGCCGTGCTCGAGCGCGCAGCGTGCGCCCGGTGCGAGCTTGCTGCGCAACGACCAACCGACACGCGCCGAGCCGATGAAGCTGAGGAACGCGACCCGAGGGTCGGTGGCGAGCTTCTCCGACAGGCTGATCTCGTCGGTGATGATCGTGTCGCACCACGCTTCGGCGAAGCCGGCCTGATGCACCAGCTTGATGAACTCGATGCAGCTGAGCGGTGTGCTGGAGGCGGGCTTGACCAGCACCGGACAGCCCGTCGCCAGCGCCGGTACGACCTGGTGGACGATCAGATTGAGTGGGTGATTGAAGGCCGAGATGGCGGCCACCACGCCGATCGGCTCGCGCGTGGTGAACGCCCAGCGCCGGTCGCTCGCAGCAGTGAGTCCCATCGGGACCTCGTGCCCAGCGAAGTTGCGCAGCTCGTCGATGGCGTTGCGGATGCCGTCGACGGCGCGCGTGGCCTCGACCTTGGCATCCGCCAGCGGCTTGCCGCCCTCGCGCGCAATCAGCTCGGCAAAGCTGTCGCGCTGCGCATCGAGCAGCGGCACCAGGCGCTCGAGCAAGGCGATACGCTCGAAGGGTTTGAGCCAGCCGTCGCGAGCTTGAAAGGCGCTGTGGGCACGAACGAGCTTGCGCTCGAGGTCGTGCTCGCTATCTGTCGCGACCTCACGGATGTGCGCGCGGTCGTAGGCCTGATACACGCCGAGTGTCATGCTGCTCCTCGCCGACGTGCACAGGCCCCTCGGCGAGCGCATCTTGCAGCACCGGGCTGCGTTCGTCGACAGCGGCGCACACCTTACTGTGTCTGTGTCGAAGCGTCGGTTCAGCGCGCCGCGAGCGAGCGAAGAGCACCACGATCTGACACTCCTGCGAGGTGCGTCGAAGCGACGCCTCAGGCGGCGCGAGCGAAGAGTCGAAGCGACGCCTCGGGCGGCGCGAGCGAAGAGTGTCGATGCGCGCCTGAGGGCGTGCGAGCGAAGATTGGCGTGACTCGCCGACTCGAGTCGATGGCGCGCGCGCATGCCGACGAGAGCTCAGCACGCAAGGCCACCGCGGCTCATCTTTGCGCGTAGCTGCTAGAGCTTGGGGATTGATGCCCTTCACGCCGCACACAAGGTACCCGTGCCCGTGGCCACAATCTCGTCCACTGACATTGCACAATAAAACAAACGGCCTGAATTGACCCGGCACACCACGATCACCAGGCTTTTTTTGCCTGGGAGTCCTGGTATGAATCGTTGTTCACGAGATGCGCAAACGGCCCCCCATCCCCGCACTTCCGCTCGCGATTTGGCTCGTAGGGTTCGCGTCCCTCACGGCTTGCGCAGGCGAGATCGAGCCCACCAAACGCGCGACCGATCCCTCTCAGCGGGGCGAGGATGACGACGGTGAGGACGACGACGAGCCGGTCGTAAAAAAGGATGCGGGGGCGGCCAAGGACGCCGGACGACCCAAAGACGCTGGCAACAAGGATGCGGGCACCCGCGACGCGGGGCCTCCCGCGCCGTCTGAAGGTGATGAGGACGAGTCCGAGCCCGCCAGCACGATGCAGCGCGATGCAGGGGACGCCAGCTCGCCAAACGTCGGCGATGCAAGCAAGCCAGGCAGCGGGTGCGCAAACTCGCCGGCCGCAATCGGCCTGAAGGTGCGCGACATCTCAATCTACCAGACGGTGCGCGCGCAGCTCTACAAGGCCGGCGCGTTCGTCGCCACGCCGGCGGTCCCGGTGGTGGCCGGTAAGAAGGCGCTCGTCCGCGTGTTCGTCGACACGACCACGGGCTACACCAAGCACCCCGTGCACGCGGTGCTCACGCTGACGGGTACCGCAGGCGAGACCACGGTCGTCGACGACCGCACCATCGCCTCCGCCTCGACCGACGCAGACGCGACCTCCACGTTCAGCTTCGAGGTCGACCCGACCAAGATCGAGCCCTCCACACAGTTCAGCGTCAGTCTGCAAGAGACCAACTGTCAGGCGACGGGCGGCAACGCTGCCGATACCCGTGTGCCCGCAACCGGCACACGTGCGCTCGGCGCGCAGAGCGTCGGCAAGCTCAAAGTCGTGGTGGTCCCCATCGACATCGCCGGACGACTGCCCAAGACCGACGCGCCCGAGCTCGACAAGATCAAAGCCGCCCTGCTGGCCTACTATCCCGTGGCTGCTGTCGACGTCACCGTGCGCGCGACGCCCATCAAGTGGACGGGCTCGGTCGCGGGCACCGACAGCCGCGGTTGGTCCAACTTGCTCAACCAGGTCTTGCGCGAGCGCAGCACCGACAACCCCTCCAGCGACACCTACTACTTTGGTCTCATGCAGCCTGCGGCCACCATGATGGCGTACTGCGGACGCGGCTGTATCCTGGGCATCGCGCCACAGACCACGCGCATCTCGCCCAGCGCGCAGGGCGGCCTCGGCGCGTCGTTTGCCGATGCACAGACCTACGAGACCATCGTGCACGAGCTCGGCCACGCGCACGGTCGCGGCCATGCACCGTGCGTGCAGGGCGGCAGCATCGACGGCGTCGACATGATGTACCCCGACAAGACGGGCTCCATCATGGACTGGGGCTGGGACAGCCGCATCAGCAAGCTGCTCTCGCCCATGATGTACAAAGACGTGATGGGCTACTGCGCCCCCAACTGGATCAGTCCCTACACCTACGGTGCGCTGGCCATCCGCTCGTTGGCGGTGAACAAGCTCGCGTTCGTCCACGCGCCGCTGTCGCCCGTCACCTGGCACAACGTGCTGCTCTACGGCGACGGCTCGGCGCGCTGGGGCGGCATCGTCGAGAACAGCACGCCGGGCGGCGAGTTCGAGACGGCCACCGTGCTCGACGCCGCCGGCCAGAGCATCGCCACGGTCGACGTGCTGCGACTCGAGCTCTCCCACAGCGAGGACAGGGTCCTCTACATCCCCACGGCCGGTGCCAACTGGGCCAAGCTCGTGCTCAGAGACCGCGTGCTCGACCTGGCGCAGATCCAAGCCGCACTCTGAGGCGCCGCGCGGGCTTCGACCCGCAACAGACAGAGTCTCGACAGGCCTGCGACAAGCCGTCCCGATGGGGCACATGTGCGAGAGTTTTCGCGCCACATGTGCCGCAACCACCACTCCATCCCGCTGAGCTGGGTCACCATGGTCGACGACAAGGTCCACGTCGATCGCCCCGGCAAGCAGGCCAAGCAGGAGTGGAAGACCTCGCGCTAGTGCTCGATCAGGGCACTGGGCCGCTAGGTTTGTAGAGTCGTCCCCCGGTGTGCGGGTAAGCTTGCCCGGGGGGACGACAAAACATGCCGCGAAGACTCACGCCTCTGGCGCTGCTCTCGCTCGCGCTGACCGCGCTGGGAGCGCCGGTCTCGACCGTCGGCGCCGACGCCGAGTGCACGCGCCCGGCCTACGTGTGGGATCTCGAGCTGACTCGTGTCGAAGCGCTGTCTGGCAACGCAGACCTGCAGGCAGTCGCGCGCGCACTCGGCACCCAGGCGGTGCTGCGCGGCGCGACGCGAGACCCCGCGCAAAAAGAGCTGTCTCGCGGGCTGCTGCTCGGCTCGACCGACGGCGTGGGCCTGAATGTCAGCTTGGAGAAGACCCAGCCATGAGGCGCTGGCAACTGTGCTTGCTGGTGGCGCCGCTCGCGCTCGCGACGGGGTGCAAAAAGACCTCCCGCTGCGAAGATCTACTGCCCGAGCCCAATGCCGGGAGCTACCGCGGCGGAGGCTCGCTGGGAGAAGACCGGCTGCTCGACGTCTCGCTCGAGGCGAACCTCAAAGAAGTCGTCCTCAGCTACACGAGTCGTGACGGCTCGAAGATCAGAGCGAAGTACAAGGTCACCAAGAAGACGCGCAAGCCGTAGCAGGCATCGCCACAGCTCGAGCATCGGCAGCGGACTCCACGGATGCGTGAGCAAGCGCTTGCCGCTCCGCTGGAGCGCTCGAGCAGACGTCCGTCGCCAGGGAGTTCTGTCTTTTAAGATGGATGCATGTATCGACGGTAGATATATACCGGCGTTCTTCCTCGAAGGAGTCGTTTCATGCGTACGCTAAGCGCGCGGCTCGCCCCCCCAGGTGCAAGCCCCCAGGCCGCGTGGCATAGCGAACGACATGCGACGCAACCTGCCGACGCTCGCGGAGTATCGCGCCCTGGCAGAGCTGCGTTACCAGCTCCGCGCCTTCATCAGCTTCAGCGAGCGCGCCGCGCGCGAAGCCAGCTTGGAGCCGCAGCACCACCAGCTGCTGTTGGCCATCAAGGGGTTGCCCGCCGAGCTGCGGCCGACCATCGGCACGCTCGCGCAGCGGCTGTGCGTCGAGCACCACACCACCGTGGCGCTGGTCGACAAGCTCGCGGCCGCACAGCTGGTCAGGCGTGTCCCGAGCGAGCGCGACCGGCGCGAGGTGCTGGTCGAGATCACAGCCGACGGCGAAGGACGTTTGGCCGGCCTGTCACAGCTGCACAAGGCGCAGCTGCGAACCATCGGGCCCGCGCTGCTCGAGGCGCTTCAGGCCGTGCTCTCCGACCCGTAAGGTGCAGGTGTTACCCGAGGCGAGCGTCGACGGCGCACAGAGCGCAGCAGCGGCAGCAACCACCTCGCTACGCGAGCTCGCGTTGTTGTTTTTGCGCCTGGGCAGCACCGCGTTCGGGGGGCCGGCCGCGCACATCGCCATGATGCAAGAAGAGGTGGTGCGCCGACGCAACTGGCTCAGCAACGAGCGCTTTCTCGACCTGCTCGGCGCGACCAACCTCATCCCGGGTCCCAACTCGACCGAGCTTGCCATCCACATCGGCTGGGAACGGCGGCGCTGGGCAGGCCTGTGGGTCGCCGGCATCTCGTTCATCGCTCCGGCCATGCTGATCACCCTCGCCTGCGCGTGGGCCTACGTGCACCTGGGGACACGCGCCGAAGCAGGCTGGCTGCTCTACGGCGTCAAGCCGGTGATGGTCGCAGTGGTGCTGCAAGCGCTGTGGGGCCTCGCCCCTCGCGCCGCGCGCACGCCCTTGCTGCGTGTGCTCGGGGCGGCGGCGATCGCACTCGTGGCGCTCGGCACCCACGAGCTTTTGGTGCTGTTCGGTGCGGGTCTGCTCAGCGTCGCCATCCGCTACCGCAGCGCCCATCGAGACGACGTCCCGTCGGCGCCCAAGCGCGCCTACGCACCGCTCGCCCCGCTGGTCTTTGGTCTCGGTGCGAGCTCGGCCACGCCGGCCTCCCTGTTCTGGGTGTTCGCCAAGATCGGCTCGGTGTTGTTCGGCAGCGGCTACGTGCTGATCGCGTTCTTGCGCGCCGACCTGGTGTCGCGGCTGCACTGGCTCACCGAGGCGCAGCTGCTCGACGCCGTGGCCGTGGGCCAAGTCACGCCGGGCCCCGTGTTCACCACCGCAACCTTCATCGGCTACGTACTGGCAGGGCCGAGTGGTGCCCTGCTCGCTACGTTGGGCATCTTTTTGCCAGCCTTTGTCTTCGTCGCACTGAGCGGACCGCTGGTGCCGCGCCTGCGCGCCTCGCAAAACGCAGGTTGGTTCTTGGACGGCGTCAACGTCGCGTCCCTCGCGTTGATGGCCGTGGTCACCGTGCAGCTCGGTTTCGCGGCGCTAATAGACCTTCCCACGGTGGGCATCGCCGTCGTCAGCGTGGTGTTGTTGGTGCGCTTCGCGGTGGGCTCGACGTGGGTCATCGCGCTCGGCGCCGCCGTGGGCTTTGCCGTGCACGCGCTCCGCTGAGTCGAGATCCGCGGCGGCAACACGCACGCCTCGATCCCGGCTCACAACGACGGCTGGTCGAGGCACAACACGACGCGACCGCTGAGCCGGGCTTCGGGCAGCGCCGAGCCATAAACTTGCCGAGCATGTCGGCC